>JAYTOM010000413.1:0-13294 GCA_043747765.1 Actinomycetota bacterium
GGTGCGGATGACGTGCTGACGTTTTCCGTCGTCGCCAACCGCTTGGCGGGCCGATTTGATTCGCGTGGTCAGCGCTGACCCGCTGACGAAACGGTCGCCCCACACCTGGTCGAGCAGTTCCTCCTTACGGACGAACTGGCCGCGAAGCTCGATCAGGAAGCAGAGCAGGTCGAATACCTGCGGCTCGATCCGCGTCTCGGTGCCCTGCCGGCGCAACACGACGCGCGCCAGGTCCAACTCGCAGTCCTCGAACAGGTACAGCACTCGGCCCCTTCCATCTGTCACGTCTTGTCACAGAGCGTGACACCAACGTGACACGCGTGCGAGGGGTTCTCGAGCGGGAGACGGATTGACTTCATGCAGGCCGCAGCGGCGGTCGTCGACGTCACCGCCATCGGAGGTCTCATCGTGGAGGTCCGAACTCGGCTTGATCCGAACTCGGCATGTTCGAGTGACTGGAGATGCCCTGAGGCCGCACGGTGGTACACCGCTGCAGCCTGCCGAATCGTCCGCGTGCCGGAGCGTCCTTTCGAAACGGAGGCCGCGTCGCGACCAGCGAGTGGTGGCGGCCCGATTTGTGCGGGGTACATGGTTTCGGTTCGCACGCGTAGGTCGTTGCGATCGGTCATTGTTCGAGCACGGCGCAAAAACACGCCCTCGCGTTGCCCCTGACGCGGGTCAGTCTGTCGGGTCGTCGGAACGAACTGCAGCTCACGGCAGGGCGACTCGGCATCCATTGTGTTTGACGGCTGCCAGGATGGGCTATCCCCACCGCATGAACTCAGCGAACCCAGCTCCGGACAATCCAGGAACCGGCCCGTCCATCCGGAACACCCCCGATTCGATGTCGCAGGCCGACCGTGCCAATGGTGAAGGGAGCGAAACGGATGGGGCCACGGACGAAGACAGCGACGACCCCGCCGACACGGGAGTTCAAGACGGCGACTGACGCCCGCGTCTGCGGCGTCCACCGTGCGTAGATGCGACTCTCGATCTGCAGGCGGTAGTCACAGCCTGCGTTGCAGGATCGTGGTTGGACTGAGGGCCACCAGGTAATAAAACTTCTCGAGGATGGTTGTGAGTTGTCCTGTCGGGTCACATCCGGCTGGTGTTTGGATTTGCGCGATGAACCGGGGTGCTGTGGCGTTGTCGGTCAGGTAGGCGATGAGACGCTCGTGGGCGTGGGGTCCGAGGTAGAACTCCGGGTACCACAGGTATGCAACGCCTGGGTCTTGGTGTGCGTCGGCGTAGATTGCTGGACTGTCGCAGAGCACGTACAGGTTGTCGCCGGGTTGTCGGTGGGCGATGAACCAGTTGGCGATTTCCTGGCTGACAGCAGAGCTGCGATCGGCTGTCGCCCTGACGGTGAGTGTTGCTGTGTCGCCGAAGTACACCCAGCTCGACACTGCCAGGCATGGCGCCAGGGCGATGACGGCGACCGGCACCTTCATTTTGCGGAGCTGTGCCAGGGCGACGCCGGCCAGCGCGCTGACCGGGGCACACAGCAGGAGCCAATAGTGCCGCCAATAGCCGCCACCGATGAGGAAAGACAGTGCTGCTGTGGTCAGCCAGATCGGCAACAGCACCGAACGAGAGCCAACGACAGATCGCAGCGAAGGACGAGACCGACGCAGATGGATGATGCCGGCGACCGTCGCCACGACGAGGGGGAGTCCGAGCACGACCAGGCCGAAGCGGGCAGTGTCACGCAGGCGCGCCCACGCTGGATTGTTGAGCACACTCAGTGTCTGGGACCGGTATCCGGCGACGGCGAACCACCATCGCGACCAGCCCGTCACGGCGGCGTGAATCATCAGCACAGCGATGATCGACATCATTCCGGCCGTCAACGCTGTAGCCGCTCGTGTCATCAATCGTCGGCTTGCGGGTTCGAACACAGCGACCATTCCGAGAGTGACGATCAGCGCGAGGAAACCGTCGAACCCTGATTGCTTGACGGAGATGGCGACACCGGCGACAAGCCCCGCTGCATAGCACCAGCGGATCGGATGCGAACGCGAAAGCCCGATCACACAGATGGCGATTCCCGCCGCCGCCACCGCTCCGCTCAGAATCTCTCCGTTCGGTATGTACGCCTCGAGCACCGGCGAGGCGGAGATGACACCACACACGATTGCAGTCCAGCGTGCCGCCTGTTGTCCGGCGAGTTCGCGTACCACGAGCGCTGTCGAGACGACCAGAACGCCACCGAACAGCACGGCCATCGCGTGGATGGAGCCGTTCCGGCCGCCCAAGACCCAATCCCAGACACGGAATATCACCAGAAGGCCCTGCGGGCGGTCGACCCAGACATCCCTGTACAACACGCGGCCATGTGCCCACGCTCGGGCAATCGCGAGATAGCCGCCCTCGTCGGCAGTCAATGGCGTCGACAGCATCCGAAGACGCATCAGCAGCGACACGAACGCGCCCGTCGCGATCCACCACCAAGTCCGGATGCTTTCTCCACGCGTTGATTCGGGGTCGACCCCGACGTCGACGCCGAACCCCGCGAGACTGTCGATGCTCGCACCATCAGGCGCAGCGTGGGCGGCAAGAGCGAACACGGAGTCGTCCCTGAGTGGTGTGCTCATCCGCCTAATCGTGACAGACACCTGCGATGAGACGGGCATCGCGGCGCCAACGCGATCTGACGTGGCCGATCGCCAGGTTTCATCTGCTTCGGGTGAGATCGATGAGGATGCGACGTGTGCGTTGTGTTCGAGGTGTTCGTGTGCCTCGGCGATGGATTCGAGTGGGTTTCGCGCAGCGATGTCGGAGCGGAGGTCTCCGGTGATAAGCGCTTCGGAGAGTGCTGCGGCGGCTGCGGCCTTGACTGTCGGGGGTGAAGTCGTCGCTACCGAGATGGCGGAGGGTGATGTCTTTGAATCCGAGAGCCCAGTACGGGATGCTGGGACGGTCTGTGGACGAGGAGTAGGAGCTGATCGCCCCGCCGACGGCGAGGATGTCGGCGTCGAAGTCGACGTGCGCGCCGAAGTCGACGTCGGCGATGCGGTGCACTCCGTTCGGAGCGACCTGACGCACGTGTCGGCTGAGGTTCGGGTCATCGGCGAGGAAGCTGTGGTGCGCGCCAAGTCGTTGTGCGGTGGCGAGTTGGTCCGCTCTGCGGACCACGGCGATGACGATCACATACGAGCCCGCGGTGCCGACGGGCCGCTATGACTGGGCGCCGTAGCACCACACGCGTTGGCCGACACGTTCGTTGGCCACACCCAGGCCGATGGCGTCGATGGTGGTGGCCCCGTCGCTGTGCGGGATGACGCGCGCGAACAGCATCGTGGATACCTGCCAGCCGGCCCGTTTCTTCACGTCTTCGGGGTTGATCCCCGGAGGTGGACACGGCGATGCGTACCTCGCCGTGGTCGGGTTCAGGGTCGGGCATCTCGCCGACGACAAGTGTCGTGCGCGGAGTTGGTCGAGTTGTTCAGCGAGTTGGTGCGTCTCGAGACCGAGCTGTGGGACGCTATGGACTCTCGCCTGCGCGCCGCCCACGATCTAGATCGGCGGGACCAGCAAACTCGGCGGTCGGGTCGAGGCAGCCGGTCTCTGTCGTCGTCTTACCCAATCCTGATGACGGGCGATCATCAGTGATCGAACTGACCTCGGCCGGACGACGACTCCTGACCGCAGCCAACCGCACATTCGCTGCCGAACTCGACTCCCTGATCGACACCGCAGTGTCGGCTCGGTCGCTGCAACAGTTCACGGCGACGGTTGGACGACTCCGTCGCGGCCTTCCCGAAGTGCAGAGCGAGGAGTCCGCATGACGACTCCGATGATGCGCCGTTGTATTCGATGAGCCCTGTCACCGGCTCGGTCATCACCGCGCTGTGAATCGGCCTGGGTTCGAGGTAGGCCCGTTGGGTTGATGGCCGCGATCGACAAGCCCGGCGTCCGAATCTGAATGGACAATCGGTCATCACCTCTTCACAGGTTCCGCTGCCGAGGATTCGATGAGCGTGGCGGCGCATAGCAGAGCCGACGAACTGTGGAGCAAAGACGATGAAGCACGTGCTGATCGGGCAAGGATTCTGGCGTGTCGATGGAGGAGATCATGGCTGCCTACCCGCGTCGCAAGATCATCGTCGACGCCTTCGTGCAGCGAGGCGAGGTCATCGGCATCGGGCCGTTCGAGGACGGCGGGAACATGGCGATCTTTCGGTCCAGAGAATCGGCCGAATCGTTTGCAACGCAAGACCCTTTCATTCTGGAGGGTCTGGTCACGAACGACACGATTCGGCCCTGGCTCGATCAAATGCTGACCTGACCAGACGGAGAATGCCTGACCACGCCAAGAATGAGACGCTTACTTCGGGCGCGCTCCAGGTCATACGTTGCATGACGTGACAGCGGTAAACAGCTACCGATTCCCTGTCTCACGTCTTGGCCGCATGGCCGGATAGCGTCGGCCGTGAGATGAGTGAATCCGGCCAACTCGAACGCAGCGGACCTGCGGCGGCGTTCTTCGATCTCGACCGCACATTGATCAGCGGTTCGTCAGCGTTCGTGTTCGGTATGTCGGCGTGGAGGGCGAAGATGTTGCCGACCCGCCAATTCGCCCGGGACGCGATCGGCGCCATTGCGTTCAAGCTGCACGGCGATCGCGGCGGCAACGTTGCCGACGGCGTTCGTGCGCGAATCCTCGGAGCGGTGACCGGTGTCCATCAGGAGGATCTGATCGGGCTCAACGAAACCATCGTGCCTCGACTACTCGGACGCGTGCGACCTGAGTCCAAGAAGCTCCTGGAGATTCATCGGCGGAGCGGGCGGGCGACATACATCGTGTCGGCTTCGCCGAAAGAACTCGTCGAACCACTCGCCAAAGCATTGGGCATGACCGAAGGAATCGGCACGATTTCCGAGGTGGTCGACGGCGTGTACACCGGAGTGCTGGCCGGCCCCTTTTGCTATGGAACGGGCAAGGTCGACGCAATACGAGAGGTCGTCAGCCGGGAATCCTTCGACCTCGGCCAGTGCTACGCATATTCCGATTCGATCAGCGACCTGCCGATGCTCGAAGCCGTCGGACATCCCGTCGCCGTCAACCCCGACAAACGACTCAACGCGATCGCAATCGAGCGCGGCTGGCCGATTGTCATCTTCGCGCTCAAGACCAAGACCATGGTTCGCCGCACCACCGCGGTGACCGGCACAGCGGTCGTTGCTGCCGGTTCCTTCGCGACTGGTTGGCGTATGGCGCTTCGCCGCCGGTGAGGATTGCGCGCTCGCCGCACTCGGATGCATGGTGTCGCTCAACGACCGCGCCGACCGCGCCCCGCTACCGCTCGCCGACGGTCAGGTCATCGAACTTGGCGGCACAGCATCGTCCACATCAGCACACCTCACGTGCCGCACGGCTGGGAAGCACGTGTGCTCTTCGACCAGGCCACTCGCACCGTGCTCTGCGGTGATCTGTTCACCCACTTCGGCAAAGGCCCCGCCACCACCAGTGACGACATCGTCACGCTGGCAGCGTTCGCCGAGGATGTCTTCGGAGCGACCTGCCTCACCCGCACACCGCTCCAACGATCCTCAAACTCGCCGACCTCGAGCCCACCACACTCGCGCTGATGCTCGGCTCATCATTCACCGGAAACAGCAGCCGAGCACTACGCGACCTCGCCACCGAATACGAAACCCGACTCAACGATGTCGCCTGAACCCTTGCCGCTGGTTGGGCGCGGCCCGCTGCCGGATGAGCAGCCGCTCCGGCGCGATGTGGTTTACGTCGTCGGCAGCAGCGAACGCGCCTTCGATGTTGCCAGCAGCGAGGCCGCCCTCAGCAGTGAGCAGGCGGCGGATTTCTGGCCCCGGTAGGTGCTGCCGATCTGACCGGAGCCGATCGATTTCGTGGCCACGTCTCGAAGCCCGACGAGGAACGCCTGGACGACTCGGTGCCGTCGTGAGCTACGACGGTGGCAGCTCGGCGACCGACGCCGGCACGTTGTCCCTCATCTGATCCGCACGGAGACGGTCCCGATGACCCCGAGATCGCCGACGACCAGGTCGCCGGGTTCGATCGGAATCGGTACGACGCAGGTACCAGTGGTGACGACCTGCCCGGCGGAGACGTAAATGCCGTGTGCGCACAGCTCGTTGACGAGCCACGTCAGGGCCGTGCGTGGATCGCCGAGAACATTGGCGCCGACACCGTCGATGATCCTCTCGGCACCAACGTGCCGGTCGGTGACGAACGCTCGTACAGGGTGTCTCGACAGATCGAGCATCCGCCATGAGTCAGGAGCAGCCGGGCCGAGAACGAAGCTGTCAGCGCACGCGTTGTCGGCGATCAGCTGCGCCATTCCCGCGGTCTCGAAGTCGTCGTAGCGAGAATCCGGCAACTCGATCGCCGGATGCAACGTTGCCACCCGCGCCACAACCTCGTTCTGCGAGTACGGCTCCGTGCGCGTTGCGAACGCTTCGCCGACGGTGAATGCGAACTCCACCTCGGCCACCCGCATGTGACTTCGCCCGAGCTCGTACGAGCTTCCGTCTGGGATGACGCGTTCGGCCAGAAGTCGACCGGCGAGTGGCCCGTCGACGCGGACGTGCGCCTGACCCGCCGCGCTGGTCGCGGCGATCTTCCACCCGAAGAGGGGACACGAACTGTGTGAGTCGTACATCGCCTGAACGGTGTACGCCTCGCCTCGTGTCGTCGGCCGCAGGTCGGGTGGCAGCGCTTCGATCCGCGTCTTGTCCATCCAGTTCGCATAGAGAAGATCACATGCCGATCTGCATTGGTCGGGGGTCATGGTCTCGATTGTGTCAGCGAGGCATCGCCCGGGACGAGCACGATGCCGCCGGGACTCTGTCGACTCTCGAGCAATCGATGGGCGTCTTCCGCTTCGGCCAACGGCAATCGAAGCGGTTCGAGGGGCCGCAGGACGCCCGCCTCGAACGCATCGAATGCGTCTCTGGCCAACGCATGCAGACGATCGTCGGTACGCGTGTAGTGGAAGACGACCGGTCGTGCAACCTGCAGCGATCGTGTCGCCAATACCGATGGCGTGAACGGCGCGACGGGACCGGATGCCTGTCCGTAGTTGACGAGCGTGCCCTCGTACGCGAGACAGTCGAGCGACCCTGAGAAGGTGTCTCTTCCGATCCCGTCGTAGACCACGTCGACGCCTTGGTCATCGGTGACAGCGCGAACGCGCTCGACGAAGTTCTCGTTGCTGTAGTCGATGACGATGTGGGCACCGGCGCTCGACGCGACGTCTGCTTTTGCGGGGTTGCCCACCGTCGCGATCACCTCTGCGCCGAGGTAGTTGCACCAGTTGCACAACAACTGCCCGACTCCGCCCGCGCCAGCGTGGATGAGCACACGTTGGCCGGGCCGGACAGCGTGAACGCGGCGAACCAGAACCGAGACGGTCATAGCCTTCATCAGCGATGCCGCGGCCTGGGCATCGCCAAGGCTGTCAGGCAGCCCCAGCGCCAGACCGACCGGCAGAATCCGCCGCGATGCGTATCCACCATATGAAGGACTGATCCAGCCGACTCGGTCGCCGATCGTCCAGCCCCTGACCCCCGGTCCGATCTCCTCGATGACGCCGACTGCCTCGAGGCCGGGCACGCCGGGCAGCGTCATTGTCGAGTACAGACCCGACCTGACGTAGCAGTCGTGGAAGTTCACGCCGATCGCAGTCTGGCGAACGAGTAGTTCACCAGATGCCGGATGATCGAGCGGAATGGTCTCCATCCGGAGGACCTCCGGGCCACCATGCTCGCGGAGGACGATTGCATCAGCGTCAGGCATCAGCGACACCCATCGTCCCGTCAGCCATCCCGTTCGACAATTCGTGCACGATGGACCGGGCGTTTGCATCGTTCTGTCGCAAGGTCGGCGCGTTGGTTGGCGGGCACGAAAGCGCTCCAGCAGCGCGACGGCTCGTGAAGGCTCCCAGTGCGTGCCGGAAAGGGCACGGTCGACCATCGGCGCGCATCACGTTCAACACCGCAGCGGCCACCATTGCTTCGGGACGACTGGTACTCGAGGCGACGACCTGCGCAATGGACATGACACGGCCTCCAACAGGTCATCGACCCGGACGACGTTACCGGACCGCTCTGTCCAAGAGCTGCCGTTCGAGGCTCTCGGCTGCCGGACAGTTGTTACTGGCGAACCGGGCCAGTTGGAGCGGGTGCCCCACATGGCACTTGACGGCGTCCGGGCGCTTCGAACGTACGCCTCGACGGCGATAACGACGACAGCCTCGATTATCGTTCGCACGTTCGCAAGTCCAAGGGGGTGTCGTATGACCTGTCGAGTTGTCGTGTGGGGAACCGGAAACGTCGGCAAGCCGGTCATTCGTGCTGTGCTGGCGTCCAGTGAGTTCGAACTCGCGGGGGTCATTGTGAGCAATCCCGACAAGGTCGGCGTCGACGCCGGGACACTTGCGGGTGTGAGCCCGACAGGCGTATTGGCGACCGCCGATGCCGCTGCTGTCCTGGCGCTGAAGCCCGATGCCGTTGCGTATTGCGCTTCCGGTGATTTCCGTCCCCAGGAGGCAATTGCCGATATCGAATTATGCCTGCGCGCCGGCGTCAATGTCGTCACCACCTCCGTCTACGACCTGATCCATCCGCCGACGACGCCACAGCCGCTGCGCGACCGGATCGAATCAGCGTGCGCTGCCGGCAACAGTTCGGTGTTCGTCACAGGTATCGATCCCGGTTGGGCCCTCGATCTTCTCCCGTTGGTGCTGTCGGGTGTCGCCGGAGAGATCGACGAGATCCGGGCACAGGAGATCTTCTGCTACGAGACGTATCACGCACCGGATGCGGTGCGCTACCTGATCGGCTTCGGCCAACCGATGGACGAGCTGCCGATCTTGCTCGATCACAACGTGTTGATCGGTATCTGGGGTGGAATGATCCGTGTGGTGGCTGACGGTCTCGGGCTCGTGATCGACGACATCACTACCAGCGTCGAACGTTTTGCGCTCGAGGAGACCGTCGAGGTGCCGGGCATGGGAACGTTCGAGGCGGGTACGCAGGGTGCGTTCCGTTTCGAGGTGCAGGGGATTATCGGGGGCCGACCGCGGATCGTCATGGAACACGTCACCCGGCTGGTTCCCGGAACGTCGCCGCATCTACCGAGCGCACCGAACGGGCGGCTCGGCTGTCACCGGGTCATTGTCAGCGGGCGGCCGTCGATCACAGTCACCGTCGAAGCCGACGACGGTACCGGTAATCCGGCCGAGGGTGGTAACGCCACCGCCGCGGGCAGGATGGTGCATTCGATTCCGGCGGTGTGTGCGGCCAAGCCGGGAGCCGTCCATCCACTCGATCTTCCGTTGGTCATCGGCCGCGGCCTCAGACCCTGAGCCACCGGGGCGAGGTGGCCAGCGTTCTCGGCCATCAGCAATGTCGGCCCGGCGCGATCCGGAGCCCACCATCGACACCGTTGTTGTCCACCGGATGATGAGTGATCGAACCGATGAGAGAAGATTGTCCGCTGCGTCGGCGGCATCCTCGTCTCGCTACGTTGGCCCGGTCCGGTCGAGAAGGGGTTGCAGACGACATGGGGAATCACGAACGTACTGAAGTCGAAGCGGCGTGGGCCGAGTTCCAAAAGTGCGGCGTGCAGGATGAAGATTGGCCAGCATGGGCCGCGATGTTCACCGAGGACGCCCGGTACGAAGAGCACAACCTCGGCCTTTTCGAGGGGCGCGCAGCGATCGAGAACTTCATCGTCCCGACGATGAAGGACTACCCGTCGATGTCATTGTGGATCGAATGGGCCGCGATCGAGGGCGACATCATTGCCTTCTACATCTGGAACAACCTTCCCGATCCGACCGGCACTGGACAGCGTTTCGGTTTCCCGAACACCACGTTCTTGCAGTACGGGGGTGACGGAAAGTTCAGCTTCGAGGGTGACTACTACAACCCCGCCGATGCCGAGAAGGTCTTCGGTGACTGGCTCAAGGCCGGTGGTCGCAAGAGCACCCCGCAGGACCGGACACTCGAGGGCATCGAGGGATGGGCGCCCGAGGTGCCGACCCCTGCGTTCCCACGTGAAGAGGTCGCTGCCGAGTTCGAGAAGTACCGCAAGCGTGGCGAAATTGCGGTCACTACCGGTGACTGGGATCAATGGTCCGATCAGTTCACCACCGACGCTCAGTATCGCGAGCACCACTTCGGGGTCTTCAAGAGCCAGGACCAAATCCGCGCCTGGATCACTGGGGTGATGCAGCCGTTCCCGACGATGACCTTCCCGGTCACCTGGTCGACGATCGACGGCAACCGGGTCAACGCCTTGATCCCGAACATCCTGCCGGCTCCCGACGGTGATGACGGCTACTACGGCTTCGACGTCCACTCGATCCTGCACTACGCCGGCCATGGCAAGTGGAGCTATGAGGAAGACGTCTACTCGCCGAAAGAGGCCGAAGCAGTCGTCGCCCGGTGGCTGGCCGCCGGTGGCAAGATGGGCTGATCAGAGTCGACCAGCCGCCGACAGCCGGATCACTGCTTGACGAAGGCGTCTGCCATCTCGCGCAGCTTGTTCTTGGCGACTTTGTCGAGCGTGGCGCGCGGGAAGTCATCGACGAGGTAGACGGCCTTCGGGCACTTGAAGTCGGCGAGGCGCGACGTGCAGAACGCGATGACCTGATCACCCAAGTCGCCCGGAGCTGTTGGGGTCGGCACGATGAACGCCACTGCGACCTGACTGAGGAAGTCGTGCTCCTGCCCGACGATGGCAACGTCGGCGACGCCTGGCACCATCCGGCAGGTGTCTTCAACTTCCTTGGCCGACACGTTCTCGCCGCCGACCTTGAGCGCGTCCTTGTCGCGGTCGCGGAAGAAGAAGTACCCCTCGTCGGACATGACAACTCGGTCGCCCGTGCGGAACCATCCGTCCGCCGTGAACGCCTTCGAGTTGGCTTCTTCGTTGTCGAAGTACTCGAGGAACAACTGGATCCCTCGGGTACCGCGGACGTAGAGCTCGCCGTTCTCGTTCGGTTCGCAGATCCGGTCGTTTTCCGTGTCGACCACGAGGAACTCGTATCCGGGCGTCGCTCGACCCATCGTGCCCTGCGGGTATGCCTGTTCGAACGAGTTGCGCGTTGCGTGGATGACGGTTTCTGTCATTCCCCAGTTCGACGTGATGCGCACCCCGCCCATCATCTTCTCGATCTGCGGCGAGATCAGGCCGAAGACGCCGACCTTCAGCTTGTTCGCCGGCGGAGTACCGCCTGCGACCGCCTTCATCACGAACGGCATCATCGAGAAGTGGGTGATGTCGTGCTTGGCGACGACCTCCCAGTACTTCGAGGCGGACCACTTCGGCATCAGGACGATGGTGCCGCCGACGCCGAGCGTGGTCCATGTCGACCAACTCTGCGCGTTGACGTGGAAGTAGGGCAGATAGATCAGGTAGCGGTCGTCGCCGCTCATCTTGATGTTCTCCGGCCCCATCCTGGACGACCAGATCACGTTGCCGTGGGTGTGCACGACGGCCTTCGGGCGCGACGTCGTGCCCGACGTGAACATGATCCCCACCGGCAACATCGGCTCAGCGACACGAGTCGGCAGCGACGAGCCGTCGGCGAAGAGATCAGCGAATGGAATGATCGGCGGCCCGCTGATCCCGGAGACGTCCGTGACATCCGACGTGTCGCCACTGTTGTCGACCGTGACGGCGAGGAATTTCAGCTGCGGTGCGTTATCGGCGACGATCTGCGCATATTGCGGCTGGGTGATGCCGGCGACACATTGGGTGTGCGCTGCGAAGTACTCGATCTCCGGCCCGGCACTTCGGGTGTTCGTGGTGACACCGACGGCGCCGAGCATCGCGCACGCGAACCAACTGAGTACCTGTTCCGGCGAGTTGTCGGCGTGCAGCAGGACCTTGTCGTTCTTGCCGATACCCCGAGCAGCCAAACCAGCGGCGAGGCTGCTGACGTCCTCGAGGAACTTCGAATACGTCCACGTCAGCGCGTTGCCGTCGCGGGGTTCCCAGATCAGGAAGGGATGCTCGGGCTTGTTGGTTGCCCAGTGGCGGAGTAGCCACGGGACGTCCTGCCCGCGCATCTGAAAGGCATCGATCTGGTCGATCGGAAAGGTGGAGTTCTCTGGCACGGATGCTCCCAGCGAGTCGCAGGCGGCCGCTCGGGTCGAGGGCGCCCAGACGGTACCCGCCAGCCGTTGCGCAGTGCCAAGTCGACCGATCCCGATCTGGCTCAGGGCTTCGGTTGGTGTGAGGACTTCGGTCAGGCCTGCGGAGTGTGGTCGGACCGGCGGGTTGCAATCAGCTTCCACGCGATCGGTGTCATCGCCCCTGCGAGTGCCAACTTGAGGATGTCTCCGATGAGGAACGGTGTCACGCCGTACGCAAGCGCGTTGGCAGTGCCGTTGGCGACCGGGATGTGCAGCGAATGGGCCAGCCACGCTGCTCCGGAGATGTAGATGACGGCAGTGCCGGCCAGCATCGCCGGGAGTGACGTTGCGATGTTGCGATCCTGTCCGCGCTCGGCGAGCAGGCCGACGACAGCGGCAGCGAGCACGAAGCCGCATAGGTATCCGGCCGTGCTACCGGTGGCGGTGTGCCACCCCTTGCTGATGCTCGTGCCGGTCTTGTCATTGGCGTACCAGGCCACGGGCATGAAGATTCCCGCCGCCCAATAGACGAGTTGACTGAGCGCGCCTCTGCGCCAACCGAGCGCTGTGCCTGACAGGAGAACGGCCAGTGTCTGACCGGTGATGGGCACCGGTGTGAAGCCGAGGTTGATGTGAACCTGCGCCAGAAGAGCCGTGAAGATCGCGAAGCCGACGACGAGCGCCGAATCGCGGAGCACGACGGCATTGCGCCCCTTTGCCTGGGGAAGGAAATCGATCAGAGTCTGACGGGGCTGTACAAATGCGGCGGTCATGACTGAGCAAGGTACTGTGGCGACTCAAGCGCGACCCAATGGTGCTGACTCAGACCGTCGTCGTCGATGTCACTGCGGCTCGTCGGTCAGTTCCAGAAGTACGGTCGAGTGGTCGAGCAGGTCGATCGTGACCCCCGGCTTCAGCACATCGGCCTCCGGGTCGTCCACCAGACCGGTGACGGAATCGAGAAGGACCCGCCACACCCCGTCTGCGATGTCGGACGGAATGGTGAACGACGCGTTCTCGGTGCCCTGCGTTCGCGAGCCACAGCGAGTGCCCTTGGAAAGACTGTCGCCTTGGGTGCGGCCGATCTCGTCGCCCCCGAGCATCATCGGGACACCCTGCGACAGCATCAACGTGGACAGCATGTTGCGCTGTTGACGTGCCCGAA
>JAYTOM010000414.1:0-4467 GCA_043747765.1 Actinomycetota bacterium
CGGTACGTGCTCACATGATCTCGCCCAGAGGGTGTGGGCCGGGCTCTGTGTGCGGACAAACACGAACGCTCGGACCTGATCTTGAGCGCTGAGTTCGACGCCAAAGCAAGGTAGTTCGGTAGCCTAACGAACGTGGCGACCCCTGATCCGACTTCCACCGAGCTGTTCACAGCCGTGCGCGGGTTGGCATTCGCGGCACGTCGGATCGAGCGTCAACTCTCGGCGATGTCGTTGGCCCAGTTGCGGATCATGACGCTCGTCGCCCACGATCCGGTACGCGCCAGCGCACTGGCAGAGGGTGCGGCCCTCAGCCGACCGACGCTGACCGGAGTGCTCGAGGGCCTGGCCGCCAAGGGCTGGATCGAGAGGTGCGCCGTCGACGGTGACCGACGCGGCGTCACCCTGTCGATCACATCGTCGGGCCGCGAGGCCTTGGTCCACGCCGAGCGGGAATCCACGTCCGCACTGTCCGAACTGCTCGACGAACTGCAGCCCGAACAGCGTGCAGCGACCATCGACGCGCTGGGAACGCTGACGACCGTTGCCAAGCAACGTCTCGCTCACCGCACAGCGGGTATCGAGTTGCCGTCATGAGCGAGAGCACCAAGCGGGCCGATCGGCCGACACATCTCGCGGACAGCCTGGCCGGGCAGTCCGGAGCGCGGATCGAACCGGCGACCGAAGGGGGTTGGGTTCGCCGCCTGCTGCCGTTTCTGATGGTGCACAAGCGCGACGTGATCATCGCCCTGCTCGCCTCGGCCGTCGGTCAGGGTGCGAATGGAATCGGCCCCGTCGTGCAGAAGGTGATCGTTGACGACGGCATCGTCCACCACACCCGCTCGGTCACGCCGTGGCTGATCCTGCTCGGCGTGTTGGCGGCGATCACGTTCGGTCTCGCGTTCGTCCGCCGGTGGGTCGGAGGACGCGTCAGCCTCGCCGTCCAGCACGATCTGCGCACGTCCATCTTCGACCGTCTGATGCGGCTCGACTTCGCCGGCCACGACACGCTGCGCACCGGCCAACTGGTGTCTCGCGCATCGAGCGACCTCGGCCTGATTCAGCAGCTTCTGGCGTTCCTCCCGATCATGCTCGGAAACATCATTCTGGTGCTGATCGCGCTGGTCGCGATGCTGATCCTGTCACCGGAGCTGACACTGATCATGGCCGTCGCCCTGCCGCTGATGGCGTTCACCGCGCTGAAGCTGCGCACCACGGTGTTTCCCGCCACCTGGTTCGCCCAACAGCGTGCGGCCGAGGTCGCCGGCGTGGTCGACGAGGCCGTCACGGGCGTACGTGTTGTGAAGGGTTTCGGTGCCGAAGCTCGCGAGATCGAGCGCCTCGGTTCTGCGTCGGTTGCGCTGTACAAGGCTCGCGTCCGGCTCGTTCGACTCTCGGCCCGCGCAACGTCGGCACTGTCGGCCATTCCTGCGTTCGCCCAGGTTGCCGTGCTGGCCCTCGGTGGCTTGATGGCGATGCGCGGCCACCTCAGCCTCGGCACGTTCCTCGCCTTCTCGTCGTATCTCGTCCAACTGGTTGCACCGATCCGGATGATCGCGCTCGTCATCGCGGCCACGCAGCAGGCCCGCGCGGGCGCCGAGCGCGTGCTCGAGATCCTCGATGTCAATTCGGAGGTGTACGACCGTCCCGACGCCAGAGTGTTGAACAACGTCGCTGGCGATCTCGTCTTCGACAACGTGCGTTTCGGCTACACGAAGTCCGAGCCGGCGCTCGACGGGTTCAGCCTCGAGGTGAGTGCCGGCGAAATCGTTGCGCTGGTCGGCGGCAGTGGCTCCGGCAAGTCGACCGTGACGGCCCTCCTGCCCCGCTTCTACGACGTCGCCGAGGGCGCGATACGCATCGACGGAATCGATGTGCGCGACGCGACGCTCGTGTCGTTGCGTCATCAGGTCGGCGTCGTCTTCGAAGAGGCATTCCTGTTCTCCGACTCGGTCCACGAGAACATCGCCTACGGGGTTCCGAACGCGACACGCGAGCAGGTTCGTGCCGCGGCGCGTGTTGCCGGTGCGGAGGAATTCATCGATGCTCTGCCGATGGGCTTCGACACGGTGGTCGGCGAGCGCGGGCTGACGCTGTCCGGTGGCCAACGCCAACGCATTGCGCTCGCCAGAGCGGTGGTCAGCGATCCGCGGATCCTTGTTCTCGACGATGCGACATCGGCCGTCGACACCACCACCGAGGAGGCGATCCACGCCGCGCTGCACTCGGTGATGGCCGGTCGCACCACGCTCTTGGTCGCGCACCGCGCGTCGACAGTTCGGTTGGCCGACCGGGTCGTCGTCCTCGATCACGGCAAGATCGTCGACCAAGGTACGCATGACGATCTGCTGTCGCGCAATGCGACGTATCGCGCCCTCCTCGGTGACGAAACGGGTGAGTTGTCGGCCGACGACGATCCGACGCCGATCGGAGGCGTCACACTCTCGGCGTGGCCCGAGGTCGAGACCGACGGTTCGATCGTGGCCAAGAACCTGGCCGCCACCGCACGCGCTGCGACCGGTGCCCCGGGAGGTGGCAACTTCGGTTCCAATCTCGCCGCCACGCCCCAGCTGTTGGCTGCCCTGGCCAAGCTGCCACCGGCCGACGATGATCCGAATGTCGACATCGAGGCGGCAGCTGCCGAGCCACCTGAGCCGTTCCGCGTGTTCCGGTTCGTTCGTCCGTGGCGACGTTGGCTCGGCCTCGGTCTGTTCTTCGTCGCCCTCGACGCGTTCCTCACCGTGCTCGGTCCGGTGCTGATCCGTCATGGCATCGACGCCGGTGTGTCGAAACAGTCGACCAGCGTGCTGTGGGCGACATCGATCGCGTTCGGTGCCGTCACGCTCGTCGACTGGTGTGCGACGTGGGCTGGCACCTACATCACCGGGCGCACGGCCGAGAAGATGTTGCTCGCCCTCCGGGTGCGCATCTTCAGCCACCTCCAGCGGCTGTCGCTCGACTTCTACGACAAGGAGCTCGACGGTCGCGTCATGACCCGGATGACCACCGACGTCGACGCCCTGTCACAACTGGTCCAGACGGGTCTCGTCAACGCAATCGTGGGTCTCGCGACGTGCGTCGGCGTCGCCGTCTTCCTGGTCATCCTCTCGCCGATGTTGGCTCTCGCTGCCGCCACCGTGTTGCCTGTTCTGGTCGCCGCGACGTGGTGGTACCAGCACCGTTCGTCGCGCGCCTACCGAATGGCACGCGATGCGATCGCAACGGTGAATGCCAATCTGCAGGAGAACCTCTCCGGGGTCCGGGTCACCCAGGCTTACGGCCGTCAGGGCAAGAACACCAAGACGTTCCGGGCATCGAGCGGCACGTATCTCGAAGCGCGTTTGAAAGCCCAACGACTGCTCGCGATCTACTTCCCGGGTGTTGGTCTGCTGGCCGATATCGGTGGAGTAGCCGTCCTCGCAGCCGGTGTATCGCTCGTTGCCGACGGTCGTACGACACCGGCGGTCGTGATTGCCTTCATCCTCTATCTGAACCTGTTCTTCTCGCCGATCCAGCAGCTGTCTCAGGTGTTCGACACGTATCAGCAAGCGAGCGCCTCCACTGCCAAGATCACCGAGCTCCTGACGACGCCGTCGAGCACGCCGTCGCCCGAGAACCCCGTCGAGCCGGGGCGTCTGCATGGCAACATCCAACTCCACGACGTGCATCTGTCGTACGGCGACGGCATGGCCGAGGCCTTGGCCGGTGTGTCTCTCACCATCGCCGCCGGCGAAACGGTGGCGCTCGTCGGCGAGACCGGCGCCGGCAAGTCGACCATCGTCAAACTGCTCGCTCGATATCACGACCCGACCAGTGGCCAGGTCTTCGTCGACGGCATCGATCTGCGCGACATCGATCTCACCGCCTACCGTCAGCAACTCGGCGTGGTCCCGCAGGAGCCATTCCTGTTCACCGGTTCGGTCCGCGACAACATCGCCTACGGCCGTCCGGATGCTGCTGATGCAACGGTCGAAGCCGCAGCTCGGGCGGTCGGTGCTCACGCGTTCATCGTTGGATTGCCTGACGGCTACCGGACCGCGATCTCCGAGCGCGGCCGTTCGTTGTCAGCCGGTCAGCGCCAACTCATCGCTCTCGCCAGGGCACAGATCGTCGACCCGGCGATCCTGCTGCTGGATGAGGCCACCGCCAACCTCGACCTCAATGCCGAGGCCAAGGTGCGTGATGCGATGGCGACGGTGTCGGCGCGGCGCACCACCATTCTCGTCGCCCACCGGCTGCCGACGGCACGCACCGCCGACCGCATCGTCGTCCTGTCCGACGGGTTGATCGTCGAGATCGGAACTCACGACGACCTCGTCAGAGCCGGCGGCCGCTACGCCGACATGTGGGCCGCCCACCACGGCCAACACGCCTGACGAGACCACGACCAAGAACCGAGAAGCTTCTGCGAGCGGTTTCGTCCCCCATAGCGCGCTTTCGAGTGCGAACAAGCGCGAGCGGTGTGCTGTC
>JAYTOM010000415.1:0-3346 GCA_043747765.1 Actinomycetota bacterium
TCATTGCCCCGATTGGCACCGACTCGGACTTCATCGATCGCAACTACCCGCAGGACTCGTTCGGAGTCGACGCAGACCTACTTCGCGTGGTGACGTTCGGTGGCGACTGTCCCGCAGCGTCGATCTGCGCGGCTTGGGTCGGCATCGATGCTGGTACCGCAACGATCGAGCCGCCCCTCACGTCATCGACACAGATCTGCGGCCCCAGCAACGACACGAGCTCGACGACGAACTGTGAGCAACCGGGCGCATCCACCGAGCAGACAATCTCGGTGGCAATCGGTGTCGGTGCTCGAGCAGTGACACGAATCGGATCGTCAGACGACGGAACAAGCGTCGCCGTCCTCGTGGGCTCGATCGTCGACGTGCACCTGGATGAGGTCACATCGCGCATGTACACAGGTGGGGAGCCGATGACTCCGGAATTCTGGCACGCGCCTTCGTCGACGAGATCTGGGGTTCTGATCGCGATCGGGCAGGCGGCTCCGGTGCGATGCCACAACGACGCGCTCGGTCTGCACGATTGTCTGTCGTTGCTGGCCGTGGCGCCAGGCATGACGACGCTGACCTTGGTCAGCGGCTACACGTGCGATCTCGGGGGTTGTGGCCCGAAGTCGACATACGCGACACGCAAGTTCACGCTGACCATCGCCGTCACGCCGAACTGATTCGCTCTGCGCGACATTGTCGGCGGCTCGGCACCAGCGCTCTACCACATAGACATCAGCCTGAGAACGGAGGCGCCCATCTGGTAGAGATCGGCCGAATCTGTTGGCCACCAGTGGGCGGATCCTATGGCCGCGGAAAGTAGTCCGTCCGACACCGTGCGATCCCGCGAACGGATATGGCCTCCGCGTCCCCGGGCTGGTGATCAGCACGTGTGCCGAAAAGGGCTACATCGATCACCAGACCCGCAGTTTCGATGCACACGTCAAACTCATCGAGGACGACTACTTGAACGGCCAACGCCTGGATCCCGCCACCGACGGACGATCCGACCCGCGCCGGACGTCCATGAGAACGCGTCGCAACTCGGTGACATCGCCCAGGCGTTCGACTTCTGCCAAGCACCCAGACCGCAGATGGTCCTGCCGGTGCATCCAGGCCCCGGCCCGGCTTCCGTCGCCGGATGACAACGCACGGTTGACCGCCATTCTCATCAAGACTTGTGGTCGGTCGACCGATGAGAGGGGTATGGAGACAACATTGGTCGGCGCGAGCCCGGCGTCGGGTGGCCTCCCCGCGCAGGCACCGATGAACATGGCCGACCTGGTCGAGGCGTTGCCCGACTGTGTCCTGTTGATCGACATGCTCGGAGTGATCCGGTACACGAACTGTTCAGCTGAACGGCAACTCGGCTACCGGTTCGGTGATTGGTTCGGCCGATCGCTGCTCGATCTGGTGCATCCGGACGACATCCCCAGCGTTCTGTCGTCGATCGAGGCGGTGCAAGGTAAGCCGGTGGGCACGCCGGTCGAGGTGCGCGTGCGCGACGTGTACGGCGCATGGCACTGGTACGAGGAGATCGGGACCAACGTCGTGCTGGACGATGGAACTGCAGGCATCCTGTGTGTCGCCCGCAACATCACCCAGCGACGGATGTGGGAGGTGGCCGGTAGCGACGTCGCCCGGTTCCAGCAGGTGGTCGAGGTGGCTCCCGCGATCACGCTGTTGCTCGATGAGTCCGGCGCGGTGACGAGTGTCAATGCAGCGTTCACACGGATGCTCGGGCATGACCACACCAACGTCGTCGGCCGCCGGTTCATCTCGTTCGTGGCTGCCGGCCACGAACAAGCCGTGCAACAGGCACTCGACGAACTGATCCGCGACGGCGGCAGCATCGCTTTCGAATCTCGGATGACCGTGGTCGGCCAGCAGGACGTGACCAGACTGGTCCGTTTCGAAATGGTTAGCCACTTGGCCGATCCCGTCGTGGCCGGAATTGTCGTCTCCGGTCACGATGTCACCGAACACGCTCTCGTGCGTGAGGAACTCGAATATCTTGCGCGCCATGATGCGCTCACGGGGTTGACGACGCGCGCCCACCTCGTCACACATGTCGAGGAGGAACTGCTGGCCGGCAGACCGTTCGCCGTGCTCTTCATCGACCTCGATCGATTCAAGCCGGTCAATGACCTCTGGGGTCACGAGACCGGCGACGAGATCCTGCGGATGGTCGGCGACCGCCTGGAACACAGTGTCCGACCGTCCGATCTTGTTGCTCGGGTCGGAGGTGACGAATTCGTCGTCGTGGCCCACGGTGTGCGTGACTGGAGCTCGGCAAAGGTGCTCGCCGATCGCGTCGAGGCATCGATAGCGCTGCCGTACAACGTCGATGTCGGCCCGATCCGCATCGGAGCGAGCGTCGGTATCTGCATCTCCGACGATGCGTCCACCGTCGCCAGCGTGCTTGCCGACGCCGACCTGGCAATGTACGACGCGAAGTCCCAACGCCGAGGCACGTTCGTTCGGTCGGCCATCGAACGGAAACGATCGGCGACGGACCGACGGCAACTCGCCGACGAATTCATGGTGGGGCTCACACGCGGCGAGATCGTTGCTCACCTACAGCCGATCGTCGAGGCACGGGGCAGCAGATTGACCGGAATGGAGGCCCTCGCGCGATGGAATCATCCGCGGCTCGGCCTGCTCAGACCGGCGACGTTCATCGACCTCGTCACCGACGCTGGTCTCGACCTCCAACTGGGAGACGCTGTCCTCCAGTCCGCGTGCGTCGCAATGGAACAGCTCGCGCTGAACGGTTTCCATCCCGATCTCGCCATCAATCTGTCGGTCGGCCAACTCGCTGACCCCGGACTCGCAGTCCGAATCAGTCGAAAAATCAGTCAGTACGGCCTCGCACCCCGGCGACTCGTCGTCGAGATCACCGAGCTGGCGATCCTGGCGCCGCTCGCAGCGGTCGGAGGCGCGTCTGCGGACCAGACCCTGCGCTCGATGCATGACCTGGGTGCCACACTCAGTCTCGACGACTTCGGCACCGGTTACTCCTCTCTGTCACATGTTCGTCGGTTTCCCCTCGGTGCAATCAAGATCGATCAGACCTTCGTGGCAGGAGTCTGCGTGAACTCCCAGGACCGAGCGGTGGTCGAAGTTGTCGTTGGACTCGGGCACGCATTGGGCCTGCTCGTCGTCGCTGAAGGAGTGGAGACAGCGCAGCAGCTCGAGGCACTCGCCGAGATCGGATGCGATCAGGTGCAGGGGCACTTCATCGCTCACCCAATGGCCGCCGACACCGCCGTCGAATGGGCGATTGAACAGGCCTGACTGGGGGAGTCATCTCCGATGTTTTGAATCTCGGCGCCGGAATCGGCTGCGACTATTGGCA
>JAYTOM010000416.1:0-1630 GCA_043747765.1 Actinomycetota bacterium
TGAACGACCTGTTCCTCGGCACCAACCTGATCATCGGTGTGATCATCACGGGCGTGTGCATCCTGGCCGGCGGCGTCCTCGCCGCGCTCGGCAAGCGGCTCGGCGCCGGCCTGGCCGCTGGTGCGGCCGTTGCTCTCGCCCCGGTGCTGATCGTCATCTGGGGAGGCGTCGATTACCTGTCGAACCGTGCCGAGGCACATGCGGTGTCGATCGCCTCGAGCGGTGGTGGCGGCACGTTCTTCCGGTCCACGCAGGGCGCCGGATTGTGGATCCTGATCGGCGCGGCAGCGGTCGGTCTGATCGCACTGTGCATCGCGTTGGTCCAGGCCGGCGCCGACGGGCGACCGCGGCTGAATCTGTTCATCGGTGTCGGCGGGGCTTTGGCTTCCGTCGTCGCCGCAGTGGGCACGATGATCCCCAGCCAGCTGACGACCTTCGGGGACAATTTCAACGCATCCCTGGCCTCGAAGACCATCGTCTACGGCCGTCTGGCGATGATCGCGCTCGTCGCTGTCGCCGGAGCGATCGGCTTCCTCTGCAACAACCGGTGGGGTATCGGGCTGGCCCTCGGGGGCGCGTCGTTCTGGATCTGGCAGTGGCTTTCATCGATCACCAAAATCGGTGACAGTCCATTGCCACCCGGCTTCGTGCCCCTCGGATCCGCCGATCTGAAGCCGCACATCGTGACCACCATCGGCGTTGTCGCCATCATTGTCCTGGCGACGTTGGCGCTGATGACGGCACCGAAAAACCGTACGATGGCGCAATGAGCAACGAAGGATTCCTCGGCCTGCGCACGATTGTCTACCCGGCGCCCGATCTAGCCGCCCTCAAAGCCTGGTACACCGCTGCGCTGGGCGTCGCTCCGTACTTCGACGAGCCGTTCTACGTTGGTTTCGACATCGGCGGCTACGAACTCGGACTCGATCCGAACGCCGACCCGATGGTCGGACCAATCACGCTGTGGGGCGTTGGCGACGCCGATGCTGCGATCGAAGCGTTGGTGGCCAAGGGCGCAACGCCAGCCGAGCCGGTGCACGAAGTCGGTGACGGGATTCGCATCGGCACGGTCCGCGACCCGGCCGGCTCGGTGTTCGGGGTCATCGAGAACCCGCATTTCGCGGTGGCCACCGACACCACCACACCGTCCGGCCCTGGCCGCTGACTACGGCTCTATGTCAGCTCTTTTGCCAGACTCCGGCAATCGCGCTGACGCAGAACAGTTCGAAGAAGCCGAACTCAGTCGAGGTCGCGGTCGTCGACCGTTGCGAGCAGGTCGGCGCTGGCCGCAAGCGCGCTGGCCAACGCGGCCGAGCGCTCGATCACGGTGGCGATGTAGTGGCCGGCGATGATGCTCTTGTTCATCAGCGGTGGATCGCCGAGTGAGCGCAACAACACCGACGGATCCTGCGTCGCGGCCACCTTCTCCGCTTCGGGCAGAGCTGGAACGGGACGCCACAGATCGGTCGGCTTGGGCAGGTTGACGCGGACGGTGCGCCGTTGCTGATTCGACTGGTTGCGCCGGGGTGGGCTCATTCGTCGTCCTCGGTCAACAATGAGTCGCTCCGCAGCCCGAGGGCCACCCGCAACTGGTTGGCGTCGAGGTCCGACAGCGAGCTGCTCTTCGGCA
>JAYTOM010000417.1:0-8928 GCA_043747765.1 Actinomycetota bacterium
GGCTGAAGACGCGGCCGCAATGGTCTCGGTCGACATCGATCCACTGCCGGCCGTCATCGGTGTGCGTGCTGCCTTGGCCGGCACGACGTTGCTGTACCCAGACCTGGGCACGAACGTCGTGGTCGATGGCGTGTGGATGGGCGTGCCACCCGAGTCCGACGATCTGTTCGACGGCTGCGCAGTGGTCGTCACCGGGCACTTCGACAACCAGCGCCTGGCACCGTGCCCGCTCGAGGTCCGCTCCGTAGCGTGCGCGTGGGGAGCAGACGGTCGGCTGCACCAGTGGGCCACGTCACAGATTCCGCAGATGCTGCGCGATGTCCTCTCGCAGATCTACGGCGAGGGCAAGGTGCACGTGATCGTGCCCGACGTGGGTGGCGGCTTCGGACCGAAGTCCGGGATGCATCCCGAAGAGTTGATCCTCGGCGGCATCGCCGGCGCGATCGGACGCCCGGTGCGCTGGACCGAGACACGCTCGGAGAGCATGCTCGGGCTGTCCCACGGACGCGGCCAGATGCATGAGGTCACCATCGGTGGATCACGCGACGGACGTGTGCTGGCCTATCGCCTGCGCGTCGTGCAAGACGCCGGAGCGATTCCGGGGTTCGGCTCGCTGATCCCCGTCATGCTCACTCGGCCGATGACGTGCGGCGTCTACGACATCGCCCGGACCGAATGCACCGCCCGATCGGTCGTAACGAACACCACTCCGGTCGCTGCGTATCGTGGGGCCGGACGACCTGAGGCAACAGCGGCGATCGAACGGTCGATGGATCTGTTCGCGTCGGAGCTGGGAATGGACCCGGTCGACGTACGACGGCTCAACCTGATCGAGCCGTTCGGTGATGCACGCGAGACGTCCATCGGCACGCTGTACGACTGCGGCAACTACGAGTCGGCGCTCGATGCTGCGTTGGATCAAGCCGGCTATGCGGCGCTGCGGGCCGAGCAGCTCCTGCGACGCCAGCGCGGCGACGCCCTGGCGCTCGGGATCGGTGTGAGCTGCTACGTCGAGGTGACCGGCAATTCTGCTACGGCCGGCGAGCGCAGCGAGGCAGCGCGCATCGCAGTCGACGGCGACGGGATGGTCACGGTCTACACCGGCACCTCCCCTCACGGCCAGGGTCATGACACATCGTGGGCGATGATCGTTGCCGAAGAGCTCGGTGTCGCGATGGGCGATGTGATCGTCATTCACGGCGACACCGACCTTGTCCCGGTCGGCGGCGGCACGTACGGGTCTCGATCCGCGCAACAGGGCGGCGCGGCGGTGCAGAAGGCGAGCGTCGCACTGATCGAGGTCGCGAGAACCGTTGCGGCTGACCTGCTCGAGGCTGCGTCGTCTGATGTCATCCTCGAAGACGGTGTGTTCCACGTGGCAGGCACACCTGCGATCGCAATGACCTGGGCCGACATCGGCGCGCACGCGGCTGCGCACGAGATACCTCTCGACGTTGAATCGCGCTTTGCGGCCGGCAACTCGACCTTTCCGTTCGGGGCACACATCGCCGTCGTCGAGGTCGATGTCGAGACCGGACTCGTTCGCCTCGTACGCCTCGTTGCGTGCGACGACGCCGGACGGATCCTCAATCCACTCATCGCTGATGGTCAGATCCACGGCGGCATCGCGCAAGGTGTGGCACAGGCGCTGCTCGAGCAGATGGTCTACGACGAGGACGGCAATCCGTTGACGACAAACTTCGCCGACTACTCCGTAATCTCGGCGATGGAGCTACCGATGTTCGAAGTCGTCGAACACGAGACGCCCACACCCGTCAACCCCCTCGGTGCCAAGGGCATTGGTGAATCGGGCACGATCGGCTCCACGCCGGCCGTGCACAGTGCCGTCATCGACGCACTTCGCCACCTCGGCGTGCGCAACATCGAGATGCCGACCACCCCAGAGCGGGTCTGGCGAGCGATCAATGACGCGAACAAGACCGCTTCTGCTACCGCTACGAATCCAGTTTCCTGAGGAGCCGCCATGGACATCGATCTGAGCACGATCGCCGATCACCTGTGCATCAACGCGCTCTTGAACCGCTACGCCAAGGCGATGGACACACAGGACTGGGAGCTGTTGCGCAGTGTGTACACGGCGGACGCCCACATCGACTACGAGTCCGTCGGCGGTCCTTCGGACACGATGGAAGCTGTACTCGCCTGGGTGCAATCGACGATGCCGACGTTCCCGGAATCGCAACACCTCATCTCCAACGTCGACATCGCGATCGACGGTGACACGGCGACGGCTGAGGCCGCGTACTTCTGCCAGATGAAGACGATCGTTGGTTCGCAGTTCTTCTGCGGCGGCCGCTACCACCACCGTTTGGATCGGACATCCGATGGCTGGCGCACCAATCACATGACCGATGCCATCGCGTGGTCGGACCGCCAGGACGAGGCGATCGCCGCCCTCGCGCAGCCGCCCGCCTGACGTCCTGGCGCCCGGACCGCGTTCAGCCGGGGCGCACGCATCCAGCGGCGGTGACCAGGGGCAGATCCTTGTACGTGACGACGCCGGGACGGGCGCGCACGACGTGTGGGATCGCATGCACCGTCGGCAGCGCAGTCATCAGCATGGCGATGCTCATCAACGCTTCCGAGTCGGCTTCCTTGCCGGCGGGCGGCCAGCCGGCGACATGCATCTTCACGGTTGGCACCCCGTCGACCTGGAGATGCCAACCGTGTCGAATCTCCCAGTTGGGTTCGACGTCTTCTGTCATCTTCCAGATCGTCCCCAACTCGATCACATCGTGGTCACCGACCCGTCCGACCCAGCGGTTCTTCAGCCCGGCGACGGTTCCCTTCCTGAACGTGGCCCAACCGAGCTCGAGGTCCTTGGTGGCGACCGCGATCTCTGGGAGGTAGGCGATCTCGTCGAGCACCAGCTCGAGTGCATCGGCCATCATCGCAACGGTGTCGGCGAAGACGGAGATGCCACGCTTGAAGTGCTCCTCGATGCCGGGCTCGTCCGGCTGGTGACCAAACGCAACGGTCTCCCACAACTCCGGAGATGCATATCCCGAACACTCGGCTTCTTCCCACACTGACAGCTTGGACACTGTGGTGCACACCCCGGCGGCAGTCAGGAGAAGTTGGTTGACGAATCCCGGGTTGACCCCACTGCCGAACATCGACGCGTCGCCGCGCACTCCTGCGGCGTTTATGCGGTCTTCCGCCTCCCACCATCGGCCAGTGATGAAGTTGGCCGACGTGACGATGTTGATGCCCGCTTCCAGCAACTGGCAGACGTTGTCGACGTGACCTGGCACCTCGTCCGGATTCATGATCGGGTAGTAGCCGACGACATCGGGCTTCAACGCGATCAATTCGTCGATGTCGTCCGTCGAAGTGATTCCGAGTGGCTCGGTACCGATCAACGTGCCGACGTCAGTGCCCGCCTTGTCAGCGCTCCACGAGTAGGCGCCGACGAGCTCGAGTGCTGGATGATCGATGATCGCACGGCCTGCGAACTTCGAGATGTTGCCGGTGGTCCACAGTGCAACGCGAATGCTCATGATACGTCCTTGGAAAAATGGTCGAGTTCGGAATTCGTGGGTCGGCGTTGGCTCACAGCATCGATGTGAGGCCCTCGTGACCCCACTCACCCTTGGCGCGGAACGCGTTGAAATGCTCGATGTGCCACGTCTCTGGATCGATCGAGCGGGCACTCCAGCCGTACTCGAAGTGCCAGCCGGACGGATTTCGGAAGTAGCAGGACAAGGCTCGGTCGTTGAGGTGTCTGCCGAGCGTGGTCGACACGATGTCGCGCTGCAGGCAGATGTCGTAGGTCGTGCCGACCGTGTCGATGTCGTTGGTCTCGAACATGACGTGTTGGATCCGTCGTGGCGTCCCGGGGATACCCATCAGCCCGAGTGAGTGATGGCGCGTGTTGCAGTGCATGAATGCGGCCATCTCGCCAATGCCGGGCACGATCACCCGGTCGCTCGTCGCGAAGCCCAACACGTCGACGTAGAACGCTTCAGCGGCTGCGACGTCGGGCGCGTAGAGCACGACGTGACCGAGTCCTTGGTTGCCGGTGACGAATCCACCGATCGGCCGTGTCGGTTGGAAGGCGGGTTGGAAGAGAACCTCTGGACCGATGTAGAGCTCGGTGCGCACACCCGTGTACGGACACGCGAACCAAGCGAACTCCAGGACGCACCGAGTCACCGCCTCATCAGGCGTGCCAGCCGTGACCGTGAGGCCGCTCGCTTCGACGCGAGCAGCGGCGGCGGCGAGCGCCGTCGGATCAGCGACCTCCCACCCGACATACGCGACGTCGTCGATGTCTCCGGCATGGATCACGAGCCGGTGGTGATGGTCGTCGAAGCGCAGGTAGAGCATCTCGTCGGTGCTGTCGGGTGAGATCTCGATCCCCAACACTTCGACGGCGTACGCACGCCACGCAGCCAGGTCGGTCGCAATCGACCCCACATACCCAAGTTGACGGACTTCGTGCATTTACCTCGCCTCTCGACGTCCCGTACCAGGGACGTTAACAACCATTTCTTCTGATGTCAACATGTTGATATCAACGTCCTGAGAATGAATTTGCGCTACAGACGAATCAGGCCACCGTCGACCATCAGGGTCTGACCGGTCATGAACGCTGAGTCGTCCGAAGCGAGAAATGACACCATGCCGACGAGATCCTCCGGCTGTTGGGTGCGCTTGATCGATTGCATGTTCTTCGTCATCTCGAACACCATGTCGGCAGTGATCGCCTCGATAGATGCCGTGCGGGTGAGGCCGGGAGCAATCACGTTGGCGGTGATCCCGTGGGTGCCGAGTTCGGTCGCGAGCGCCCGCGTGAGCCCGATAACACCGCCTTTGCTGGCGAGGTACGCAGCCATGTCGGGCGTCGGCAACCAGTACGTGCGCGATGCGATGTTGACGATCCTTCCCCACCCGGCGGACTGCATCGCGGGGATGCAGGCCTTACAAACCAGGAACACCGATTCGAGGTTGATCTGCATGACCCGGCGGAACTCGGTGAGCGTCAGGTCGGCCCACTTCACCACTGGGTAGATGCCGACGTTGTTGACCAGAACGGCAGGCGCTCCGATTGCAGCAGTGATCGATTGGATACCGCCATCGACGGCCGCCTCATCGGTGACGTCGGTTGCGAAGCCTTGGGCGTTGCCGCCCGCCTCGGTGATCAGCCGCACGGTCTCGTCGGGTATGGCGAGATCGACGGCTGCGACGGTGAAGCCGTCGGCCGCAAGCCGTGTGGCGTAGGCGCGTCCGATGCCACCGGCAGCGCCTGTGACGAGTGCGACTCGATTGGTGTTGGTCACGAAGTCCTCTTTCGGTGAGACGAGTTGTCGGCGGCTGTGGCGGGGATGGGAGGGAGATCTCCGAGTTCGGCTTCGAGCCGACCGCGATAGGCCTCGAGGTTGCGGCGCTTGACCGACGCGAATCCTCGGACCGAGCTGACGAGATCGACGATGCGGGTGGCCTCCACGCGGAACCCGCCGTTGACGTAGGGGATCAGGCGATCTACGAGATCGATGTACTCAGACACCATCCGACGCTCGTCCCGGCGTTCGTCGCTGATGCCGAACGGGTCCAGTGCCGTGCCTCGGAGCCGGGAGGCCTTGCTCAACAGCCAGAACATCGCGTTGCCGGGTCGTTGGCCGACGCGGACCTTGTGCTTGAGCCCCAGCCGGCCTGCCGCAGGTGGATGCAGCAGGTAGGTGACGTTGGCATCGTCGCCGAACTCGCGCGTGATCTCGGCGCGGAACGCGGGGAGACGATAAAGGCGGGCCACCTCGTACTCGTCCTTGTACGCCATCACGTGGAAGAGGTTGCGGGCGACGGCTTGCGAGAAGTCACTGGCGTGATCACCTGCTGCCATCTCCGAAGCGCGGGCACGCCGCACCACGTCGATGTACCGAGCGGCGTACTTCTGGTCCTGATACATCATCAGCTCCGGTACCCGCCACGCCAGCACCTCGGACAGTGCTGCATCACTATCGACGCTGTCGATGAGCCGCTTCGCGCTGCGAGATGGTGCCGGTGGGCGAGAGGTCGACGTCGGTGTGGCAGCGGCAGGGTCGACCGCCAAACGTCGGCCAAGGCGGAACGCATCGATGTTCGTCTGGACCGCAACGCCGTTGAGTGTGATCGCTCGCTCGATGCTGTCACCGGAGACAGGAAGCATGCCGCACTGATATGCGACGCCGACGACGATCAGATTTGCAGCCGGCTGCGAGCCGAACGTCGTCATCGCGATCGACTCGGCATCGAGGTACGACGCGCCGTTCGCGACGCAATGCTGATCGAGCGTCGATCGCAGGACATCGAGCGAGGGGAAGTCCTCGCGGTTGACGTCGGCCACCATCGCGCCGGTCGGAACCTGGCTGGTGGACACCACGGCGACCGTGCGTTCCGGGTCGAGGCGCGCGAGGTTCGGTGCAGCGACCGCGGTGAGGAGATCGAACACCAGGAACACATCCGCACGGCCGGGTTCGAGGCGAGCGGAACCCGCGATCGCCTCGTCACCCAAACGCAGATGGGAGACGACGGGTCCACCCTTCTGTGCCATCCCGGTCTGATCGACGCTCGACACCGTCAAGCCGTCGAGATTGGCTGCCGTCGACAACACCTGGCCGACGGTGACGACCCCGGTGCCGCCCACGCCAGCGATCAGGATGGCAGCGGACGTCGGCCGTTGCGGCTCGGCGAGCGACGTGGTGCCCGCCGAGCCGAATGCCGTGCCGGACCGGGCACCGCGGGTGCGATGCTTCGGCTCCGAGATGGTGACCGTCACGAAGGCTGGACAGTCGCCCTCGATGCAGCTCATGTCGAGGTTGCACGAGCCCTGATGAATTCGTGTCTTGCGGCCGAAGGGAGTGTCGACCGGATGGACGCTGAGGCAGTTCGACACGTCACCGCAATCACCGCAGCCCTCGCACACCGCCTGGTTGATCATCACCCGCGTGTTCGGCGTCACGGCGCGGCCCGCCTTGCGGTCGCGGCGGAGGTTGGCTGCGCACTCCTGGTCGTAGATCAGTACTGTCACGCCTTCGATTTCCCGGAGCTCCAGCTGCACTGCATCGAGGTCGTCCCGGCTGTGCACTCGCACGCCGTGGGCGAAACCGGGGGAGCGCCCGTACCGCGACGGATCGTCGGCGACGACGTCGATCCGGCGGACGCCTTCTGCTTCGAGTTGCCGGGTGAGGGCCGGGATCGGCAATGCGCCTGCGGCATCCTGACCGCCGGTCATCGCGACTGCTCCGTTGGCGAGGATCTTGAACGTCACGGTCGTGTTTGCAGACACCGCTTGGCGGATCGCTAGGAACCCGGAATGGGCGAGTGTGCCGTCGCCGATGTTTTGGAAGCGATGACGCTCGCTGCTGAACATCGATGCGCCTGCCCACTGCACGCCTTCGCCGCCCATCTGGGTGGTGCCGACGGCGCGGTTCCTGGTGAACAGCGCCATGCCGTGACATCCGATACCGCCCCCGGCGATCGAGCCCTCCGGCACCACCGTGGAACGATTGTGGGGGCAGCCCGAACAGAAGTATGGCGTGCGGGCGGGCAGCGAAGCGTCGGTCGTGACCGCGATGATGCGGCGCTGAGGCCGTAGCCGATCCGGCGACACGTACGACTCGATGCGACGGCGCAACGCCTCGGCGACGACGGACACCTCGAGCACGCCACCCGTCGGTATGAGCCGATTGCCTTGGGCATCTCGCTTGCCGTGCACTTGAGGCGCGTCCGGGCTGTTGTACAGCAGCGACTTGATCTGTTCTTCGAGGAAGGCCCGCTTCTCTTCCACGACGACGATCTCGTCGAGGCCCTGCGCGAAGGCCCGGAGACCGATGGGTTCGAGCGGCCAGACGAGCGCTGGTTTGTAGATGCGTATGCCGAATCGGTCCAGATCGTTGAGCAAGATGCCCAGCGTTGCGAGCGCCGTCACCGTGTCGCCGTATGTCTTGCCGGCCGCGATGATCCCGAGCCGTGAAACGGACGACCCGTGCAAGACATCGATGCCGGCCCCGCGGACGTAGTGGTGGACGGCATCGAGTCGAGTCGTGATCGATTCCTCCTCGAGCATCATCGACCACGGCGCGAACATGCGGTCGTCGAGGTGCGCGTTCCACGGTGTGCCGTCTCGTTCGAACGCTGGAACCTTGACGAGGCCCACACCGACATCGACAGACGCATAGCCATCGGCGATGTCGGTGTGCATCTTCAATCCGACCCAAGAGCCGCTACGTCGCGAGATCTCGTAACCGTGGCGGCCGAAGTCGAGCACGTCCTGCACGGTGGCCGGACTCAGCGCAGGCATCGCGAGGTCGGCGAGCGTCCACTCGGTCGAGGATGGCACGGTCGACGACTTGCACTCCGGGTCGTCTCCGACGGCGGCAACGACACCACCCGTGGGAGGCACGCCGGAGAGGTTGGCATGGCGTAGCGCATCGCCGGCGCGATCGAGCCCTGGAGCCTTGCCGTACCAGAGCCCGAGAACTCCGTCGACGGTCACGTTGGGCTCGCGCTGCACCTGTTGGGTACCCCATAGCAGCGTCGCGGCAAGGTCCTCATTGACGCCATTGACGAAGCGGATGTCGTGCGCGGCGAACAGCTCTCGGTGGGCCATGAACGTCGTGTCGACGACACCAAGCGGGGAACCTCGATATCCGCAGACCACGCCTGCGGTGTGCCGACCGCCGAGTGCGTCGTGACGGACGACGTCGAGCGGAGCGCGGAGCAACGCATGAACGCCGCTCATCGTCACCCGGCCGGTCGTCGCTCCGAGCTGATCCTCCAGCCGGTAGCTGTCTCTGGTCGTCGTCACGGTGCCGCTGGAGCGCTCATAGCCAGCTCGGCGAGGAGCCTGCGGGTCCGCATCGTGTCGCGCTCGCCGGGTGCGAGCACCTCACCGACGACGAGGTCCGTGACCCCGATCTGGGCCAA
>JAYTOM010000418.1:0-2171 GCA_043747765.1 Actinomycetota bacterium
GCGATCCACGCGATGAACTGCATCGAATGGGTGGAGGCGTTCTGGGCGTGCTTCAAGATCAGCGCCGTGCCGATCAACGTCAACTACCGCTACATGGAAGGCGAGCTGCAGTACCTGTACGACAATGCCGACTGTGTTGCTGTGCTCGTCGAGCCAGCACTTCGCGAGCGGCTCGACAAGGTTCTCGGTGACCTACCGCGCGTTCGTTCCGTGATCGAGATCGGACCAGAGTACGAGGCCGCACTGGCGGCTGCATCGGCGGTGCTCGCGCCACAGCAACGCTCGGGCGACGACCTGTACATGCTCTACACCGGCGGAACGACCGGCATGCCCAAGGGTGTCATGTGGCGTCACGAGGACGCATTCTTTGCGATCATGAACGCCGCACGCGGACGTGGGTTGGCGACGCCGGAGGATCTCGGTGACGAAATTGCCACGGCCGTCGCCGACGGTGCCCGCCAGCTGACGATGATGGCCCTGGGACCAATCATGCACGGCGGCGCACAGTGGGCGATGGGCAACGGCATGTTCGTCGGCGCCAAGATCGTTCTGTATTCCGAGCGTGGATTCGACGCCGACAGGATCCTCCAGATCGTCGCCGAGGAGGGTGTCAACAGCATCGCCACGATCGGCGATGCAATGGCCCGCCCGATCGCCGAAGCAATCGCTGCGGCGCCGTCGGGCACGTACGACCTCTCGACGTTGTTCGCGATCGGCAATGGGGGAGCCCCGCTGTCGTCAGCTGTGCGCGAACAGCTCAAGGCTGCTGCGCCGCAACTGGTGATCAACGACGCCTTCGGCGCATCGGAGACCGGAGCGACAGGCGGCAAGGTCGACGGTGGGGAAGGTTTCAGCGCTCCACGGTTCATGATGAATGCGGACACCACCGTGCTCGACGACGACGGAGTGCAATGCGCCGTCGGGGGGACGGGCAAGCTGGCCCGCACCGGTTACATCCCGCTCGGGTACTACAAGGACGAGGCCAAGACCGCTGCGACGTTCCCGACCTACGCCGGCAAGCGATGGGTGATTCCCGGCGACTTCGCGAGGATCGAGGATGACGGAACGATCAGCCTGCTCGGTCGCGGTTCGGTGTGCATCAATTCCGGGGGTGAAAAAATCTATCCGGAGGAGGTCGAAGCCGCGTTGAAGAAGAACCCGTCGGTGTTCGACGCCGTCGTCGTCGGTACGCCGAACGAACGCTGGGGCGAACAGGTCACGGCAATCGTGCAGATCCGTCCCGGCCACTCGTTGTCCACGGCCGATGTGCAGGCGCACAGTCGCACGGTTCTGTCCGACTACAAGACGCCACGCACGGTGTTGTTCGTCGACACCGTCCAGCGCACGCCCGTCGGCAAGGCGGATTACAAGTGGGCCAAGGAGACGGCGCTGACGTTGATCGGGGTCTGAACCGGCTGCCGGTGCGTCGGTGCGTCGGTGCGTCGGTGGTCGGTGCCTTTGGGGGTCGGTGCCTGTGGGGGTCAGCCGACTTCGGGAATGACTGCTTCGGCGACCAACCTGATCGACGACCACGCCTCGTCGATCGGAAGTCCGCCGCACAGCGGATGCATGGTCAGAGCATCGAACGGACCCATCGTCTTGCACCGCTCCACGCACTGTTCGGGCGTCAGCACCTGATATGTGCCTTCGGCGCGCAGCTCCTCGACCGTGGTCGCGTCGCTGTGTACGGCTGAATGGATGTCGGGTGTCTGCCAACCGGCGTAGACGCGGGCTTCGTGCAGGAAGTGGTGGCCGAGGTCGGCCCAGGCCTTGTCCGGGTCCTCGGCAACGTGGACCATTGCCGTGCTGCGCGAGGGTGCCATGAAAAAGCCGGTCGTGCCACTGGCCGCGCACTGCTCGTTGTAGTAGTCGCCGAGGCCCGGCACATGTGCGGCGGCGAAGAACGGCAGGCCGAAGCGGGCCGCCCGGCGAGCTGCGATTTTGCTCGTCCCACCGAGCATCAGCATCGGATGAGGATCGCTGGACGGCGACGGGGTGACCTGCACGGTGGTGCCGCGGAACTCGAACGGCTCGCCTGTCCACGCGTTCAGCATCGCTGTGATCGACTCATCCATCTGCGCTCCGCGAGTGGCCCAATCCTTACCGTGCGCGGCGTACTCCTGGGGTCGGTATCCGATGCCGGCGATGGTCACAAGGCGTCCGCCGCTGGC
>JAYTOM010000419.1:0-16234 GCA_043747765.1 Actinomycetota bacterium
GGACAAGCGCTGATGTCGGTCAGTTCCGACAACACCACACTCTCGCCGTGGCGCGGGTTCTTGGTCTTTGCCGGGTATGCCGTGGCTGCACTGATCGCAGCAGCGATCCTGATCCGCCGACGCGACGCCTGACCCCGGTGGCGAGCGTCTCGTCCTCCGCATGCTCAGGTCGATCGGGTAGCGGTCGGCGGCCCGGATGCCCAGTCGGCAGGTGAACACCGTCAGCCGGCGTTTCGGGATACCGAGGCTGACGTCCTCGAGATTGTTCACACCCGCTCTGTGCGCGCGAATCGAACCATGTCTGTCGGCAAAGCGCGCCGTCCGATGCGCCGATTTCGTCAGGCCTTGGCGATGCGGACGAGGTTGCCTGACGGATCGCGGAACGCGCAGTCGCGCGCTCCCCAGGGCTGGGACACCGGCTCCTGGAGCACCTCGGCGCCCGATGCGCGGACCTTCTCGAAGGTGGCATCGAGATCGTCTGACCGGAAAATTGCAGCTTGCAGTGATCCCTGTGTGACGAGTGTCAGGAGGGCACCGCCCTCGGCCTCGGAACGACCACCGTGGGGCTGCGAAAGGACGATGTCGACGTTCTGTCCCGGGGCGCCGACGGTGATCCAGCGGAACTCGCCCGCCGTGACGTCGTTGCGCACCTGGAGGCCGAGTGCATCGCGGTAGAACGCGAGCGCGAGTTCAGGGTCGTGGACGGGGATGAACATGGTTGAGACGGTCACTGTCATGCGGTCAACGTACGAGAACCGTCCGTGGTCTGCTTCTCCGATCCTGCTCGCTGTTCGGGCGGCAGTGCGCTCAGACCGTGGTCGGCGCACGTCGAGGTCGTGTGGCGACCTTGCTGACGCACGCCGGAACGACTTCGAGATCGCGGTGGTCGTGCCCGCGATACTGCGACGGTGTCTCGCCGACGATCTCGGTGAAGCGCGAACTGAACGAGCCGAGCGACGGACAACCAACGGTGACGCAGGTGTCGGTCACAGACTTCCCCTGCCGCAGGAGAGCCTTGGCGCGCTCGATGCGTCGAGTCATGAGATATGAATAAGGAGTTTCGCCGTAGGCCGAACGAAACTTGCGCGAGAAATGTGCGGGCGACATGAGCGCGGCGCGAGCCATGGCCGGGACATCGAGGGGCTGCTAGTCCCGATCGATCAGGTCGCGTGCTCGGCGCAGGTGCGCGAGGTCAGCGATCTCATCCGGTGTCATGCTGACGACGGTACCGGAACGGATCTGTCAGATGTGGGCCGTGATGATCTCGCCGGTCAGCCGATTTCGGTAGCGGCGGTGCGTCGCCATGCCCGGATCAGTCACGATGAAATCATCGAGCGCCGACCCGTCGCCGAGTACGCCCACTTCCACAGCTTCCCAGTCGCCCGTGTCGAAAATGCTCACCACCGCAACATAGGCGAATCCAGATGTGACGAGAGGCGAATCCAGACGACAACCGACGGAGGTGGCTCAGCGTGCTCGAGCTGTGGCGAGTCGATCGTCCGCGATTGCTTCGACGAGGGCGGCGTGGTCCTGCTCCGTTTGTGTTGCGTACGCAACGGCGTAGGCGGTGACGGCTTTGGTGAAGGCTCGTCCTTTGCCGATGTAGCCGGCGATCTGCGATGGATGGCTGCTGCGGGCGTGAGCCCGCGCCAACGCTGCGCCACAGAGTTGTGAGTATCGAGAGAGCACCCGGATGCCGATGCCGCCCAGATCGAGGCCGCCTTTGCGGTCCCAGAGTTGACGCACGTACAGATCGATCTCGCCGTCTCGGGCCCAGCCGAGCATCGGGTCGGTCGCTGATTGGAGGAGGCGTTGGCCGACAACGACCCGCGCGGCATTGTTCATCACGGGCTTGGCATCGACGTGCGGTTGGAGCGCTGGAGGAAGTGCTTGCTTGACCTGCAGGAACAGCGGTTCACGATCGGCCGCGGCTTCGAGCAGAACGAGATAGCTGCGGGTGCCGACGCTTCCGACTCCGACCGTCTTGCGGGCCGCGTCGACGAACTCGAACCGGTCGAGCAGGACGCGCCTGTCGGGCGGCAGCGTCGAACGGTAGTGATCATGGAACGCGCGAAGGCGGCCGAGCTCCTCGGCGTCATGGCAGTGTTCGATCAATGGTGGATCGTCGGCGATCATCCTGCGCCCATGCACCTCGATGGTGAGCCGGTCGAAGGCCGTGAGGTTCGTTCTCGTCGCGGTCCCCGCAAGCTTCCGGGCAACGGCCTTGCTGGTGTGCCACGTCGCTGGGTCTGCGATCAGTGCATCGACATCGATCGTCGAGTACCAGACATCGAGCGTGGACCGGGCCGCGAGCTCGGCGATCTTGTCGCAGTACGCGCGCAATGCTGCCTCAGCGAGGCCCGTCGCGGTGGTGTCCATCCCTTGGCTGCGTCCGGCCACGACACAGCTGGCCGCGAGCCGCTTGACGTCCCACTCGAAGGATCCGGGAACGGTCTCGTCGAAGTCGTTGACATCGAAGACCACTCTGCGCTCCGCTGTCGCGAAGACGCCGAAATTCGCGACATGGGCGTCGCCGCAGAGTTGCACCCTCAAACCTGTCGCCGGGGTGTGCGCCAAGTCGTCCGCCATCACCGCGACCGAACCGCGCAGAAACGCAAACGACGAGACCGACATCCGCTGGTACCGGATCGGGATCAGGTCAGCCAGCCGGTCAGCGTCGGACCTCTCAAGAACCGCGACCGGGTCACGCTTGGCAGAGGGCGACCAATCGGCCTGGTCGGCGAGCGGCACGATCGTGCGTGCAGCCCGGCCCGATTCGAACAGCTCGTCGCATGACATGGCATCGGTGGCAGCGACCGGTTCGAACGCAGCGCCGATCCGAGTCCGACTCATGTTTCGTCGCGGCGATCGGGTGGGGGTACCCGGCCGGTCTTGGTGCGTCTCTGGTACCACCATTCACCGTCCAAGATCCGCAATACCCTGAGATAGCGGGCCTCGAGCGCGACAACGATCAGCGCCGCGAGCACGATGGCCGAAAAGAAATGGCCGAAACCGGCGACGACACCAACGGCAGCGCATGCGAACAACGTCGCGGCGGTGGTCACTCCCTTCACCGTTCCCGTCGAATCGGGACGGAACACGATGCCGGCGCCAACGAAGCCGATCCCCGTGATCACACCCGAGATTGCTGTCGGGGCCGACCCGGCCGCGACCGCAGTGACAGCGGCTGCCGCACTGCCGATGATCGCGAACGTGCGGTCGCCCGCCGAGGCACCACGCAGATCCCGTTCGAAACCAACGGCGAATGTCAGACCGAACCCGACCAGGACCCGAGTCACGATTTCCAGATCAGGGTTCATCCCAGCTGTTCTAGCTGTTCACGGAACACAACGCAGAGATCCACCCGTTCCGAACGATGCCATGCACGCCAAGGCCGTCTGCCGGTCGGACTGGTGGCACATCGACGAAGCCAGTTCCGACATCAGTTCTCCGGTCTCGAGTGTGCGTTCCGAGCCGGTGGCCACCAACGACGTGTGTCAGGCTGAAAGCCATGGCAACCGATCAGCGGGTAGAACAGGCTTGGGAGACACCGTCGCTCGAAGAGATCCCGGCGATCACCCGGGCGCACGTCGCCGGGCTGAAAGCGACCGACGTCGACGCCGCATGGGTTCTCGCCGGCATGCATCACGTCGTCATCACGACGCTCGGACGCAAGAGCGGCGCTGCGCACACCGTTGCCCTGCCGTTCTGGCGTGATCCGGACGGCCTGCGCGTGGTCGTCGCATCGTTCGCCGGGGCGCCACAGCATCCGTCGTGGTATCTCAACCTGGCCGACCGTGACGCGAACCCACAGGTGCATTGCCGGGTTCAGCACGGGGCATTTTGGTCGGTGCCGGACATTCTCGAAGGGGAGGAGCACGAGCAGATCTGGGCACTGCTCACGGCCGACCGCGCATGGTACAACGCCTATCAGGCAAAGACGGAACGTACGATCCCGCTCGTGCGGTTCCCCGAGACCAGGCCGGTTTCACCGCCGACAGACTTCTGACAGGCACACTCCTCTCCAGCGGCCGACCTCCTTCGTCGACGCCCATAACTGTCAGTGCGTCGATTCGGTGTAGTCAGGTCGGCCTCTTGGTCAGGCGCTGAGCTGCGACGATCTGTAAGGCGCTGGCGTTGCCCGGGCCGTGCGGTGTCGACCATCGGCAGTTCCCGTCGTTCGTATCGAAGATCTGCTCGGGACCTGCGTCCGATGCCGGCGTACCGGGGACTCCGCTCACTTCGTCCAGTGTGACCAGCGAGCACACGCTCACGTTCAAGCTGGCCGACACGGTCGTCGTCGTGACGTCAGCGGTGGTCGGCGCCGCCGTGGTGGGGCCTCGGTCGTCGCCGGGATTGCCCGTGGTCGGTGGGTCGTTGGGGTCGTTGGGGTCGGTGGGGTCTGTTCGGTATGGGTGGTCGGAGCCGTTGCGTGGCCGGAGTCGTCGGCGTGCCGGACTTCGCACTGTTTCCGCACGCCGCCAGAGTGAGGGCCATTGCGAGGATGGCACACGTAGCCCGAGTGCTGGTGGAATTCACCATGCCGTTTCCCATGCTCCAGACGCGGGTCGGCCGCCAGATCGCCGGCAGATGTCGAGCGTCCAGACGAGAGCCTCACGGACCAACGCAGGTCAGTTGGCCACCAGACGGTGAAGATTCGCGCGAGAAACGTTGTCCGGTGCTGCACCGACTTTCACTGCTCGCAACTGGCTCATCACCGCATGGACCGAGTCGCGCACGCCGAGAGCCACCTACTCGAGTGACGATGAATTCGGCGCGGTGCTGTGAGACGACCGTCGTCTGCGCGACGCCGATCGGCTCACCAGCTGCACGTGTGACCGGCCGGAAGGTGTGGTCAGCCGACCGGCAACATTGCGCTTTCGGGGATGACTGTCGGCCACACGACGTCCGTCGGCAACGCGTGGGCGAAGGCTGCGAACTTCGGCTTGGCTGACTCGCGGTAGGTGTCGGTCGAGTGCTTGCGGTCCTTGTCGAACTCGGGGATGACCTTGTCGCCGAACAGTTCGAGGGTGGCCAGGATCTCTTCGTGGTGCATGCCCTCGATCGGCAGTCCGAATGCCAACTGATCCATCCCGACATCGCCCCACGCTGAGATCTGCTCGGACACTTCGTCCGGGGTTCCGCACAGCATGTACCCGGCTTTGATCAGCCCATCGAGCAATTCGTCGGCGTCGACGTTCGGGTCCTGGACGATGTCGTACAGCGTGATCGGACTGTTCGGCCAGACGATGGCGTCCTGCGATTTCGGCATCGTGTCGTGATACATGTTGACCATCGTGACCAGGTAGCCACGGCCCTTGCGGAGGGCGATCTTGCGAGCTTCCTCGGTGGTGTCGCAGCAGATCACGGAGTTGGTGATCATCACGTTGTCGTTCTTGAACTGCCCGATCGGGTTGGTGCAATTCGCCGCACCTTGTTTGTACGCATCGATGCGACCGCGAAGGTTGAAGATCGGCTCGAAGTTGAACGCAATCGCGCCGATGCCGGCCTCGCCCGCTGTGGTGAACGTGCCGGGGTTGCCGCACGCCACCCAGATCGGTGGGTGGCCCTTGCCGTACGGCTTGGGCAGGACGTTGTGGGGATACGGAACGGTGAAGCTCTCGCCATGGAACTCGTAGTCGAGCTGCTCCCACATCCGCGGGATTTCACGAACGACTTCGTTCCACTCAGGCTTGGTCGAATCCTTGTCCATGATGTTGAACAGGGCCATCTCGTGGCTGCCGGCGCCGCGTCCGGTGCCCCACTCGAAGCGATTGTTGGTGAAGTGATCGAGCATCGCTGCACGTTCGGCGAACCGGGCCGGGTGTTCCTTGCGTGGCGACAGGCTGTTGATGCCGGTGCCGAGGTGGATGTAATCGGTCTGGGCAGCAACCCAGCCCATGACGACTTCGGGCGCCGACATGTGGCTGTACTCGGTCAGCGCGTGGTGCTCGCCGAACCAGGCGTACTTCCAGTTGTGCTTGTCGGCAAAGACCACGTACTGGGCCTCGCGCATCAGCTCGAGGTGTTCGTGCTGCGACGAGTGGGCGGCGGGGCCCGGAATGTAACCGTTGAGAAAGACACCGAATTCCATGGAACCCTCCGGGACCGTATTAATGTGAGCGATTAATTACAGCCAGAAGTTATCAGGCATTGCCGGCCATGTCGACGTCAGGTCGACCGATACGTGATATCCGTCCGTGATGGCAACTCGCCGTCATCTCGGCATCGAGCCGGTCGGTGCCCGAGCGAGACACTTGATCATGTCGGTGATCTCCTCGCGCGCTGCAGAAAGCCGTCGACCATCAGCTTTCCGGCGAGGATCACAGCGGGATGGTCGAAGCGACCCCGCACCATTCCGAGAGGTTGCGGTGCAGGTTGAGCAGCCTGCACTCCTCTGCCGAGACCGAGAGATGCGTCAACCCCGGCTGGTGCAGGCCCCTTTGTGCGGTCTTCATCATGTTGATGTCCTGGCCCATCACCAGGCCGAGCGGCAGATCGGGCACGTCGACGTCGATCGTGATCGGCTTCGAACGCGGCGCACCGGCGGGGACGCGATGCCAGTTCATGATCACGAACTGACACTCGTCCGGGTTCAGGCCGGGACGCGTCGACAAGACGTTGACCATGTCCGACCAGACGAGCATCGTGCTGTTCGGGAAGAAGTTGTACTGCGTCGCGCCGGTGGCCCGCTTGCTGTCGAGATGCGACAGGTCGATGCCATTGGCGGCCTGTGTCGCGATCAGGCGGGCGGCGATCACGTCCTGGACCGTGCTGCCCTCCGGAACGTCGGGACACGGCTCGGCCACGCCGGCGGCGACGCCCAGACGTGAGCCCATCGACTGCACCCACGTGTCCCACACGACGTGATCCGCGACGTCGCGCCCGAGCCGGGGTGACGGCACGCCGTAGTCTTGATAGCTCGCGCCATGTCGGTGCCACAGACGTTGGGTCGCGCCGATGTCGTCGATGTAGCCGAGCATTTCCGGGTGCACACCCTGTATGTGATACGTCTCGGAGAAGCCCTCGGACACGACCTTCCAGTTGGCCGGCATCGGGCGCACGATCAGGCTGTTGCAGCGGTAGTCGTCGAACCCGGCCCACTCCATGTCGTTCGGGACACCCTCGAGCCACTCGTCGAGTGGCATTGCCTCCATGTCGAGGTTGATCCACACGGTCGGTCCCCACGTGTCGACGCGAGCGGGAATCAGCGCGAACTCGTCGTTGTCCATCGTTCCGAACCAGCGCCGGGACGGCACCTCGCGCAGCCGTCCGTCGGTGTTCCAGGCCCAACGATGATAGGGGCAGCGCAGTTCGTCGAGACCTGAGCCCGTGCCCTGGCAGATCATGTTGCCACGGTGTCGACATGCGTTCTGAAAGGCACGCAGTACGCCGTCGTGTCCACGCACGACGAGGATCGACAGCCATCCGGCGCGGTATTCATAGAAGTCGCCGGGTTCGGCGACATGATCGACGGAGCATGCGATCTGCCACACCTTGGGCCAGACCTTCTCGTTCTCGATCGCCATCCACTCCGGCGAGATGTAGCGATCGACCGGGATCGAGATCGGCTTGGAGGCGTCGACGCCGTGGCGTCGTGGCAGACCCAGGACGACATCCACATCGTCGTCCGTCGTGATGTCGAGTGCAGTCATCGGTTCGTTCCTTTCGAGGGACAGATCACGGGTGACCAGATCAATGGGACCGGACAAGGCTGCCGGGTCGGGCTCCGGTGTCTCGGTCATTCCGGCGGGTCACGATTCCCGCCACCAGTGTCGCCGCATAGCCCTCGGCCTCTTGCACCAGACGAGCGGCACCGCCCGGGAGATCGTTGCGGAACTCGGGGGCGCGCAGGGTCAGGCGTGTCATGTCGATCACGTTGACGTCGGCGCGCTTGCCGATCGCGAGCAGACCTCGGTCGGCGAACCCGTACAGGTCGGCATTGTTCTTGGTCATCTTGTGGATGATCGTCTCGATCGGCAGTTTCGCCCCGCGGCTGCGATCGCGGACCCAGTGGGTCAGCATCGAGGTGGGAGTCGAGGCATCGCAGATCACCCGTACGTGCGCGCCACCGTCACCGACACCGAGCACGGTGGCAGGATCGAGGAGCATCTCGCGAATCGGATCGAGGGTGAGGTCGCTGTAGCCGACGAGTGGTCGCAGCAGCAGCTCTCTTCCGTCGCGACGCAGGAGCATCTCGTACATCAGATCGTCCGGATCGATGCCGCGCCGGCGCGCCTCAGCAGCGACCGACGTATCGGGGTGTGGTTCGTATTCGGGCGGATCACCCAGCGCGAAGATGCGGTCGCGGCCCATACCGATGTACGCGGGCAGCGTCGCGATGTCGTTCTCGCCGAGGATCGCCGTGCGGACGGCAGGCGTGTGCAGCTCGGTGACGAGGTCGTCGAGTGACAGGTCGGCGAGCGCCATCATCGTCGGCCGGAGGCGGAACGGGTTGAAGCCCTGAAGCCCGAGGAGCATGCCGATCGGGCGGCCGGTGATCTGCGGACGGAGTGGCACACCGTCTGACGCGGCGACGCCGATGATGTCCAGCAGTCTCCGCCAGTCGTCGGGAGCGATGTCGTGCTGGAGGAAGCCGAATGTGATCGACCGGCCGGTCTCTGCGGCCAGCTTGCGCATCCACGCAACCTCACGGTCGGGTGCGGACATGTCCTCGCCCTGAATGCCCGCAGGTGCCAGTTCGAACACGCCACGTCCGACCGCAGCAAGCGCGCGACCGAGACCGAACAGTTCGTCCTCGGCTGCGAATGTGCCGGGCACCGGTTCGCCGTTGACGGCTTTGTGCAGGATCGTGCGTGACGTCGACACCCCCACAGCGCCGGCTTCCACCGCTTCGACCACGATCGCAGCCATCGCGGCGATGTCAGATTTCGTGGCCGGCCCGTTTCGGGCCCCGCGCTCGCCCATCACGTAGGCCCGAATCGCACCGTGCGGCGCGAGCGCGGCGACATCGAGCGCGAGGGGAATGGAGTCGATCGCGTCGAGATATTCGGGGAACGTCTCCCATGACCACCGGATGCCTTCGTGCAGCGCGGTGCCAGGGATGTCCTCGACTCCCTCCATCAGTCCGATCAGCCACTCACGCTGCTGGATCTTCACCGGCGCGAACCCGACTCCGCAGTTGCCCATCACGAGGGTGGTGACTCCGTGCCAACTCGTCGGCGACAGGGTCGGATCCCAGGTGACCTGACCGTCGTAGTGAGTATGGATGTCGACGAAGCCCGGAGTGACGACCATTCCCCGTGCATTGATCTCCTCGGTACCTGCCACGTCTATCACCCCGATGGACGTGATCCGTCCATGGTCGATGCCGACATCGGCACGTCGCGGTGCGTCGCCGCTGCCGTCGACCACCGTCCCGCCACGTATCACCAAGTCGTGCATCGCGTCCCCCAGGTCACGCGACTACAGCGCAAGTTCACCGCGCACGACGGCGTCGGCGACGTCGGTCAGACGGAGCCCGTTCCGACGAGCATGCTGGCGCAGGAGGTCGAAGGCATTGTCGATGTCGATGGTCGAGCGTTCGGCAATCACGCCTTTGGCCTGTTCGATCCGGACCCGACTCGTCAGAGCCAGTTCGAGTCCGGTCGAATTGACCTTCGCTTCACGGATGGCACGCTCTTGCAGCAGACCGATCGTTGCCACATCGGACAGGGCTGTGGCGAGCCGAGAGTCGATGTCACTCAGTCGGCCCACCGGACGGCGCATCAGGTTCAGGGCTCCGATGGTCTGGTGCCGCAGTCGCAGCGGAACACTGTGAACCGACCGGAACCCGACCTCGAGAGCGCGCGGTGCAAAAGTCGGCCACTGGTCGGTCCGCTCGCCGAGGTCGTCCGCCGACACCACGTCGCACGACCGGAATGCATCGAGGCACGGACCGTCGAGATTCTGCAACTCGAACAGTTCGAGCAACCGACTTCGTTCGCTGGACGACGAGACCGGCTGGAGGCGACCACTCCGGTCGATGAGCATGATCGCCCCCTCGTCGGCGTCGACGAGTTCGACGCACTTGACCGTGAGGTAGTGCAGGAACTCGAAGACGTCGTAGTCGTCGACGAGCGTGTCGGCGAGATGGACAAAGGCGTCGACGATCAGGTGTTCGCGTTCTGTCACCGCCGATTGCCGGTCGCTCAGCACTGTGCCTCGTGGTCGAAACGGAGCCGACGGGCGACGACATCGTCGGCGATGTCGGCTACAGATCGATTCGATGCGAAGGCGAACGCGCGAAGCCGCAGCAGCGCCTCCTCGACACCGATCGAAAGTTGCACCGACACCATGCCGGAGGCGTTGTGGACGACGGCCGAATGCGCCCATGGCTGCGGTTCCTCGGCGGACAGGCCGACTTCCTCGATGTACTCGGCGGCTCCCGACCGCTCGATGGTCAGCGCCGCCAGGTCGGCGAGCATCAGGGCGTTGTCGACATCCTCGTCCTCGAACTCGCCGGTGGCCAGGCAGTAGATCCCCAATGCGCCGATCGCCGCTCCGTCGGTGACGAGCGGGAACGCGAAGATGGCATGAACACCTGCATCGACCGCCAACGGTGAGAAACCGGGCCACCGACTGAGGCCTGCGGCACTCGACAGGTGCGGCTCGAGTGACGGCAGCCGACTGTTGCATGCATCGAGGCCGGGTCCCTGGAGGAGTGCGGTCTGCAGCGACTCCACGGCCTCTGCGGTGGCGTCGGATGCAGCCCGCAGCCGAGGCATGCCGTTGTCGAGTATGGAGACACTTGCCCCATCCCCAGCAGTGCTCGAGGCGCAGACACAGCAGATTCTGGTCAGCAGCTGTGTCGAACTGTGACTGGGTGAGACATGCACGAGCGAGACCAAGCGATCCAACCTCCGAGCATCCATAGCCGGTCTCCCATCGATCAAGACCTCGTCAGTGTATTTGACACCTGTCCACGAGCATCAACAGGGTAGCGTTCGTTGTGTTGGCCCTCGGATCAGTGGCCCCGGACCCGGTCGTCTCATCGCTCGATGAAGGAGCCCTGCCGTGGACGCAGTTCCATTCGATTCCGTGAGAGCCAGATGTTCGGCCTTCGCTTCGCTTGGTCAGCGGCCACCGAGCACCGCTTGTCTGGCAAAGAACTCGCGCAGCGCGTCGCCGATCTCGGCCCGCACGGGCGCCCCGGAGAGGATCATGTCGACGGCCGGGAGCGACGTGTGGATGTGGCCCAGGCAGTCCAGATGCCGCACGGCGACGCCGGCGGCCGACATCGCCGCTGCATACGCTGCGCCCTCGTCGCGCAGCGGATCGAATTCGCAGGTGACCACGAGAGTCGGCGGCAGATCGGCCAGACTCTCGGCCGACAACGGGGATGCCTTCGGGTCCGTGCGCTGATCAGGCGCTGCATAGTTGTCCCAGAACCAGCGCATCAGGGCGGCGGTCAGCACGAAACCCTCGGCGTTGGTGACGTGCGAAGGCCAGGTCGTGGCGCCGTCGGTGACCGGTGTGACGAGCAACTGGCCGACGATGCTCGGGCCACCGGAGTCACGCGCGATTTGGCAGACGACGGCTGCCAGATTGGCGCCTGCGCTCCACCCGGCGATCGCCAGTTGCCCGGAAATTCCGCCGAGTGATACGGCGTTCTCGGCGATCCACCGGGTGGCTGCGAAGGCGTCGTCGACAGCCGCAGGGAACGCCGCTTCGGGTGCATGGCGGTAGTCGACCGAGATGACGATTGCCTCGGATCGCACGCACAGGTCGCGGCAGAAGGGGTCGTCGGAATCGGCGCTGCCGAGGACCCATCCGCCGCCGTGGAAGTAGACGACGACCGGATGGGGGCCTGACGAGGCCGGTCGGTACAGGCGGTAGCCGAGGTCACCCGTTGCGCCGGGCAGCGAGCCATCGAGGATCTCGCCGACTTCGGGCCCTGGCGGACGCTGTGAGGCCATCAGACTCGAGAACCCGCGGGCATCCGTCGGTGTCATCGTCTCCATTCCCGGCAGCTCCAGGCCGGCCATCATCTCGAGCATGATCGCGACGTCCGGCTGAACACGCCGAACGATGCCGTCGCTGCGCCTTGTGATGTCCGGTCCGGAGCGCACGAAGCCGAGATAGTCGTCGGCGACCACTTCGTCGCAGGCCCGTCGGTATCGATCGACGCCGCCTGCGTACGGCAAGAAGACGCGGGGCTTTCCAGGAACATTGGCGCCCATGTACCACGAGTTTGCCTGCGGCATCAGGGTGATCGCGGCGTAGTCGTTGACGTGACGGACCCAGCCGGCAACGGCCTCTTCGGTGGGTTCGATCGTGACGAGCCCGTCGGCGCGCAGTCGCCGGAGACAGTCGGTGATCCACTCCACGTGCTGCTCGATCGAGACGATCATGTTGGACAGGACCGACGGACTGCCCGGACCGGTGACCATGAACAGGTTGGGGAAGCCGGCGGCCATCAGCCCGAGGTATGTCGTTGGTCCGTCGGCCCAGGCCTCGCGCAGGGTCAGACCGCCGCGTCCGGTGATGTCGACTCCGACGATCGCGCCCGTCATCGCATCGAACCCGGTGGCGAACACGATGGCGTCGAATTCGAACGACTCATCGACGAGGTCGACCCCGGTCGCCGTGATCGTCGTGATCGGATGGCTGAGGAGATCGATGAGCCGTACCGTTGGCCGGTTGAACGTCTCGTAGTAGCCGGAGTCGACGCACAGCCGCTTGGTGCCGATCGGAAACGTCGTCGGACACAGCAACGCTGCAGTGGCCGGGTCGTGCACGATCGAGCGGATCTTGCTTCGCACGAATTCGCAGAGCATCTCGTTCGCCACCGGATTGACGAGATGGTCGTTGTAACTGCCGAGGAACTCCATGATTCCTCCCTGCTGCCATGCCAACTCGTATCGGGCGAGCCGCTCGTCGTCGGACACGGCCAGGGTGCTCTCCTGGCTGATCGTCACCGGCACCCCACCGCCGGTCCATCGCGCCGATTCGCGATAGTGAGCACGCCCTGGCGAAATCGCTGCCAGCTTCTCGGCGGGCACCGGACCGTTGTTGGCCGGAATCGAGAAGTTCGGAGTGCGCTGGAACACGGTGACCTGTGACGCTTGTGCGGCGATGATCGGAATCGACTGGATTGCCGAGGAACCCGTCCCGATCACGGCCACTCGCTTCCCGGTGAAGTCGACGCCCTCGTGCGGCCATTGGCTGGTGAAGGAGACATTGCCGGCGAACGACCCGGTACCGGGAATGTCCACGTCCTTCGGGATCGACAGACAGCCGGTCGCCATCACGTAGTAGCGGCAGGTCAACAGCTCGCCCCCCGACGTCAGCAACCGCCAGTGCTGCGCCGACTCGTCCCACTCAGCCGTGTTCACACGTGTCGAGAACTGAATGTCTCTCCGCAGATCGTGGCGGTCGGCGACATGCTGGGCGTAGCGCAGGATCTCCGGCTGTGGCGCGTACTTCTCCGACCACGTCCACGTTTCGTCCAGCTCGGCATCGAACGAGTACGAGTAGTCGATGCTCTGGATGTCGCAGCGCGCCCCCGGATACCGGTTCCAGTACCACGTCCCGCCGACGTCGTCGCCGGCCTCGATCACCCGCGTCGAGAAGCCGAGCGCGCGCAGCCTGTGCAGCAGGTACATGCCGGCGAATCCAGCCCCGACGACAACGACGTCCATCTCGGTCGGCGATCCATTTGACGTTGCACCTGTGGCATCCATGGAATCCTCTCGCGACACGGCACCCCATGGCGCCGATGACAAAGCATGTTCGCACAGCGCACCCATTAGGTTGTTGCGGTGATGCTCATCGGTCTTCGTTCGTGATCCGCGTCTTTCTGCTCGATGATCACGAAGTCGTCCGTCGAGGGGTTCGTGAGTTGCTCGAGAGTGCCGACGATCTGGAGGTCGTCGGCGAGGCCGGAACCGCGGCGGAGGCATTGCAGCGTGTGCCGGCCACCACGCCCGACGTCGCGATTCTCGACGTGCGTCTCCCGGACGGTTCAGGAATCGAGGTCTGCCGGGACCTGCGTTCGATGCTGCCCGACCTGAAGTGCCTGATGCTGACGTCGTTCACCGACGACGAGGCCCTTTTCGACGCGATCATGGCGGGCGCATCCGGATATGTGTTGAAGGAAGTTCGCGGGTCCGATCTGATCGAGAGTGTGCGACGAGTTGCGGCGGGGCAGTCGCTCCTCGACCCTGCGGTGACTGCGCGTGTCCTGGAACGACTGCGTAACCCACCGCGCGACACGCTGACGGCGTCGCTGACGCCGCAGGAGTCGACCATTCTCGGACACCTCGCCGACGGCCTCACCAACCGCCAGATCGCCGAGCAGATGTTCCTCGCCGAGAAGACCGTGAAGAACTACGTCTCGAACTTGCTCGCCAAGTTGGGGATGAGTCACCGCACTCAGGCCGCCGTGTACGCCGCCCGCCTCGCTGAACGTCAAGCCAATAAGCACGGATCCTGACGTTTCGATGCGCGGCCGCTGATGCCAACGGAAGCGCAACTGCACGTCACCGGCAGCGCGCGCTTGGCGATGGTCCTCGCCGCGACCGGTGGCTTCGTCGATGCATTCATCTACGTGCGCGTTACGCCGGTCTTCGTCGCCAACATGAGCGGCAATCTGATTCGGCTCGGCATTGCGTCGGGCGGCAAGAACTGGATATCAGCTGCTGCCTCAGCGGTTGCACTGGCTGGATTTCTGGTCGGAGTTTTCATCTCGACGACGTATCTCGACGTGCGACTGCGTGCCGGCCGCCGACCAGTGCCGACTACGCTGTTGATGGTCGAAGCCGCGCTTCTCGTGGTCGTCGCCGTGACCGTGACCGCTGCCGGTGCTCGCTACTCGAGCTCGATTCACGGCATCGACTACATCGTCGTCGTGTTCGGTTCAGTGTCGATGGGGATGCAGGCGGTCGGCCTCCGGCGAGTCGGCGAGGTCGCAGTTTCGACCACCTACGGCACCGGCGCCGTCGTTCGTATCGGCGAGAAGCTGGCCCTTGCGCTGCGCCGATCGGCGAGGCCGGGTGACCATCGCCGGCGGGTCACCATCACCGTGCTCGGCGGCGTGCTGGTCAGCTACGTGGCAGGAGCGAGCCTGGCAGCTGCGCTGCAATCGTACCGAGATCTGGTGTTCCTGCCGCCACTGGTACTGATGGCTGCCGCGTGTTCGTCGCACCGACCGGCGCAGCGCTTGTCCGGACACTCGTCAGGCCACCCGGCGCACGGATCTGTCCCTGCCGAGCGGTGAGCGCGAATGCGAGGGGGAGTGCGGTGGCAACGAGGAATGGCGCGACCAGGCTCCACCACATCAGTACGGCGAACGGCAACGTGAGCATGCTGAGCCACAGCGCCAGCGACCGCCTGCGTTCCGTCAGCAACGCGGCTTCGGCGATCAGAGCGAGACCGGCAACGGCCCCGACTGTGATGACCATCCAGGGTGACGACGCTGCTGCCATGAGCAGCGCGGAGATCCCGAGGACGGCAAGGAGTATGCGCAGCCAGATTTTCATCGGATCACCGCTTCCACTGGGCGGCGCGGACTGAGCCCACCGGTCCGAGTCGGATTTCCAATTCGGAACGTGGACATTGCGTGGCGATTCGGTTGGTCGATCAATGCGTCCGATCGCGAGCCGAAGGCAGGTGTCACACCGAGCGCTGCTTCTCGGTCGATGCGTTCGGTGATCTGGTTCATGTGCTGCAGCCCGAAGCCGGCAACGGTGGCGCCGAGATGGATCCGCTGCAGGGCGCGTCCAGCGCGCAATCGGGTGGTCGGGTCGGTCGTGTCGGCGACGGTGATGATGCCGTACGCCGCAGCTGTGGCCGTGTGGACCGTGCGTGTCTGATCGAGCCAGAACGCGTCGCCGGCCGTACGTGAAGAAGCGGGGAGCAGCTTGGCGATCGTGAGCAGTGGGCGGGACAGACCCTGACAATCCAACGTCAGGCCGTCTCGGTGGGCATCGATGTCGGCGCGGTCGTTTCGGAACCAGGCAAAGGCAGCGGTCGACTGCACGGTGTCAGCGATGACAGCCTTCGTTGCGTCGACGACGAGTGCGCCGAGGTCTCGTCGCTCGTGCGCGGTGGTGAACCACCGGAGTGACAGGTCGGGGGTCAACCCGGCTTGCTGGGTGAGTGAATCGAGAGCCGCCGGCGAGATCGCGGTCGACGTGTACGGGCCCCGGTTGCTGTGGCGTTCACCGACTGCGTCGTAGAGCGCGCTCGACCGGGGATTGGAGGCGAGAAGATCGAGGTGGGCCACATGCGT
>JAYTOM010000420.1:0-1655 GCA_043747765.1 Actinomycetota bacterium
GCCGTCTCCGTTTCGCTGTCCGGCAGCCTCGCTGACATCGCCCCTGCCTCTGCCGTGTCGCAGATCAGTTCTTCGCTGGATCGCTACTCACGCACGACCAGCTTGAACACACTCGGCAACCCCGAGCAGTTCTGGATCAGCGGCAACCAAGTGGTCCATTCCTACGCACAGAATGGCTCGTGGTCTGCCGTCTCGGGGCTCGGCAGCCCTGGACCCTTTGCAGCCTCGGCAACCCCGTACTCGGTGCACACCGCATCACAGGCGCTCGGCCGTTCCATTCGCTCAACCTGTTGACGCCCGGCACGGTCATATCAGCGAGCCAGAACGGGATGTCCTGCTCGTATAAAGTCGTCGGGAGTCACGTCGGCTTCGTCGGCACCGCCGCCGCTGCGAATGCCGGTGCTGCCGATGTCCTCGATCAGACGCCGCAGTTCGGTTCCGATCACCGCCTCACGCTGTTCGCCTGTTCGCTGCCGCACAGCCTGCCGACATCGCCGACCTATCGCCTCGTCGTCAACCTCGTCCAGATGCGAGCGTGTCCGGATTCGACCTTCCTTTTGCCTGACTTGTCAGACGAAGGGGCGGAACAGGGTGTACAGCTCGTCGGCGGTCTCGACGGCTGACTCCTGGTCCTCGTCCTCGCCGACCAGGTAGTCGCTGAGTTCGTCGGCGAGGGCGACACCGCGATGCCAGACGATGACGTCGACGCCGAATGGCGGGTTCGTCTCATCGAGATCCACGAGCACCGCTGCGAGCTTGTGGCGACCACCGGTATCCATCGGGTTCTCACGCAACCGGTCGGCGGCGAGGAACAGCGTTTCAAGGACCTCGAACGGCGTCTCCTCGCCTGCATCCTCGATCGACGTCTCGTCGCCACCCTCGGAGAAGTCGTCGAGAACATCGTCGACGACGCTCTCGTCGACCCTCGCGATCACCAGTGTGGTCTCTTCCCAACGATGCCTGACGCCTGCCTCGACGAGTTTGGAGACGATCTGGGCGCGATCGGTGATGGTCCACTCCCCCATGTCGTAGGTCGTTTCACCCTCGAGATCAGCGTCATCAGTCGCCGCAAACCCGGCGGACATCACGTCACCGTCGCTGTCAGCTTCATCCCGGTCACCGTCGGAAATGTCATCGACATCGTCGTCGTTCGTGCCTGAGTCCACCGGCATGTCGCCGCGGAACACTGCCTCCGGGACGTCGAGTTCGATCGGTGCCAACAGCCTGTCGACGGCAATTTCGTTCCGTTCGTGGACGATCAGTTCGTCGCCGTCCCACGCATGGGGCACGTGGGAGTCGGCCATCGCCTCGGCAACGGCGGTCCGCTGATCGAGCGTCCATCCGCCGAGTTCGTAGATCACCTGCTCGTCGTCGGGAGCGCGACGCGGGTCGTCCTCGACATCAGGGTGCACGAGGGCAACGTCACAGTCGACGCAATGCTCGATCCCCTCGACATATTCCGCCCCGCACAACGGGCACAACGCAGTTCCAGCCATGTTGGGTGGCGAGTCTAACCACGCTCGCGCCTTCGCGAATTCACACGTGTTCGACTGCGTATTTCCGCTGGCCGCCGGTGCTCGTGTAATTCAGTGGAATCCGATCCGCCGATCGGCGACACTGTCGATCTCGACCGAAAAGGAGGTGCCCATATGAAG
>JAYTOM010000421.1:0-2229 GCA_043747765.1 Actinomycetota bacterium
TGTTCCGAGCCATGCATCGTGCGGGCTTGGCAAATCAAGCCGAGTCGACATGGGCCGACGACGGACTCGCGCTGTCGAACGCGTGGGTCACCGCTGCGGTCAAGTGTGCGCCGCCCGGCAACAAACCCGAGACCGGTGAGCGCAACAACTGCCAGCCGTTCCTGCAGCGCGAACTGGCACTTCTCGGCAACGCTCAAGTCGTCGTCTGTCTGGGCGCGTTCGCCTACGAGGCGGCGTGCAGCGAGTTCTTCGTCCGGCCCCGACCGAAGTTCGGGCATCTCGTCGAATGCCGAACGTCGTCCGGGCTGACGCTGCTCTGCTCGTTTCACCCGAGCCAACAGAACACGTTCACCGGCAAGCTGACCGAGCCCATGCTCGACGCAGTCTTCACCCGTGCGGTGCAGTTGGTCGGCGGCCTCTGAGGAGAGCATCACGCCGCCTTCCTTCGTGTGCTGCCGGGTGGTCCAGTGGTTCGGATGGTGCCGTCGGGGTAGGCGATGGTCAGTGATCGGTCGGGGTGCAGTTCGAGTTGCCATCCGCCCTCGTGGACAGCATGGTGGTGTCGGTTGCAGAGCGGCAACAGTTTTTTGAGATCTGTCGGTCCGCCGTGTTCCCACCAGTCGACGTGGTGTGGTTGGCAGCGGCGGACGCCGACGCGGCAATCGTCGACGCCGCACGTGTCGTACATCGCGATCAATCCGAGTCGTTGCCGGTGGGTGGCGAGGCGGACCTTTCGTCCTTCATCGAGGCAGACGCCGTTGGAGTCGAGGACAACCGGGATGATCGCGGCCTGGCATGCCATCCGCCGATAGGACTCCAACGGTAGATCAACACCATGTCCGTTGGTGAGTATCGATTCTTCGTGCAGTCCGCTGATCAGGGTTTCGAGGTCGATGACGACGATCATCTCGGTCCGGTTGTCGAACTGATCCAGATCCAGATCGTCGCCGTCGGAATCGCCGTCGCCGTTGTTCGCATCGTCGGAGTCGTGGTCGGAATCGTGGTCGGGATCGTGGTCGGAATCGTGGTCGGAATCGTGGTCGGTGTCGTGGTCGGTGTCGTGGTCGTGGTCGGCGTCGTGGTTCGCGTCGCCGGTGGCATTGTCGGAATCGCCATGGTTCGCGTCGGCGTCATCGGAATCAAGGTGCACGGTTGCGGCGACCGCCGATCCCGACGACGGGGCTGACTTGGACGTCTTGCGGCGCAGGATCAGCTTGGTGACGGCCAGGGCGCGGAGGTGATCCTGCCGGGCGTCGACGTCGTCGGGGCAGGTGTCGGGCAGGCCGCCGTGGAACAAGGCTTCGACTGCGGCGTCGATCTTGGCGAGGACCTTCACTCCGCTCTCTGGGTCGAGCTCACCGCGGAAGCAGACCATCCCGGACTGTCGGTCGGTCCACGACCGGAACCTGGCATCGCGACGCTGCTTCTGCAGCCGTTCGCCGCCCTCGCGGGCATCCAACCGGGCGACCTCGACGGACATAGTCTTGTCGAACTCCTCTGGCGTCGAACCTGACGCCAACCGGGCGAGACGCGCGCCGTCGCCGGCCAAAGCGTCACGTGACGGCCCGGACAGACGCTTCAACGCTCGGCCCAGCGAATCGATGTGTTCGGTCGACACGGACCCGGCCGTCAACGCGGTCTCCATCTCCGGGACAGCGTCCAGCACGATCACCCGGCGTGTTGCCGCACTTGCGTCGCGTCGTGACGTGTTCGACGCGGCGGCGATGTCGGCTTCCGGGAACATCGACGGCGACGACTCGGCCAATGCCTGCAGCCGGCGGATGTACTGGATGTGCATGCCGTCATGCCACGCCTTCACAGACGCGAGCAACGACAGCCCGGCGAGCACACCCTTGCGCTCCAGTGTGGAAACGTCGACACCACACAACTCTTCGACCAGTTCTGAAATCGACACGCCACACCTCCCACACCAACCGACGCACACATGCGCACGAACACTCACGGGGGAAGGCCGAAACCTTCGAAACGATCGGGGAAGATCAACAACCAAGATAGCGAACATGTGTTCGCACAGCAACGTTGAGTCGGAATATTTTCGAATATCCAGCCGAGGCCGAAACCGTTGATCCGATCGGGAAAAATGTGAATGCCAACGGATGCGCCGTCTCGACGGCACGGACCGTGCCCAACGCCCAACGCCCAACGCCCAACGCCCAACGCCCAACGCCCAACGCGGACCGCGCCCGACGCCGTCGACCTTCAGCGTTC
>JAYTOM010000422.1:0-6373 GCA_043747765.1 Actinomycetota bacterium
GCCGACATCGGTCTCGTCTCGCTGTCGACGACGCTGGCGACGAATGCTCTGGTCGAGGGCCGTGGGGGCCGGGTTGCGCTCGTCTTCATCGGTTTCGGCGAGAACGACGTGGCCAGGGCTGGACTCGGGGAAGCGATGCGTGGCGAACCGATCATCCGAGTCGTCGGTGGACACGACCCGCAGGGTGACCCGGTTGCGACCCTCGATCTGGATGCGCTGGAGCGTGAGGCCCTGTCGGTCGCGCCCTCCGTCAGTGGGTTCGCCGTGACCGGCCAGTTCTCGACCCGCAACGCCGATCACGAGATTGCCGCCCGCGATCTCCTCGTCCGCCTGACCGGTCTGCCTGTGACATGTGGTCACGAGTTGTCGGCCAAGTTGAACGGACCGAAACGGGCGCTCACCAGTGTGCTCAACGCACGTCTGATCGGATTGGTCGCCAATCTTATCGCAGCGGCCGAGCAGATCATCGGCGACCACGGCATCGATGCGCCACTGATGGTCGTGCGCGGCGACGGATCGTTGATGTCGGCCGCGATGGCCAAGGCCCGCCCGATCGAGACCATCCTCTCGGGGCCCGCAGCCAGCCTGGTCGGGGCGGCGTATCTGACCGGTGCGGTCGACGCACTGGTGGCCGACATCGGGGGCACCACGACCGACGTCGCAGTGGTCGAGCGCGGGGTGCCGCATCTCGATCCGTCCGGCGCCGTCGTCGGGGGACATCACACGATGGTCGAGGCTGTGGCGATGACCACCATTGGTCTCGGTGGTGACAGCGAGGTGACCGTCCTGGTCGAGGCGTCCACTCCCCGCCTGTGCCTCGGCCCGCGGCGCGTCGTTCCGGTCTCGATGATCGCGGTCCACCATCCGGAACTGGTTCACCGAATCCTCGACCAGCAACTGCTGCAAGACGTCGCCGGCGAGCACGATGCCCGGTTCGTGCTGCCACTGGCAGACTTCGGAGCCAGTACAGCCGGACTCGATGCCGGTGAACTGGCTCTGTTGCAACGTGCGCGAGTCGGGGTCGTCGGGGTCGCCACATTGATCAGGGGCAACGCGGATCTGAGGCGTCTCGATCGGCTGGTCAGCCGAGGTCTGCTGATGCTCGCCGCGTTCACACCGACCGACGCCTCGCACGTGCTGGGCGACTACGTGACCTTCGACACCGCCGCCGCCGAGAAGGCCGCGAGGTTGATGGCCCGCAAGCGAACGATGCTTGGCAAGCCGGTCGCCAAGGACGCGCAGACATGTGCCGAATGGGTGGTTTCGACGTTGCAGCGGCGGTCCGCCGAGACGATCCTGGGCGTGGCGCTGAGGATCGACGGTTTCGAGGGCAACGGGTTGAGCCGGCATCCGCTCGTCGCTGCATCGTTGGATCGCCGGGTCGGAGTGGCCGAGGTGTCGATCCGGCTGTCGATTCCCCTGATCGGGCTGGGCGCATCGGCGGCCCTGTACTACCCGGAGGTCGCGGCGATGCTGCGCGCCCAAGGGATCGTCCCGCCGGACGCGGACGTCGCCAATGCCATCGGAGCAGTGGTCGGCCGGGTACGGGTCCACGTCGACGTCTACGTGTCGTCGCCCGAACGGGACCGGTTCCGCGTTCACCACCCGTCAGCAACGAGCGATCTGTTCGTGCTCGACGAGGCCTTGGCCCTCGCCGACCAACTTGCCGCCGATGATGCCGGCCGAGCAGCGGTGGAGGCCGGTGCCGGCACCGCCGACGTCATCGTCGACCGAGTGGTCAACATGGCAACGGTCGAGGGCGACGACTTCTTCGTCGACGCAACCGTCACCGCCACCGCTTCGGGCCGCCCCCGCCAGACCCGCACATGAAAGTTCGCGAAAGTTTCTGGGGGTGAGGGGGTCGTCAGTCGAGTTTGGTGTCGCTCAGGCGACGGGCGGCTGCGACAACGGCGGTTTCGATCGAGGTCCGGTCGGTCTCGCCGGGGAAGCGGTAACTCGGGCCGTGGCAGTGGATTGCCGCGATGATCTCGCCCTTGCGGTTGCGGACCGGGGCAGCGATCGAGCTGATCCCGATCTGCAACTCGTCGATCGTCCACGCGAATCCGTTGGTCCGGGCCTCGTCCAATCGCCTGCCGAGTTCGGCCGAGGTGGTGATCGAACGCTCGGTCAGTGGTTCCAGGCCGGCTGCTGCGTAGGAGTGGACCCGCTTCGCCGATTCGTTGGCGAGAAAGACGAGGCCTGACGACACCACGTGCAACGGTGTTCGCTCGCCGGTCCAGTCGCGGATCTGCACTGCGTTGTCGTTCTGCACGTGATCGAGGTACAAGACCTCATCGCCCTCGAGTACCGACAGGCCTGCGGTTTCATGGACTCTGTCGACCAACTCGGAGAGGAACGGACGGGCGCGTCCGATCAGCGTCGAGTCGTTCCCGGCGGCCAGGCTGCTGACCGTTGGTCCGATCCGGTAGGTGACGCCATCGTCCTGGCGGATCACCGCCTCGAGGTTCTCCAGCGTGGAGAGCAGGCGGGCGACGGTGCTGACCGGGAGGGCCACGCGCCGGGCGACATCGGTGATTCCGGCGGGTTCGGTGGCGACCGCCAGCATCACCGAGAAGGCGCGCTCGATCGACTGGATTCCTGAAGAAGCGCTGCCCATCCGGGTCAATCTACTCGGCGTCCCGATTCCACCGAATCGAGCGTGGAGGGAACCAGTTCACGCGCGTCCAGCGCAGAGACGTGCGCCAACCGGTCCGGAGCGACGACCATCCGGTAGCTCATGAACGTCGCCAGCATCGCGTGCCCGATGATCAACGCCCAGAAGTAACCCTCGACGCCGACGATGGTCATCGACGCTGCAGCCAGCAGTGGCCCGAAGATCGCCCCGACCGAGTACGTGATCAGCAGAGCGGTGCTGGCCGCGACCACCTGTCCCGGTGGCAGCCAGTCGTGTGTGTATGCGTTGCCCAATGCGTAGAGCGGAGTACTGCAGCCGCCGACAGCGAACGCGAGAACGTACGCGGCCAACGTCCCGGGACCGACCACCAGCAGCCCCGTGCACAGCCCGATCGTCGCCGCGCAGAGCACGACCATCACGAGTCTGCGCGAGATCCGGTCGCCGATGTAACCGACGGGCATCTGGAACAAGACGGCGCCAGCGGTGATCGAGCCGACGAAGATGCCGACATGTGTGGCGCTGAGGCCGGCTCGGGCTGCGTAGACGCTGCACATCGTCAGCAGACACCCCTGGGTCAGACCGACGAGCAGGAACCCGATGACACCCGACGGCACCGCCGTGGCCACGCTGCGCAACGACATGCCGCCCGCCCTGCTGTGGCGCACACCAGCCCCCTTGGTGACAACGATCAACGGAAGCCAGGCAACAGTGGTGATCGCCCCAGCGATCGTGAACGAGATCCACGACGATGGGTTGGTGACGGTGAGGACCAACTGTCCGGCCACCAGGCCCGCTGCGACGACGGCGACGTACAGGCCCATCACCTTGCCGCGGACGTCGTTGTGGGAGAGATCGTTGAGCCACGTCTCGACCACCAGATAGCAGCCCGCGAGGCAGAAGCCCGTCAGGAATCGGAATCCAAGCCAGGCGACCGGTTGGACCACAAGCCCGTAACTGACGCTGGCGATGCCCATCGCCGTCGTGCACGCAGCGAACATCCGGCGGCGTGAGAGGACCTCGAGGAGGCGGTTCATCGCAGGCATCCCGACGACGAAACCAACGTAATACATGGCCATCGCCAGCCCCATCACGCCGGCACCGATTCCGGAGCGCTCGGCCCTCACACCGATCAGCGAACCGAGCAACCCGGTGCCCATCAGGGTGATGCCGATGCTGACCGCGATCAGGATGACCGCGTGCTGCGTCCGCGTCTGCGGTCGAGCCGTCCAGCGCGTCGTCATGTCCTCACCATCACCACATCATCGCCGCAGTACCGCCCCGGCTCCCTCATCATTTGCAGACACGTCGTGTTGACCGGATCGACGGTCGGAGCGGGCAGAATGTCAGGCGTCACCGCGTGCCCCTCCTCGAAGCATCTTCCACGATCTAGTCTTTTACCGTATCGTGGATCATGTAGCGTGGTTCACGTATCCCGCCTGGAACAGCTCACCCCGCAACACTCGCCAAGGAGACCTTCATGGCCGATGACGACATCGTTCTCGAAAATCTGAACGACGAGGATCTCGTCGCGCAGATGCACGACGACCTGTACGACGGCATGGGTCCCGAGATCAAAGAGGGCACCAACCTGTTGTTGTCGCGTGGATGGGGTCCCGACCGGGTGCTCAACGACGCACTCGTCGAGGGGATGCGCATCGTCGGTATCGACTTCCGCGATGGCATTCTGTTCGTGCCGGAGGTGCTGTTGGCGGCAAACGCGATGAAGGGCGGGATGGAGATCCTGCGCCCGCTCCTGGCCGAGACCGGCGCCGAGCCGGTCGGCAAAGTCGTCATCGGAACCGTCAAGGGTGACATCCACGACATCGGCAAGAACCTCGTCGCGATGATGCTCGAGGGCGCTGGGTTCGAAGTCATCGACCTCGGCATCAACACCGACGCCGCCAAGTTCCTCGCCGCGCTGGACGAGCACAAGCCGGACATCCTCGGAATGTCGGCATTGCTGACCACCACGATGCCCTACATGAAGGTCGTCATCGACACCCTGAAAGAGCTCGGCCGTCGCAATGATCAGATCGTTCTCGTCGGCGGTGCTCCGTTGAACGAGGAGTTCGGAACGGCGATCGGTGCCGACGCCTATTGTCGCGATGCTGCCGTTGCTGCCGAGACGGCCAAGACGTTGGTCCAGGCCCGACGCGCCAAGATCCGCGCCGAAGCCCTCGCCGTCTGATCGGGCGTCACCTGTGATGAAGCCGCTCGTCATCGCCTGCGGTGCGCTGGCCACCGATCTACGCGCGGTCCTGCGCGCGGATGGCATGGACGGCGCGATCGACGTCCATTACCTGCCGGCCAACCTGCACAATCGGCCGGACAAGATCGTCCCCGCGCTACGTCCGCTGCTACGCGAGGCCACCGAGGCCGGTCGGTCCGTGTTCGTCGCCTATGCCGACTGCGGAACCGGTGGCCTGCTCGACGCGCTGTTGGCTGAGCACCCGGGCGTGCAGCGGATGCCCGGCGCGCACTGCTACGAGTTCTTCGCTGGTTCAGATGCCTTCGCCGCGTTGTCCGAACAGGCACTGGGCACGTTCTACCTCACCGACTTCCTGGCCAAGCACTTCGACGCGCTGCTCTGGGCCGGTCTCGGCCTCGATCGGCATCCTGAGCTGCGCGACACGTACTTCGGTAGCTACACCCGCGTCGTGCATCTCGCCCAGACCCACGACGAGGCTGTCACCGAGCGGGCCCGGCTGGCTGCGGATCGACTCGGCCTGGGTTTCGAGCGTTGCTTCGTCGGTCGCTCCGGATTGGATCCTGTCGTCGTGTCGCTGCGGGCTGGGTCGCTGCGGGCTGGGTCGCTGCGCACAGAGGTGCTCGTCTGATGGCGCGTCGTGGCGGAGGGAACGAACTGACGATCATCACCTGGCGAGACATTCCTGCGCAGGTCAACGGCGGCTCCGGTGACGGCAAGCACCAGCGGATCCTTCCCCAGCGGTTCCAAGGCGCGATCGACCGGGCTGCGATGAAGGCCGGCAAGAAGACATCGGGTGAGTACGTGGCCGAGTGGCGTCGTAAGAGCGTGCCGATGCCCGCCGACTTCGACGGCGACGTCGAGGCGGCGGTGTTGGCTGAAGCCGACCGGCTCGAAGCCGAGTTCGACTCGGCCCGCCTGAAGCTCTGGATCGAGACCGGGGGCTGGGATCCCGACCGCCCGGAAGCCGATCGTGTCTGACCGCCTCACCATTCCCGCTTCCATTCCACCGACCCTGATCCGGGTCCAACCGAACGCAATGTGTATGACCCAGAACGGACCACAACGAGATGACTGACACAATCCTGAGCTCCGCCACCCGAGAGGTCGTCATCGGCTGGGGCCGCCCGTTCGTCATGATCGGCGAGAAGATCAACCCGACCGGTCGCAAGTTGTTGGCCGAGGAGATGAAGGCCGGCAACTACAGCCGTGTCGAAAAGGACGCACTCGATCAGGTGGCGGCCGGCGCGCAGATGCTCGACGTCAACGCCGGCATTCCGCTGGCCGACGAGCCGGCGATGTTGGCTCGGGCGATCCAACTCGTGCAGTCGATCACCGACGTGCCCCTGTCGATCGACTCGTCGATCATCGCCGCGCTGGAAGCCGGCCTCGCCGTGTACCAGGGCAAGCCTCTCGTCAACTCGGTCACCGGCGAGGAAGAGGTGCTCGAGCGTGTGCTGCCACTGATCGCCAAGTACGGCGCAGCGGTCGTCGCGATCTCGAACGACGAGACGGGTATCTCCGAGGATCCG
>JAYTOM010000423.1:0-13088 GCA_043747765.1 Actinomycetota bacterium
ACGGTGGAGTTGGGGAAGCCGATCGCGATGGATGAGGGTTTGCGTTTTGCCATCCGTGAGGGTGGACGTACCGTGGGCGCCGGCCGCGTCACCAAGATCTTGAAGTGAGCTGAACGACACCATGGCACAGAGCATTCGTATTCGTCTGAAAGCGTTCGACCACGAGATCATCGACCAGTCGACGAAGAAGATCGTCGAGACGGTCACCCGTACGTCGGCGACCATTCGTGGCCCGATCCCGTTGCCGACGGACAAGCACCGTTACACGGTCATCCGTGGACCGCACATCGACAAGGACTCACGTGAGCACTTCGAGATGCGGGTCCACAAGCGCCTGATCGACATCATCGATCCGAACCCGAAGACCATCGACAGTCTGCAGCGGATCGAGTTGCCGGCCGGCGTGGACATCGAGATCAAGATCCAAGGAAGCTAAACGCACTACGGCGATCCCGCAGCAAGCAGTGAGGAGGTGGGGCGGCCTGTTGGTCGCCCCACTGACGCGTCAGGGATCGACTGGTAAAAACTGGGTAAATATCATTCGTGGCGCGAACGCGTCACTTCGCTCAAGGAGTAGACAGACCGCATGGACTCTCTGTTCGCGCCCCCGGACCCACCCGTCGAACCGCCATACGCAGTGCCCCTCGCCCCGGTGTACGGCCGGTCTGCGAGTCAGGTCGGTGGACCCATCGCCGGTCAGTATGTACTCGGAGGCGCACCGAGCGGAGCTGTCGCAGGGGCCGGTCAGTGGCCGGTGCAGCCCGACGGCCGACCGACGTTTGCCGACGACAGCGCCGAGTTCAACCCGAATCGACCGTCGGTCGTCATGGACCAGGCCGTGTTGCCGAGAAGGCGTCACCAGAAGGGCATCGTCATCGGCGTCGTGGCATGTCTGCTCAGTGCTGCGGGTGCGTTCGCGGTGGCCCGCGCGTCGGAATCGCACGACGACGCGAGTGCCACTCCCCCGGTAGCCGCGGGAGGCCCGGCGATCGCCACTGCTGCATCGACGTCATCCGCGACCCCGGCGGCGTCGGCCAACCCGGCCGTGCCGGCGTCACCGGTCCCGATCGGCAACACGAGTTCCGGTCTCGATGTGATCAGCATCGTCGCCAAGATTCGTCCGAGCGTGGTCAAGGTCGCCGTCGACATCAGCGGCGGAGCACAAGGGACCGGGCAAGGAGTGGGTACGGGCGTGATCCTCACCGCCGATGGCGAAATCCTGACCAACGCCCACGTTGTCGCCGACGCGTCGAAGGTGCGAGTGGTTCTCAATGGATCCACCGAGCCCATCGACGCCAAGGTGCTCGGTGTCGAGGTCGGCAACGACCTCGCCCTGATCAAGGTCGACAAGGCGGGACTTCCCGTGATGACACTGGCGGACAGCACCAGGGTGCAGGTCGGTCAGCCCGTCGTGGCAATGGGGTACGCACTCGATCTCGCTGGTGATGTCTCGGTGACCTCAGGCATCATCTCGGCGCTCAACCGGTCGATGGTCACGGACAACGGCGCGCTCGACGGCTTGTTGCAGACCGATGCTGCGATCTCGTCCGGCAACTCGGGCGGACCTCTCGTCAATGCGTCGGGTGAGATGATCGGTATCAACACGGCTGTTGCTCGTGGTGACAGCACCAACACGGCGACCAACATCGGGTTCGCGATCGCCACCAAGCAGATCAACCGAATCCTCGCCCAACTGAAGACGGCGGGTACGACGGCGCCGGCCCAGGGGTATCTCGGCATCGGCGTGGACGATCGCCGTGATGGCGGGAGCGGCGCAACCGTTTCCCAGGTGCAACCGGACTCTCCGGCAGCCAAGGCAGGGCTCCACGTCGGCGACGTCGTGACCAGCGTCAACGGGGTGGCGATCAACGGTCAGGCCGGGCTCATCGCAGCAATTCGTGACAGCGCTCCGGGGGACAAGGTGTCGATCGACTACTCCCGCAACGGCAAGGCCGCCACAGCGACCGCAGCGTTGGATGCTCGTCCCAGTAGCTGACGTCTCAACGAGCGGCTACCAGTGGGAACCGTTCGTCGTCGAGCGGGCCCCCGACGACGAGGTCGTTCTGGTCGAACGGCGGCGAATGCAACCAGGGCCGAAGCGCGAACGTGGCATCGTCACCGACGTAGCGCAAGCTGACTGCGCGTCGACGTGCGCTCGTCAGACCAGCGGTACCCGGCGCAGCATGCAGGATGCGGTACGAAAATGCGATCACATCGCCGGGCTGAGACGCGAAGCTGACGATCTCGTGCCGGCCGCGTTCTGATTCGATGTCGGGAACGAGTTCGTACCCGGCCGCAGGTGCCGAGTAGGCGGTACTGTCGACGAAATTGCGGGGCACGAAACTGCGCCCCCAACGGTGCGATCCAACGAGGAACTCGACCGCAGCCGAGGCGGGAACGGGATCGAGAGAGATCCAGAAGCTGACGTTCTGATCACCGTCCACGCAGTAGTACGGCTGGTCGTGATGCCACGGTGTGACTTCGTTGGTGCCGGGCTCCTTGACCAGAACGTGTTCGTGGAAGAAACGGACCGTCGAGCTGCGCATCAACTGGCGGCCCATCTCCGGAAGTGCGGACTCGAGCGCAATACGGCGGTACGCGTCGATCCGAGGCCACGTCACATAGTCACCGAAGAACCGCCCACCGCAGAACCGTCCTTGCTCGTCCGTCGGCGTGTAGTCGCTTGCCCATGCGCTGGGGTTGGCCATGTTCTCTTCGACGGCATCGGCGAGCGCGCCCAGATCGGCGTCGCCGATGACGCCGCGCAGGAGCGTGACACCGTCGCGTTGATAGGCATCGATGTGTGACTCCGAGACAATGTGCATGCATCGCATCCTACGATGCGCCGTGTGAACGACGAGTTGGCGGTGCGCCGCATTCCGAATGCCGAGGCCGTCTCCCCGCGCTGGGTCGAATGGCGACGCACGATCGACATCGACGCGTACGACGAACGGTTCGAGCGGTTGGCGGCGTCCGGACAGGACGTTCACGGTGAGGCCGACCTGATTGCCTCGTTCGAACCACACTGCGTGCTCGACGCAGGCTGCGGAACGGGGCGGATCGCAATCGAACTGGCACATCGCGGCTTCGATGTGGTCGCAGTCGACCTCGATGCCGACATGGTTGCCAAGGCCGCGCGCAAGGCTCCGGAGCAGATCTGGCTGGTCGATGATCTGGCGCGGATGCAGTTGAATCGTCGCTTCGACCTCGTCGCGATGCCTGGCAACGTGATGATCTTCTGTGAGCCCGGTGATCGCCGCCTGATCGTGCACAACCTCGGACAACACCTGCTGCTCGGCGGCCTGTTGATCGCCGGCTTTGCGTTGGAGCCGAATGGCTACACATTGGCGGAATGGGACACCCACTGCGCGGCCAGTGACTTGACGATGGAAGCTCGATACGCGACGTGGACACGCGACCCGTTCGTGGATGGAGGCGATTACCACGTGTCCGTCCACCGCCGGACGGATCGCTTCACGCTGCGCTGAAGATCGGCTCGTCGGCGTCGAACTGCGCAGTGAAGAATCGCTGCATGGCCAACGCCGAACGAGAACGAGAACGAGAACGAGCCGACGAGAACGTGCTCTACGAGATCGATGGCCCTGTTGCGATCATCACGATCCACCGCCCGGCCGTGTGCAATGCCGTCGACGGGCCGACCGCCGCTGCCCTCGCCGCTGCCTTCCGCGCATTCGAGTCCGACGAACGGCTGGCCGTTGCCGTGCTGACAGGTTCCGGCGGGACGTTCTGCGCCGGAGCCGATCTCACGGCAATCGCCGCCGGACGTGGCAACCGCGTCGATGCCGACGTGACGACCGACGGTCCAATGGGCCCGACGCGCATGATGTTGTCGAAGCCGGTCATCGCCGCGGTCGAGGGTCATGCGGTTGCCGGAGGCATCGAACTGGCCGCGTGGTGCGACATGCGCGTGGCGGCCAGCGATGCCATCTTCGGCGTGTTCTGTCGGCGATGGGGCGTGCCGCTGATCGACGGTGGCACCATTCGCCTGACGCGACTGCTCGGGCACAGCCACGCACTCGATCTGATCCTCACGGGACGGGGTGTGAGCGGGGACGAAGCACTGCGCATCGGCCTTGCCAACCGTCTTTGTGCACCTGGCACAGCGCTGTCGACGGCAGTGGCGTTGGCACACGAGATCGCCGCATTTCCACAGGGATCCCTGCGCAGCGATCGTCGCAGTTCGTACGAGCAATGGCAGCTCGAGCTGCCGGATGCACTGGCCAACGAGGCCCGACTCGGGCTCGATGTGATCCGCAGCGGCGAGACGCGGGCGGGTGCTGCTCGGTTTGCGGCTGGCAAAGGACGGCACGGCTCAGGGGTATGAAGTATTGGAGTTCCCGCGAGTTCGGCCGATGTGAAGATGTACATTCGCGCGGCCAGCGGCGGCGAGAGCGAAAGGAGGCGAGGCGCGATGGAGACGATCCGACTGACGATGGCGGAGGCGCTCGTCCGTTATCTGATCGCGCAACGCACGCTTCTGCCCGGTGACGAGCGTGTCGAGGGGAGCGGCGAAGGCCGTGAGGTTGCCCTTTTCCCTGGCGTGTTCGCGATCTTCGGCCACGGCAATGTGACGTCCCTCGGACACGCCCTCCAACAGGCCGGTGACGCCTTGCCGACGTGGCGCGGACAGACCGAACACGGCATGGCGCTGGCCGCTGTCGGATTTGCCAAAGCGTCGTGCCGGCGCCAGATCATGGTGGCGTCGTCGTCGATCGGACCTGGTTCGTCGAACATGCTCACTGCGGCAGCGGCCGCGCACGCCAATCGTCTGCCAATGCTGCTCCTCGCCGCTGACACGTTCGTCAGTCGTCTCCCGGATCCGGTGGTGCAACAGGTTGAGCATTACGGTGACCCGACGCTCACCGTCAACGACGCGTTCAAGCCGCTCGTTCGATTCTGGGACCGCATCGTCCGACCTGAACAACTCGTGCATTCGCTGCCGCACGCCGTCGACGTCATGCTCGATCCAGCCAATTGTGGACCAGCGTTGCTCGCACTCCCGCAGGACATCCAGGCCGAGGCCTTCGACTATCCGCTCGCGTTCTTCGAGACACGGGTGCGGGTTCCGACCCGGCCCCGAGCCGACGAGACACAGCTGGATGTCGCGACGGACATGATCCGTCTGGCCCGGCGTCCGCTGATCATCGCCGGGGGTGGAGTGCGCTACAGCGGGGCCGAAGCTGCTTTGACCAGCTTTGCCGAGACCTACAACATCCCCGTCATCGAGACGATGGCGGGCAAGGCGTCTCTGCTGGCCGCTCATCCTCTGAACGCAGGCCCGGTCGGGGCGACCGGATGCGCGTCGGCGAACCAGCTCGCGGCCGATGCGGATCTGATCATCGCAGTCGGTACCCGGTTGCAGGATTCGACGACCGGGTCGTGGACTGCGTTCGCCAAGGACGCCACATTCGTCAGCATCAACACGTCGTCGTTCGACGCCGTCAAACACCGCAGCATTCCTGTCATCGGCGATGCGCTGGCGACGTTGACCGAGCTCGGCCCGCGACTCGGGCAACACTGGTTCGACTTCGAATGGACCGCCCGGGCAGCCGTTCTGCGTGCCGAATACCACGCCTACATCGAAACGATCGCGACTCCGGTCGATGGTGGATTGCCGACCTACGCGCAGGTGGTGGGGGCGATCGACCGGCTCGGCAGACCGTCCGACTACGTGGTGACGGCCGCCGGGGGGCTCCCGGCGGAACTGAACAACGGTTGGCGGGCGACGGGGCTGAACTCGTTCGACTGCGATTCGGGGTACGCGTGCCCCGGCTACGAGATCAGCGGGGCATGGGGCGCGAAGATGGCGCAGCCCGAGCGCGAAGTCATCGCCTTCGTGGGCGACGGCTCATACATGATGAACAGCAGCGATCTGTACAGCTCGCTGCTGTCCGGTCACAAGCTGATCGTCATCGTCTGCGACAACGGTGGGCACGCGTCGGTGAACCGGGTTCAGGCGGAATACGGCGGTGTCCCCTTCAACAATCAAATGGAGGACACGCGTCATGCCCGGATGGTGCGGGTCGACCTCGCCGCACATGCGGGGTCGATGGGCTGCCTGACGGAATCGGTGACGACCATCGCCCAATTGTCGGAAATGTTCTCTCGCGCCCGCTACGCGTCTCGCACCACCGTGATCACGATTCGTACGGACCCGTATGCCTGGACCAGCGGCGGCGCATTCCGCGAGGTCGGCGTTCCCGAGGTGTCCAATCGACACGAAGTGGTGCAGGCCAGAGCGGCGATGCATGCCGCGACGAGCAATCGACGCATGGGGATCTGAACCTCGAGGAATCGCTCCGTGGTGCCAATCTGCAAAGCTTCGCCTCTCTCGAGGGCCTGGGGGTTTCGATGGCAACGGTGACGGACGATCTGGCAACGGCTGCGGCGTGCGGAATGACGCTCGCGTATCACGCCGCGCGAGCTCCGCAGCGCTCGGCGATCATCTCCGAGCTCGGAAATCGGACGTTCGCAGAGTTGAACGGGAACGCCAACCGCCTTGTCCGTGCGCTGCGGGCCAGAGGTGTCGTCGCCGGCGATGCGCTGGCGCTGGTCTGTGCCAACCGTCCGCAATTCGCCGAGGCAATGGCCGCGGCCACCCGGATGGGCCTGCGCTTGACCACCGTCAATTGGCATCTCACCGGCGAGGAGATGGCCTACATCGTCGACAACTCCGACAGCAGGGTGATCATCGGCGACGTTCGTTTCGCGGAACCGCTCGAGGTCGTCGTCGCCAACTCGCCGAACGTCTCCGTCCGACTCGCGATCGGCGGACGAATGAATGGCTTCGACGACTACGCCGAGTCGATCGCCGATCAGATCGACAGCGACATCGACGATCCCGTTCTCGGACGCACGATGCTGTACACCTCCGGAACGACGGGGCGGCCGAAGGGTGTCGACCGGTCCACTCTCGGTCCGCCGACAGAGATGCCGCCGACCGAGATGCCGCCGACAGAGATGCCGCCGACAGAGATTCCCGACGCCGGAGCTGCGCTCGCTGTCGCCGTTGGGTCGGCGGCGCGTCAGAACGGAGCGACCGATCGCCATTTGTGCACGGGCCCGCTGTACCACGCAGCGCCATTGGCCTTTTCGCTCGCCGGCCCGCTCGCAGCCGGGTGCGGCGTGGTGCTGATGGACGGATGGGACGCCGAAGAGACCTTGCGCTTGGCGGCTCGGCACCGTGTCACACACACTCACATGGTCGCAACCATGTTCCACCGGCTGTTGGCCCTGCCCTGCGATGTCCGGACGAAGTACGACCTGTCGGCGCTTCGCTTCGTGCTCCACGGCGCTGCGCCCTGCCCGGTCGGCGTCAAGCGCGCCCTGATCGACTGGTTGGGGCCGGTCGTCTACGAGTACTACGCAGCGACCGAGGGCGGAGGCACGTTCGTCGGCCCCCAGGAGTGGATGGACAAGCCGGGCACGGTCGGTCGCCCGTTTCATCCGATGCTGCTCGAGATCCACGACACCGAGGGTCGACGGGCGCCGGCCGGGGAGATCGGCACCGTCTACTTGCGCGCCCCGGCGACCGGTCGATTCCGCTACTACAAAGACGACGCCAAGACAGCGAACTCCTATGACGGGGAGTACTTTACCCTTGGCGACCACGGCTATCTCGACGACGGGGGGTATCTGTTCCTCACCGGACGGAGCGCCGAACTGATCATCTCCGGGGGAGTCAACATCTACCCGGCCGAGATCGACGCCGTGCTTCTCACGCATCCCGCTGTTGCGGACGCAGGAACGATCGGCGTGCCGAACGACGAATGGGGAGAAGAGGTCAAAGCGGTCATCGAGTTGAAGGCCGGGATCACTGGTTCAGCGCAGCTCGCCAACGAGTTGGCCGCCTTCTGTCGACAGCACCTGGCATCGTTCAAAGTGCCGCGCTCGATCGATTTCGTCGAACACCTGCCCCGCCACGACAATGGCAAGCTGTACCGGGGCAAGCTTCGTCAGCTCTACGTGATCGACGAGGACCCGACCGGGCACCGATCAGCATCCGAAAAGGGTCGAGTGCCGGTGGAATCGCACCACAAGGCTGGATAGAGTCAGATCCTTGTGTTCGCCAGGCCTCAGGGCTGGACGACCACCCGAGTACCGCCAGCAACTGAAGTCCGTGTTTGCCCGCATGCATGCGTGCGGGAACGATACGGCAACAATTTGATCTCGATGCTCCGTGGGCTGCGCCCTCGGAGCATTTGCGTGAATGGTGTCCGCATCCTGCCTCTGGTCGATTCCATGCAGAATGCACTCGACACCAGCCACGTACCCACCATGACCCCCGCATCAGGGGTCCTCCGGATGAAAAGGCTGCCGCCATGGCACAACAAGCGATCGTCGGCGAAAAAGTCGGCATGACCCAGGTCTGGGCCGAGGACAATCGAATTGTCCCGGTGACCGTCCTGCGTGTCGAGCCGGCACGCGTCGTGCAAGTCAAGACCATCGAACGCGACGGATACACCGCCCTCCAGGTCACCTACGGGACCAGGGATGCCAAGAAATTGACCAAGCCCGAGGCCGGGCACTTCGCCAAGGCCGGTGTCCTTCCCGGACGCCGCCTCGTCGAACTCCGCCTCGAGAGTGTCGACGGCTTCTCCGTCGGCCAGGAGATCAGCGTCGACACCCTGGTCAAGGGCCAGAAGGTCGACGTCACGGCCGTCAGTCGTGGTAAGGGCACCGCAGGCGTCATGAAGCGTCACAACTTCAAGGGCCAAGGCGCCAGCCACGGTAACCACAAGCACCACCGTGCACCGGGTTCCGTCGGCTCGTGTTCGTTCCCAGGCCGCGTCTTCAAAGGCGTACGCATGTCGGGGCACATGGGACACGAGCAGGTCACGACGCTCAACCTCGAAGTCGTGTCCGCTGATCCAGAGCGCAACCTGCTGCTCGTCAAGGGCTCCGTACCGGGCCCCAACGGCGGCGTTGTGATCGTTCGTAACGCAGTGAAGGGGAAGTGATGGCGACTGTCACCATCAAGTCATCCGCCGGCGCAGAAGCCGGCTCCGTCGATCTCGACGCGGTTACCTTCGGTGCGCAGCTGAACGTTCCGCTGCTCCACCAGGTCGTCACCGCACAGCTCGCCAAGCGCCGTGCAGGAACTCAGAGCACCAAGACCCGCGCCGAGGTGCGTGGCGGTGGCCGCAAGCCGCACCGTCAGAAGGGCACAGGCGGTGCCCGTCAGGGCTCCATCCGTGCACCGCACTACTCCGGTGGTGGTGTCGCTCTCGGGCCGAAGCCGCGTAGCTACGCCCAGAAGACCCCGAAGAAGATGATCAAGGCGGCGCTTCGCTCTGCATTGTCAGACCGGGCCAACGACGACAAGATCGTCGTCGTCGACGGTTGGAACTGGTCGACACCGAAGACCAAGGACGCCATCGCCGCACTCGCAGCGATCGGTGTCGAGGGCAAGGTGCTCGTCGTCATCAAGCGTGACGAAGTCGCAGCAGCCCGTTCGTTCCGCAATATCCCATGGGTCCAGCTCATCGAAGTCGGCGAACTGAACGCCTACGACGTGCTGTGCAACGACTTCATCGTCTTCACCAAGGACACCCTTCCGTCGTCGAACGACGCTCAGAAGGACGCCAAGCCCGGCTCGCAGGCAGCACAAGAAGACGGAGACGAGTCATGAAAGACCCACGCGACATCATCATTTCGCCAGTGGTCTCCGAGAAGAGCTACGGCTTGATCGAGCAGGGTGTTTACACCTTCGTCGTCGACAAGAAGGCCTCGAAGCCGGAGATCCACGACGCCGTCGAGCTCATCTGGGGTGTCAAGGTGGTTTCGGTCAACACCATGAACCGCCACGGCAAGACCCAGAAGAATCGCCGCACCAACGTCAAAGGCAAGCGCCCCGATTCGAAGCGCGCCCTCGTGACCTTGGCCCCCGGTAACGAAATCCCGCTGTTCGAGAACAACTGAGCCGATCATGTCACTTCGCAAACGCAAGCCAACCAGCGCAGGCAGCCGCTTCCAGACCGTCTCCGATTTCAAGGAAATCACCAAGACGACCCCGGAGCGCACCCTCCTCGCCCCCAAGCCGGAGCATGCTGGCCGCAACGCCCATGGCCGCATCACCTCACGTCATCGCGGTGGAGCGCACAAGCGCCAATACCGCATCATCGATTTCCGCCGCGTCAAAGACGGCGTGTCGGCCAAGGTTGCGGCGATCGAGTACGACCCCAACCGCACCTGCCGTATCGCCTTGTTGCACTACGCAGACGGTGAGAAGGCCTACATCCTCGCCCCGAAGGGTCTCGTCGTCGGCACGCATATCACCAGCGGTCAGGGTTCTGACATCAAGCCGGGTTGTGCCATGCCGATGCGTTACATCCCGGTCGGTACGACGATCCACAACGTCGAGATGCGTCCTGGTCAGGGCGGCAAGATTGCCCGCTCGGCAGGCAACAGCGTGCAGCTCGTCGCCAAGGACGGTGACTACGCAACACTGCGTATGCCGTCCACGGAAATGCGCCGCGTGTCGATCGATTGCCGTGCGACGATCGGCGAGGTCGGCAACTCCGAGCACGAACTGATGAAGATCGGTAAGGCCGGTCGTAACCGCTGGAAGGGCGTCCGCCCGCAGTCCCGCGGTGTCGTCATGAACCCGGTCGATCACCCGCATGGTGGTGGCGAAGGCCGCACCTCCGGCGGACGCCATCCGGTGTCGCCATGGGGCAAGGTCGAAGGACGTACTCGTCGCAAGAAGAAGGCGTCAAGCCAGTTGATCATTCGTCGGCGTCGCGCCGGCAAGGGCCGGAGGTAACCGGAAATGTCACGCAGCCTCAAAAAGGGCCCGTTCGTCGACGACCATCTGCTCAAGAAGGTCGACGCACAGAACGCAGCCAACGAGCGCAAGGTCATCAAGACCTGGTCGCGCCGTTCCACCATCATCCCCGACATGGTCGGTCACACGATTGCCGTCCATGACGGCCGCAAGCACGTCCCGGTGTATGTCACCGAGTCGATGGTCGGCCACAAGCTCGGCGAATTCTCCCCGACCCGTACGTTCAAGTACCACGCAGGTCAAGAGAAGAACACGAAGGGTCGCCGCTAATGACCGGTCCCAAGAGAAACGAAGGTGCCACCGTTGTCGGTGAGCACACCGGTGCCCGCAGCACGGCAAAGCACGTCCGTGTGTCGTCCTACAAGGTTCGTGAAGTCCTCAACATCATTCGCGGCCTCGAAGTACAGCGCGCAGACGAAGTACTGCAGTTCACCGAGCGCGACGCCGCCAACGACGTCCGCAAGGTGCTTGCATCTGCGGTCGCCAACGCCGTGCACAACGAAGAGCAGGACCCTGACGAGCTCTATGTCCGCGCTGCATTCGCCGACGAAGGCCCGACGCTCAAGCGTTTCCGCCCACGTGCCCGTGGCCGTGCTTCGCGCATCCGCAAGCGCACCGCTCACATCACGATCATCGTCGACCGTATGAGCGACGCTCAGCTCGCCCAAAAAGCAGTAAAGGAATCGGCACGCTCCGGCGCTCCGGGCCGTGGCCGCCGTGTCGCCGCTAGTACCGCCCAGTCTCGTCGTGACCGCGTTGCCAGCAGTCGGGCCGCTGCCGCCGGTGGAGGCAGGTCGTCGGGGCCGTCCAAGGCCGCTGATATCGCTGGCAGCGACGAAGCGGGTGCCGACACCGAGAACGAGTTGTCGCCAGACACGGCGTCCGACGTCGTGACGTCAAAAACGGGTTTTGAGAACACGGGTTCGGAAAACATTGCCGTCGAACCGTCAGGTGACGAAGTCGAGGCCGAGGTCCAGAGCGCCGTCGAAGCGGCTCCAGAAACCACTGATGCCGCCGAAGAGACGGAGAAAAACTGATGGGTCAGAAAGTCAACCCGTACGGGTTCCGCCTCGGGATCACCACGGACTGGAAGAGCCGCTGGTTCAGCGAGCGTCAGTACAAGGAATATCTCACCGAGGATTGGAAGATCCGCGAGTACATCAACAAGCTGCTACCTGATGCGGCGATCAGCCGCATCGAGGTCGAACGCACCCGTGACAAGCTGCGCATCGACGTGCACACCGCCCGCCCGGGCATCGTCATCGGCCGCCGTGGAGCCAAGGCAGACGAGCTCCGCGCTGGTCTGACGAAGATCACCGGCAACAACAAGGTGCAGTTGAACATCGTCGAGATCAAATCCGCTGAACTCGATGCCGCCCTGATCGCCCAAGGTGTCGCCGACCAGTTGCAGAACCGCATTGCCTTTCGGCGAGCGATGAAGCGAGCCGTTCAGAACGCACAAAAGGCTGGTGCCCTCGGCATCCGCGTGCAGTGCTCGGGGCGCCTCGGTGGTGCTGAAATGAGCCGCACCGAGTGGTACCGCGAGGGTCGCGTTCCGCTGCACACGTTACGCGCCGACATCGACTACGGCTTCCGCGAGGCGAAGACCTCGTCAGGCCGAGTCGGTATCAAGGTCTGGATCTACAAGGGCGACATCCTGCCCTACAAGCCGCAGACCGACGACAAGGTCATTCGCGAAGCTGCGATGGCAGTCGGCGATCCGGCCGGTCTCGCCGGTGACGCACCGCGCAAGTTCGTTTCCTCAGGCGGCCGCCGCCAGGAGCCGACAGAGCCTGAGGCAGCACCACTCGTCAAAGAAGCCGATCCTGAACTGGAACGCCTGCTCGCTGAGGAAGAAGACATCGAGCGTCGTATCAACCAGGGCCACGAAGCCCCACATTTCCGCGGGGAGGACTGATCACTCATGTTGATGCCGAGAAGGGTCAAACACCGTAAACAGCACCGTGGCCGCACGGGTGGACTCACCCGCGGCAGTGGGGATCTCGCCTTCGGCGAGTATGGCATCCAGGCACTCGAGCCTGGCTGGCTGACCGCCCGCCAGATCGAGGCCGCTCGTATCGCCATGACCCGCGCCATCAAGCGCGGTGGCAAGGTGTGGATCAACGTCTTCCCGGACAAGCCGGTCACGAAGAAGCCGGCCGAGACCCGCATGGGTTCCGGTAAGGGCTCGCCCGAGTGGTGGGTGGCCAACGTCAAGCCCGGCCGCATCCTGTTCGAGCTAGCGGGTCCGCCGGAGCCGCTAGCGCGCGAGGCGATGCGT
>JAYTOM010000424.1:0-1678 GCA_043747765.1 Actinomycetota bacterium
GACCAGTTCGCGAGTTGATCCGAGCGTCAGTTCACCGGTGCCGGCCCCGGTCCCGTCGGCGGTCGTGAAGCCAGGCCGCGTGTCCAGCAGGCGTTGAGGCGCGGCGAGCGGCACATAGACACTGACCGGAAGCGTGAAGTCGATGCCGCTGGTGACCTGGGTCGCAATGACCGACACGAGTTGCGAACCTCGCCCGCAGGCAGGCGAGTTCGGGTAGACACGGGAGGCGAGGCCTGACGCTGCGTCTGGCGTGAGCACCACGCAATACGAACCGGGTGGAGCCGAGACCGAGTACGCGTATGGACCGCTGCTCCTCGCCGACACGAACCCGCTGTTGATCGGCGTTGCCGTTCCGGGTGCGTACAGATCGACCCTGATGTTCAGCGCGCTCCGCCCTGCCGGCAGGGTGACGCTTCCGCTGACGTAGCCGACGACAGGTGGGGTGATCCGCAGGTTGCCGAGGTTCTGGCCGCTGCTGACCGTGACCGGTGTCGCTCCGGACGCACACGTCAGTGAGTTGCCGTACGTGGCCGAGCCGATGCCTCGGACGGTCTCTGTGAACAACAGGCAAAACGAACCCGGCGGGATGCCGCGGACTCGGAAGCTGCCATCCGCGCGTTGCCGGTCGAGCTGGCCGAGTTCGGGCGTGTCCTGCGTGCTGGAGGCGCCGGGTGCGAGCACGATCACAGAAGCATCGGCCACGGGATGATTGTCAGCAGTGATCACCCATCCCGACACCGACCCACCGAGTTGCAGGGTGACGTCGGCACGCGTGGTGGCACCGTTGGTGACGATGATGGACCCGGCTCCGTTGTCGCAACTGGTGGCAGTGCCGCCAACAATGGTGTTGACCATGTCGGAGAACGAGTTGGCCTGGAAGACGACGCAATACGGACCTGGCGTGAGATGGGCAATCGTGAAGTTCCCGGAGGCATCCGGATGCTGGTTTGCCGAGTTGCGGGACGACCCGACGGCGTAGATCGAAACGGGCATCACCGGCTGACCGGCAGGAACAGTGACCTTGCCGACGATCGATCCTCCGGCGCTGAGCTGTAGGCCGGCCGTCGTCGTGACACCGCGAGTGACATTGACGGGCGCTGCGCCGTTCGCGCACGTCGACCCGGTCGGGTAGGACTGCGTCGCCCAGAGGTGGTAGTGGTCGTCGGACACGGTCACGCAGTACTGGCCGGCGGGCAGACCGGAGATGTCGTAGACACCGGTTGCCACCGAGGTCGTCTGCGCATACCACGAGTACTGGCTGTGGTCGCCGAACGTCTGGATCCTGACAGTCGCATGATCCAGCGGTGTGGCGGTCGCCGTGGTGATCAATCCGGTGATCTCTCCGCCTGGATCGAGAGCGAGGTCGATGTTCGGGACCACAGCAGCCGCAACTGCGACCGGCGTGGCTGCACTGCACGAGTCCTTGTTGGCGAACGCCTCTGCGCCGAGCGCGACACTGGGATGGATCTCGACTCTGACGCAATAGTTGCCAGGCTCCAAACCGCTGATCGAGTACGTGCCGTCGGCGGCGGTCGTCGCGGTGCCGGAGCCATAGCCGTTGGTGAGGGCACGAGCCGTGACCATGCGATTGATCAATGGGGCGCCCCCGGTCGCAGCGGTCACCTTGCCACTGACGCCACCGCTTGCCCCTGTGGCAGCAGCGGTGATGACGATGTTG
>JAYTOM010000425.1:0-3653 GCA_043747765.1 Actinomycetota bacterium
GACAGAGTTGCCTGGTGCCGCCGGTCGGTCACCAGCGAGTTGTGGTTGTCGAAATGCGCGACGGTCAACTCGTTGGTGTCCCGGAGTTCCCGTTCGCCACAGCGACGCATCACATCCCTCGTACATGGTTTCCCTGATTCGCCTTCGCACCCATTGATCTACCTGCAGCTGAGCGCACCCGTCGTGGGTCGCGAAGGAGATCGAAATGCCCATCAGCGCATCCAAGAGGCCGTCGCCGCGATGTGGACCGGGCGTCGCGCGAGGCGCGATGAGCTGCTTCGTCGTTGCGTCGCTCCTCGCGGTCGCATCGTGCCGCAGGGGTCGAAGAATGACGGCGCTCCTGCAACGGCGGACGCGACGGAGAACGCAACGGTGGCCGCAGACGCGGCAACAACGCCGCCGGACCAGCACCCGCAGTGTCTCAATCAGGGACGTCCGTCCTCGGTACAGGCTCGCCGTCGACGTCGGGCGATGCCGTGTCGATGCTGGCCAGACTCGGGGTGGGGGTCTACTCTGATGCCGGTTCAGGAAGGCCCGAGGACGCGATCACCGGGGGGACTTCGCCGAGCCCGATTCGGCTGCTCGACACGCAGGCGCATGCGATGCTGCTCGAAGTCGTCGACGGGCAAGGTCTGCTCGGCGCGACCTTTGACGGCATGATCGGTACCGATCCTGGGATGCCGCCTGCGTCGTTCCTGGTCGCTGGTTGGGTGACCGGCTCCACGAGTCCGAGGGCCGCGTACGCGCTGCAGTTGATGGGCGCGAGAACGTGGACGAACGCGCCCGCGGTGGTGTTCCCGAATCTCGTGCTGGCCCTGTACGCCGCGGACGCCGCCGAGTTCGCGTCGTCGTTGACCGATCCAGTCAGCACCGGTACATCCACCGGGTCGGCCCCTGCGACTGCGTCTCATGACACGACTGTGGCGACACCGACGGCGTCCGCTGGATCGGCGTCACCAGTCGGCGCGTCGGGGTTCCGTGTGCTCGACCGCGATCGAGCCGGATCGTCTCGTCGACGTGTGGCAGGCCTGTGCTCGAAGGTGCAGGGATTCGTCAACGGCATCGTGACGGCGTTGTTCGCCGCGATCGGGCATCTCGCGCAACCAGCTCCGCCGGTGTCGTCACACGGAATCTTCGGTTCGTTTGTCGCCGGACTGACCGCTGGCTATGGTCTCGTTGTCGGTGTCGTGAACGGCTTGATCGACGTCGCCCACTTCCTCGTCCAGAAGTTGATCGGGCTCGTCACCCAACCGGTGGCCGGCTACATCGCTCGTATTGCGGGTGTGCTCGGCACGGTCAGTCTGGTCGTCTCGTTCCTGCGTCCGTGGACGATCCGGATGGTCGACACGCCACGGGCGACACACAAAGCGATTGGTGCCGAGCCCGGAATCGCCGGGACCGTGACCGCCACCGTCGACCTCAGCGGCTTTGACGAATGGCCCACCGACATCGTCGACTGCGCCCTCAACGCACGCGTCACGTTGCCGCCGCTGAAGCCCGTCGGCGCACCGATCGTGTGGACCGTGACCCAATCCGACGCGCTCGCCGATGTTGCCACCGGCAACCCGACCGTGCTCGACGCCAACGGCAGCGCCGCCTACAGCTATGCAACGACCCAGGAATCGGTGGAGACATCCAAAGGCGACCCGGCCAGCGGTGTACTCAACGTCAACGCCTCGATCCGCCGGCCCGGCGTCGCCGAGGCCCAACAAGCCATCGCCAACCTCACCTTCTCCCAGATCCCCGACCTGATCCGACCGATCCTGCAACCACTACTCCAACGGACCCTCACGTTCGTCCTCAACAAGATCGCCAGCTACCTCGACAGCACCGCCGACACCCAGATCACGTCAGCTACCACTCACCACCCGCCACGACGACCACGAGCACACCCGAAACCACAATCGCGGCCGTCGCCGGCCCGATCGACCCATGCTCACTCGTCACCGCGCAAGACGCCACCGCCGCAATGGGATCCACCATCGCAGCCGGCGTGTCCACGCCCACACCGTGGGGCGGGCAGTGCGAAATCGTCGGCGGCTTCATCCTGCTCGACCTATTGATCGGCCCGGCCCACAAAGGTGGCCCAGCCGGCTACAACGAATACCTCGCCGACGCCCACGAACGGCAAGGCCAACGACCCTCGAATGTACCTCGAAATCCTCGGTGGGATCGGCGACGGCGCGTTCGTTGACGGCGGCGGCCCGCTCGCCTCCTGCGTCTTCTACACCGGCGACACCACAGTCACCATCACGGTCCGTACAGGCGGGAACGCTGGACCACCACCAATCGAACAGGTCACCGCAATCGTTACCATGGCTGCAGCCCACCTCGTCAAATAGCGTTCCGAGAACGCGGTGTCATCGGCGTGGGATGAGCCGTCCGTTAGCCGCCTTGTGTCTCACGCCTGGTGGGCACGGTGAGTCACACGACTGCTACAGCAACATGGCGGCTGGAGCCCGTCATCGCCCTCGGACGCGTTCGCGCGCCCTGTCAGTCGACCGTCGTCGACTCGGTACGGTCGCGCGTTCGCTGCGGATCTCGTTGCGCTGCTTGGTAACCAGCTCGGGTGAGGAGAACTCGTCCCGATCGCGTCGGCGTACATGATGTCGTTGATTCGCCGATGACGCAGCCGATCTATTGTGGGTAGCACCACCAGCATGGTCACTCGGGGTCTTTCAACCACGGCGTGGCCCCTTGAAAGGACCGACTCATGTCTCGACTTCGCCTTGGTGCGGCCACGCTGGTCACAGCCGCCGTGCTACTGGTCGGCTGCGCCTCAGACAGCAAGAAGGCACTCACCGGCACAACAGAGACGACGGCCAACGCGTCGGGCACTACGGCGTCAGCCGCCGGCAGCGCCACCACAACCACCAACGGTGACACCAACACGACAAAAGCCGTCGACAACTCGGCGGCAACCACCACACAGGAAACCACGCCGACCAGCGGCGACGCTCTCCCTGGCCTCAGCGGGAAATGCAAAGAGAAGTATGCGAGCTATCTCGCCAAGGTCGGCCAGCTCGGTTCGGCACCGGACACATACAAGGCCCTGGTGCCGCTGCTCAACGAGCTGCTGGCCGGCGCCCCGCCCGACGTGCAAGCGGCCGCAAAGCCGACGCTCGATGCCTTTGGCAAGTTGGCGGCCCTCATCGACAAGTACAACGGCGACATCGCGAAGGCCAGCCAGGACCCGGACTTTGCCGCGGTCGAACAAGCGATGTCGAGCGCCGATGCGCGAGCCGCCGACACCAAGATCGAAGAGTGGCTGAAGTCGACCTGCGGCAGCTGATCGCTGCCCACGAGCGCAGGCCGCGTTCAAGTTGCTCTCCATCGCGTTGCGGTCCCTTGATTTGACAGGCTGCGTACGGCAACGATGGGCCGTGCGTTGGAAACCGGTAGTCAACGCTTTCGCCCTCATGTTCGACGCCCGAATCTTGCCGAACAACACGTGACCGATCCAGACCCGAGCACACCGAAATTCGCCAGTCCCTTACCGTACGAAGCTGTGAAAGAAGAGATGATCCTCACGACGAGCGCTGCATGGACCCAGCAAGCCTCGATGCCGGGGGTTTCACGATTGACGGCAACGCGAAAGCGCCCGCTGTCGGGCTGTCCGTGTTCGCCAAGAACGGATCGGACATTCCTGGTCT
>JAYTOM010000426.1:0-51540 GCA_043747765.1 Actinomycetota bacterium
CTCTGTACGGATCCGACGCGATCCGCGAGGTCAACACCGTCGGCGTGTCGATCAAGATCGATCTCGACTCGCCGCCCATCAGCGCCAGCGACGTGTACCTCCGGCTGCACCTGATGTCACACCGGATGATGAAGCCGCGGACGATCAATCTGGATGGTCAGTTCGGCTTGCTGGCCAACGTCGCGTGGACCAGCCTCGGCCCCGTCGCCGTCTCCACATTGGACGACGTTCGGGTGCGAGCCCGCATCGCCGGCCACCACCTCGCCGTGACGAGCGTCGACAAGTTTCCGCGTATGACCGACTACGTGGTGCCGAGCGGTGTTCGCATCGCCGACGCCGACCGGGTCCGCCTCGGTGCGCACCTCGCCGAGGGAACAACGGTGATGCACGAGGGCTTCTGCAACTTCAACGCAGGCACGCTCGGGACGTCGATGGTCGAGGGTCGAATCGGCCAGGGCATCATCGTCGGCGACGGCAGTGACATCGGCGGGGGCGCCTCGATCATCGGCACCCTGTCGGGCGGCGGGAAGGAACAGATCACGATCGGCGAACGCTGCCTGCTCGGCGCCGAGAGTGGGATCGGCATCAGCCTCGGCGACGAATGCGTCGTCGAAGCAGGCCTGTTCGTCACCGCCGGCACGTTGGTCAAATTGCTGCCCGACGGCGAGATCGTCAAGGCCCGCACGTTGAGCGGAGCCGGCGGGCTCCTGTATCGCCGCAACAGCCAGACCGGCCGCGTCGAAGCTCTCCGCCGCTCCGTCGAGTGGGGCGGCCTCAACAGCATTCTCCACAAGAACTGACGCGCGCCCCTATGAGCTACTGACACCATGGGAAAGAACAGCCAGCAACGTCGCGCTGTCAAGCAGCGCCGCCAGGACAAACAGGATCGCCAGAAGCACCACGATCGTCCGGGACAACACAATGCCGCAGGCGGAACAGGCCCGGGCGCCCCATCGACAGATCGCGAACGGGCCGAGCAGCTGAACAGCCAACAGCTCCAGCAGACGCTGCTGACCGTTGCCCGGCTGGGCGACGATGCTGGCACCAAGACCCGCTTCGACAACAGTGTGCAGGCCCTCACTGCGATCGAAATCGGCGCAGCAACCAAGGGTTGGGTGTCCGAAGCCATCGCCGGCATCCTGCATCGCCTCGTCGGTTCGTTGTTCGAGGGTGGCTGGCAACCAGCAGACGTCGCCCACCTCGTCAAACGCGAACGAACGATGCGAGCCCAACGACTGGCAGTGGCGCTGATCGCCGGCCAATCGCGTGAGCACGACGCACTGACCCGTGCGCCCGAGCCGTGGCTGAGCCAGTTGGAGGATCTCGGCATCTACGACCCGGCCAAGAACATCTTGATCGGCGGCCACTCCGAGGCGTTCGGCAGGTGGTCGGTTGTCGAGAAACTGCATGCCGACGAGCGGATCGCGATCGCGCTGCAGGTGATGACTACCCTGCTCCGCGCGCCTCGCCTGGAATTCATCGTCGATCCACCGTCGAAGTGGGGGGCCAGCAATCGTGGCAGCATTCCGAAGCCGCAGTCAGCCGCCGCTCGCGGAGACATCGATGCCAAGGCACTGAAGCTGATCCGGGCGTTGTTGGCCAAGGCCGAGGCCACCACGTTCGAGGCCGAGGCCGAGGCCTTCACCGCGAAGGCACAGGAGATGATGACGCGCTACTCCATCGATGCTGCCGTGCTCGCTTCGGCAGCGAAGGGTCACGGCTCGGCGATCGGCATCGAGTCACGTCGAGTGCACATCGACAACCCGTACGCAGACGAGAAAGCCACGTTCTTGTCGATCATCAGTGACGTCAACGGCGCGCGCTGCATCTGGTCACCATCGGCGGGCTTCGCAACGATCATGGGTTTCCCGGTCGATCTTCACCTGACCGACCTGCTGTTCACATCGCTGCTGGTCCAAGCCACGAAAGCATCGGCCGAGGCGACGTCCCTCGACCGCCGCCAGCGAACACCGTCGTACCGTCGGGCCTTCCTGATCGCATACGCAATACGGATCGGCGAGCGCCTCGAAGCTGCCAAGCGGCACATGTCCGCCGAGGCCGAGCACGACTACGGCGACTCGCTGCTGCCGATCCTCGCCGACCGTCAGTCAGCCGTGGATGCCGCCTACGAAGACGCGTTCCCGAACAGCACCCCGATGCGCAGCCGCTCGCTCGATGCGGGGGGCTATCACGCCGGCCGCGCCGCAGCCGACCGTGCCCAGATCGGCACCGGCGAGGCCATCTCCCGAACCTGAGCCTGGCCGGGACGAAACTCCGTGTCGCAGATCTGACCCAGTTGACTACGGTTCGACGATGGAACGGCACGGACAGCGCGCTGAGTGGACGTCCGTGCCGACCGAGGTTCGCTCCGTTGTCGACATGATCGCCGGTGCACCCATCGTCCGCGCAACGAACGTCGCCGGCGGATTCTCACCCGGACCTGCAGTGCGGTGCGACCTCGCAGATGGCAAACGTGTGTTCGTCAAGGCCTGTGGAGAACGACTGAGCACCCACGCCTCGGCGATGCACCGCCGCGAGGCGGCCGTGATGGCAGTGATTCCGATCGCAGCGCCGGTACCCCGCCTGATCGGCGCCTACGACGACAGGGACTGGGTCGCACTCGTCATCGAACTGGTCGACGGTCGGATGCCCGCCGCCCCACTGTCGTCGAGCGATATTGCGGCGATCCTGCGCGTCGTAGAGGTGCTCGCGGACATCGGGACAACGACGATCGGCGGTGTCATCGAGCCAGCTGGTCGAGCACAGACGAAGAGTGGTACGCCGTACCTGTGGAGATCTGTGAACGGCGGCGATCCTGCGCTCGACTGGTCGCGCCGCAACCTCGATCGGCTGACCGTGATGGAGTCGTCGTGGATCGAGGCAGTAGCAGGTTCCACATTGCTGCATGGCGACCTGCGTTCGGACAACATCCTGATCGGCGACGACATCACGTACGTGGTCGATTGGCCGGCCGCATCCGTTGGCGCAGAATGGGTCGATCTGATCGGACTGCTCCCATCGCTGCAGCACGACGGCGCTCCTCCTCCTGCACGACTGTTCGACCGTCATCCGCTCGGCCGGCGCGCCGATCCATCCGCTGTCGACGCGTACCTGTGCGCGATCTCCGGCTATTTCACGTTCAAGTCGCTGCTTCCGCCTCCCCCTGGTCTGCCGACGCTGCGACCGTTCCAGGCTGCTCAAGCGGCGATCAGCCGAGAGTGGCTCGCAGAGCACACCGGTTGGCGCTGATCCTCCAGACGTCGATTCTTCGCATCTCATGGTCAGAGTGACGGCACGTCATCCGTGCTGACGATGGAGCCGGTCTCCTCGACAGCCATGCGCAAATGACCTACTTGGGAAACTTGGACTTCGTGCTCGAACCGGTTCGTAGCGGCCGGCCACTCGGACACGAGCCAAACGCTGGCCTCTTGCGACCAGCGTGCATCCAGCCTTCCGGCGCCTTCGAGCGCGACTCTCCAGTGAGGCGTCCGATTCCCGCTCTGTCGACGCGTCACCCGTCCCTAGCGTTCAGGACATGACGACGACTACTCGCACATTCCAGCTCGAACCGATCGATTCCGCCGCGGCCGAACACCTGCGCGCAGCTGGCGGCGTCGCCTACACAGCCGACGTGAAACCGGGCTATCCGTGCCGGCGCTGCCTGCTCGACGCCGAGATCGGCGCGTCACTGATCCTCGTCGCCCACGACCCGTTCACCCAGGACTCGCCGTACCGAAGCTCGAGCCCGATCTTTCTGCACGCCGAGTCGTGCGCGCCCGACGCAGCGGCCCTCGACGGCCCCGAACTGCCGGACCAATTGACCGTGCGTCAACTGTCCGTGCGTGCGTTCGACGAACAGGCGATGATGATCGATGCAGCGGTCATCGCCGGCACAGACCTGAGGCAGACACTCGACACATTCTTCGCCAACGCAGCGACCGACGTGGTGCATGTGCACAACGCGTCTCGAGGCTGCTGGGCCGTCAACGTACGGCGCAGCTGAGATCGTTCTCAGGGGTCGAAAGCGCGCTATAGGGGACGAAAACGCTCGGAGAAGATTCTGGGCCGGGACAGTCAGCGGCCGGGCTGGTAGATGCCGAACACGTCGCGCAGCGCGTCGCTGATCTCGCCGAGTGTCGCGTCCGCTTGCAGTGCGGCCTTGATCGGGTAGAGCAGGTTGTCGGTGCCCGTCGCGGCGACACGCAGATCGTCCAGGCGAGCCACGACGTCGGCGGCGTTGCGGTTGGCCTTGTACTCGGCGAGACGAGCCTTCTGACCACCTTCGAGCAGTGGATCGACGGGAAACACGGGCGGCTCCGGCTCGTTGTCGAGCGTGAACTTGTTGACGCCGACGATCACCCGTTCGTCATCGTCGATCGACTTCGCGTACTCGTACGCAGCCTGCTCGATCTCGTCCATCTGGAAGCCCGCTTCGATCGCCTCGACCGCACCCCCCATCTCGTCGATGCGCTCGATGTACTCCCACGCCAGCCGTTCGACTTCGTCCGTCAGGGTTTCCACCAGGTAGCTCCCGGCCATCGGGTCGGGCGTGTCGACGATGCCGCTCTCGTAGCCGATGATCTGCTGCGTGCGCAGCGCAATGCGCGCAGCGTGCTCGGTCGGCAGGCTGAGCGCCTCGTCGAAGCCGTTGGTGTGCAGGCTCTGGGTGCCACCCATCACAGCCGCCATCGACTGCACTGCGACGCGCACGATGTTCGTCTCGGGCTGCTGAGCGGTCAGCGTCGATCCCCCGGTCTGGGTGTGGAAGCGCAACAACTTCGACGCCTCCTTCTTCGCCCCGTAGCGGTCCGACATCAGCCGGTACCAGATCCGGCGGGATGCACGGAACTTGGCGATCTCCTCGAAGAAGTTGTTGTGGGCGTTCCAGAAGAACGACAGGCGAGGAGCAAAATCGTCGACGTCGAGACCGGCCGCGATCGCTGCGTCGACATAGGCGATGCCGTTGGCGATCGTGAACGCGATTTCCTGCACGGCGGTGGAGCCGGCCTCACGGATGTGGTAACCGCTGATCGAGATCGTGTTCCAGCGCGGGATGTGCTCGGCGCAGTAGGCGAAGATGTCGGTGATCACACGCATGCTCGGCTTCGGCGGATAGATGTACGTCCCGCGAGCGATGTACTCCTTGAGCAGATCGTTCTGGATCGTTCCACTGATCAGCTTCGGATCGACTCCCTGCTCCTCGGCGACCAGCTGATACATCAACAACAAGATCGCGCCCGTCGAGTTGATCGTCATGCTGGTCGTCACCTTGTCGAGCGGCAGATCGGCCAGCAACAGACGCATATCGGCCATCGAGTCGATCGCCACACCGACCTTGCCCACTTCACCTTCGGCTCGAGGATGATCGCTGTCGTACCCCATCTGCGTCGGCAGATCGAACGCACAGCTCAGCCCGGTCTGGCCGGCCTGCAGCAAGAACTTGAACCGCTCGTTGGTGGAAGAGGCCGTGCCGAACCCGGCGTACTGGCGCATCGTCCACAACTTGCCGCGATACATCGTTGGGTACACACCTCGTGTGTACGGCGGCTTGCCCGGCGCGCCGAGTTGGGCCACGGCGTCCCAGCCGGCGAGGTCGCTCGCGTCGTACAGGGCCTTGATCTCGATACCGGAGTCGGTGCGCTTTTCGTCACTCACACGACGATCGTACGACCCGCTCACGCAGCAGCGACGATCGAGATCTCGATCCGCCACGCAGGGCGGGCGAGGGCCGGAACGGCGACGAGTGTGCTGGCCGCGCGGTACTCACCCATGATCCTGTCGCGAACCGCCATCACGTCGCTCAGTGGTTCGCCGTCGATGACGTACGTCGTGATGGAGACGATGTTGGCGACGGTCATCGAAGCCTCGGTCAGGATCGCGACGATGTTCGCCCAAACGACCTCTGTCTGCTCGTGGAGGCTCTGCGGAACAGTCCCGTCGAGTTGCGTCGGGACGACACCGGACATGTACAGGGTGCGCGCTGGGTTCGAGACCACGATGGCGTGGGCATAGTTGGCGGCCGGCGCAGCGATCGAGTGCGGCGAGATCTCTGTGTTCATGCTCGATGATCGCACACCGCGCACGCAACGGCACCTGCGTCTCGAGCGTGCCGGGCGTCCGGACAGTTCTCGGTGCGGGCGTAGGCTTGGGATATGGCCATGACAGACAACGGAACCCGGTCCATCGACGGCATCGAACTGACCCCGAAGGAGGTCGGGCTCGACATGCTGCCCACGACATTCGCGACCATCGAGGACGAACGCCTCGAGCGCAAGCAGAAACTGGCCGGTTCGCTGCGCATCTTCGGCCGTCTCGGCTTCGGCGAAGGTGTCGCCGGCCACATCACCGTCCGCGACCCCGAATTCCCCGACTGCTTCTGGGTCAATCCGTTCGGCAAGAGCTTTCGCCACATGACCGTCAGCGACCTGATCCTGGTCAACCACTCCGGGGACGTCGTGTACGGCACGAAGCCCGTCAACCGTGCCGCCTTCGTGATCCACGCTGCGGTTCACGAGGCTCGCCCCGACATCATCGCCGCCGCGCACAGCCACTCGGTCAACGGCAAGGCGTTCAGCTCGCTGGGCATCCCGCTCGACCCGATCACCCAGGATTCCTGCATTTTCTACCAGGACCACACGGTGATCAACGAGCAGGGCGGCGCCGTTGTTTTCGAGGTCGCAGCTGGACAGGAGTTCGCCTCGAAGTTCGGCACCGGCAAGGCTGCGATCCACCGCAACCATGGGTTGTTCACCGTCGGCCAGACCGTCGACGAGGCCGTTTTCTGGTTCATCAGCATGGAGCGCAGCTGCCAGGCTCAATTGTTGGCGATGGCCGCCGGCACGCCGCATCTGATCAAGCACGAAGATGCCGAATACACCGCCAAGCAGACCGGCTATCCGCTCGCCGGGTGGTTCAGCTTCTCGCCGCTGTGGCAGGAGATCTGTCGTACCGACCCCGATCTCTTTGACTGAGACATCGAAGACGGCTGACACATCGAAGACATCGAGGCCCTCCAGGTCATCGAAGACATCGAAGTTCTCGATCACCCCGAGGAACTCGATCGCCGCCGGGTCGAGTCGACTGAGCTTCGTTTCTCCGGAAGCGATCTTCGTCCTCGGCGGCTTGTCGCAGAACATCGGATCGATCCTCGCCAAGTCGTTGTTCGGCGATGTCGAGCCGGCGACCGTGGCCTGGTTCCGAATCTCGTTCGCGTCCCTCGTGCTACTCGCGTTCTGCTCACGTCAGTTCATGCCCGGCTCGCGCCACTACCGCCGGTGGACCCGAGCCGATCTGGCCGCCAGCGCGATCTTCGGTGTCTCGATCGCCGCCATGAACACGTTCTTCTACCTCGGCATCCAGCGCCTCGAGCTCGGGAAGGGCCTGGCCATCGAATTTCTGGGTCCGGTCGCTGTCGCCGCCAGCCGGCGGCGGACGAAACGCAACTCGGTCGCGGTTGCTGTCGTGGTCCTCGGGGTCGGCTTGCTGTCCGGAATCGAGATTGGCGGCAATCTGCTCGGCGTGTTCTTCATCCTCTGTGCGTCCACGATGTGGGCCACGTACATCGTGGTCGGCTCGAAAGTCGCGAGGCAGGACAGGGGCGTTGCCGGGCTCGGTCTCGGGATGCTGATCGGGGCGATCGCCCTCGCTCCGTTCGGCGCTCCATCCAGTGGGGTGGTGTTCGCGGCGCCGCGACTGCTCGCTCTGTGCTGCCTGGTCGGCCTGCTCAGTTCCGTGATCGGGTACAGCCTCGACCAACACGTGATGCGGCGGATTCCACCCCATCGTTTCGCTCTACTTCTCGCCCTGATCCCTGTGACCGGCACGTTGTTCGCATTCATCGCGCTGGGCGAACGACCGTCGTTGCTCGACATGCTCGGCATCGCCTTCGTTCTGGCCGGTGTCGTCTACCAGCAGCGCGACGTGCGACCCGACGCAGTCAACGACCACGTATTGGTGGAGCCACTGCCGTGATGCCGAGACTGGCCGCGACCGCCGGCTTGCGCAGCTTCCAGACGAAGCCGTCGTACAAGATGTGGAGGGCCCCGAAGAACAGGATCGCGAACGTGTAGACCTTGCCGTCCCAGATGTCCCATGTGCCTGCGACCAGCCCCACGATGGCCGCGAAGTACACCACGTACAGAGCGGACCGAAGCACGCGAGTGGCACTGACACGGGCGACCGGACTGATGTCGCCACTGGACGAGCGTCGACGCAGCGAGCTGTGCACGATGCCGAAGTACTCGATCGCATGGGCGGCCACATAGCCGGCGATTCCGGCGACCGGGTCGATCATCACGGCGATCAGCAGACCGAGCGTTCCAGCGGCATACGACCACTTCGCGCGGCGAGCAACAGATGCCGGGCGACGACGCTCTGCGCGCATCCAACGAACGGCCAATGCGACCGAAACCGCTGCGCCGATCCAGAACGGAATCGTGGCGTCGCGGCTCAACGAATGCAATATGTCGATACTGCGCTTGTTCGTACCGTCGAAGCCGATCTTGCTCGTGAATCGGGGCAGATCGACATACGCACCGAGGAAAAACAACGCGGTGACGAGCCACGTGATGAGCATCGGCTTCTCGATCGGACCGTGGTCGTCTCCGGCCTTACGACCATAGATGCGGAGCACGCCGTAACGCTGCATGAGTGTGTGCTCGGCATTCCACAGGCCGGCCGTCAGACCGACCAGGGTCAAGCTCACATTCAGGCCGATCAGGATCAGGATGACCGCAGCGAACGGTGCAATCAGATAGAACCGGCGGTGAGCACGACGTTGGTCCGGGTCGCCGTACACCAGCCCGAGCGTCAGCGGTTGGTGGGCGAAGCTGATCAGGAAGATGACGCCCATCAGGGCCTGCGTCTTGGTGATGGACGACTCGAGGTTGTGCATGATCAGCGCGACCGGCAGCCAGCACCAACCGAGCAAGACATCGGCGAAGGGCCCGTGCACCCACGGGCTTGTAACGCCCTGAACCGGGATGGTCACCACATCAGGACGTCCCGATCTCTTCCCCGCAATTCGCATCTGCATCGATTTCGTACTGTAGTCACCGCTGTTCGGTCAGTTTCCCTCCACCGGCTCGGCTCGCCATGGCTGCAACGGCATCGGTACCGTCGAGGGCATGACGGATGTCCGGGAATTCCTGCGTGGGGTCGCCTGGCCAGCCGGCGCCGGCGTCTCGTATCCCCGTGCGGATCCCGCAGATTTCGGTCGATTGCCGGGCGACACGTGGGCGACTGCGTCGCTGCCCGTCGGTGTGCGGTTGGAGTTGACCGGCGATGCCTCGTCTGTCGACATCTCGTACACGACGGCCACGGATGACCTCGGCTACAGGGGCCAGGCTGCCGGAGTCGCGTTCTGCGTCTGGCGCGGTGGCGTCCAGATCGACGAACAACCGGCGGTGCTCGGCGCCGGCCGGGTCACCGTGCGCCTCGGCGCCGGGACCGAGGATCAGCGCATCATCATCTACCTCCCGGAGGGAATGAAGCCGACCATCACTGCGCTGGAGGCCGCCGGCGGAATGATCCGGCCGGCATCGGCACAACCTCGTTGGCTGGCCTACGGCGATTCGATCGCCGAGGGATGGACGGCGTCCGGCCCGGCCGGCGCATGGCCCGCAATCGCCGGGCGGCAGCACGCGATCGACGTGGTCAACCTCGGCTACGCAGGCTCGGCGCGGGGCGAGATGGTGTCGGCCGAGCAGATCGCATCGTTGGATGCCGACGTGATCTCCATCAGCCACGGTACGAACTGCTGGAGCCGCATCTCTCATTCGGTCCAACAGATGGCAGCGAACACCGACGCGTTCCTGCGCGTCGTACGCGCCGGTCATCCGGGCACTCCGGTCGTCGTCGCCAGTCCGGTCGTGCGACCAGATGGCGAGCACACCGCGAACCAGCTCGGCGCGACGCATGCCGACATCCGCGAAGCGATCGAGCGGGCGACCCAGTCGTTGATCGACGACGGAGACCACTTGCTGACGCTGATCTGCGGAGCGAAGGTGCTCGACCCGACGTTGCTCGCCGACGGGGTGCACCCTGGCGACGCAGGGCACGCGGTGTTGGCCGGCGTTTTCGGTGGGGCCGTCGCCGAGGCCCTCGACCGGGAGAGGGTCAGCCCTCCGATTTGAACGGTTTCGGACCACCGTGCGGAAAGCGCGACTGGGTCCCACCGTCGACCACCAGGTTCTGACCTGTCATGAAACCAGACAGGTCGGAGACGAGGAAGACCAGCGGGCCGGCGATCTCGTCCGGCGTCCCCCACCGGGCCAGCGGCACACCGTCGGCGATCACGATCTCGTTGATGTCGGTGATACCGCGAGCCGTGAATCCGGCGACGACTCGCGGGGTCGCGATGATGTCGGGCGCAACCGAGTTGACCCGAATGCCGTACGGCGCCCACTCGTTGGCCATGCTGCGAGCGAGGCCGATGGCGCCGGCTTTGGCGGCGCCATACGCGGCGTGATTCGGGGCACCGAAGATGCCGCTGATCGACGTCACCAGTGCGAGTCGACCATCGACACCGTCGTCGATCCAATGCCGTGCCGCAGCGCGCCCGACCAACATGTGGTGGGTCAGGTTCGAGCGGAGATCGGATTCCCACATCTCCAGGTCCATGCTGAGCAGGTCTGACCACGAGGCGACACCGACGATGTTGACGACGGCGTGGAGACCGCCGAGACCGCTGTGCGCGCGGTCGACGACGGCCTGCGCCGCGACGGGATCGGTGACGTCGCCGCTCAGCGCGATCGACCGCACACCAAGTGCTGCGACCTCGTCACTGACCTCGGTCGCCCTGGCCAGATCGAGGTCGGCGACGGCCACGTCGGCGCCGACGCAGCCGAGCAGCAATGCCGTCGCCCGGCCGATCCCCGAACCGCCCCCGACGACGAGCGCGACCTTGCCGCGCAGCCCGAAGACGTCCGGATGGGTGTTCGATTGATCGGTCATGGCATGTGTACTCCACCGTTGGGGCGAAGAACCTCGCCGGTCATGAACTTCGAAGCATCGGATGCCAGATACAGCATCGCGTAGGAGACGTCGGTGGGCGTCCCGATCGTGCCGAGCGGCGACTGCGCACCGCGGACATCGACGACGGCGGATCGCGCGGCCTGATCGACCGACCCGTCGGCGCTGACCCATGCACGTTGTGTCATCGGGGTATCGATGAAGCCAGGCGCGACCGTGTTGCAGCGGATGCCGAACGGTCCGAGTTCGGTGGCGAGGATCCGTCCGAGTTGGATCACACCGGCCTTCGACGTTCCGTAGGCCGCCAACGTCGGTGCTGGCATCTCGCCCCCGGCGGAGGCGACGTTGATGATCGAGCCCCGTCTGGCGACTTTCATCACCCGTCCGGCGGCCGCACATCCCCAGATGACACCCTTGAGATTGACGCCCAGCACGGCATCGAGGTCTTCCTCGGTGAGGTCGATCACGAGACCGTTGCGGATGATGCCGGCGACGTTCGCCCAGACATCGATCCGGCCCCCGTGACGGACCGCTGCGCGCGCAAGGTCGTCGACTGCAGCCTTGTCGGACACATCCGTCGGGACGGCGACCGCGGTGCCACCGAATGCTCCGACGAGGGCGGCCGTCTCGCTCAGTCCCACCTCGGAACGGTCGGCGACGACCACGCTCGCGCCGGCCTGGGCAAACGTGATTGCGGTCTGCCGGCCGATACCGCCGCCCGCCCCGGTGACGACAGCGGTACGACCGTCGAGAGAGAATGCCGCTGCCAGTTCGTCGTGCAGCGGACGAATCGCTGCGGCCGAGGCAGCGTCACGCAGCCCGGAGATCATGTCCATCAGGCGCTCGCTGTCACATCGATGCGATGCCCGCGCAATTCCAACTCGGGGATCACCCGGGTTGCCAGCAGCTCCATGCTGCGCATCACCTTCTCGTGCGGCAGATCACCGAACTGGACATAGCACAGTAGTTGATCGACGCCGACCTCGTCGTACCGGATGATTTTCTCGAGGCACTCCTCGGGCGTGCCGACGATGATCATGTCCTGCTCCTGATAGTGCTTCACCGGCACATCGCCGTCGATGATCGGCTGCAACAGCGGGAACACGGCCTTTTGCTCCTCGACGCCGAGCATCGGCAGCTCCCACTTCAGCGTGAACTCGGCGAGGTGGCGGTACCACCAGTTGACCGAATCCCACAGCCCGTAGTCGGCGGCTGCGCCGGCATCGTCGTAGGCGTGCACCAACGTGTACACGCCTACTCTGTCGTTGCGAACACGCGTCAGCATGTCCTGCGGACGAGCCATCGACTGCGCCGTGCGGTACGCCTGGATGTGCTCGGCCATCTTCTCCACCGGCTGCAGCAGTGCGAACGAAAGCAGCCCGAGACCGAGCTCACCCGCGCTGACGGCGCTCTTCAACGTCGCCGCCGCCTGCCACACGGGCGGGTGCGGATCCTGGAACGGCTTCGGTGTCTGCATCCGCTCCGGGAACGAGAGGTTCTCGCTCTCCCACGAGAAGACCTCGTTCTCCCACATTCCGACCACGATCTCGATCGCCTCGCGCCATTGGTCGCGCGAGCTGTCGTTTGTCGGGACACCGAATGCCGCCTGCTCCATCGGTGTCGACCGTCCGGTGCCCCACTCGACCCGTCCGTGGCTGAGCACATCGACGGTGGCGACCTTTTCGGCAACACGAGCCGGGTGGATGAAGCCGAACGGCATCAGCGTCACGCCGAACCCGAGCTTGATCTGCTTGGTGCTCAGCGCGAGGCCACCGAGAATCGCCTCCGAGCACGGTGACGCCGAACGACCATCGCGGAAATGATGCTCGACGCACCACACGGTGTTGAAGCCGAGCCTGTCGGCCAGCTGGATCTCCTCGATCGCCTCGTCATAGGTGCGCTGTTCGGCCTCGCGCTGGCCGTACGGATGCGGCTTGTCCCACGGCTTGATCTTTGGCTGGAACTCGTAGAGCAGATCGAGCTTCATCGTTGACTTCTCCCTGCTTTTGCAATGTCGAAAGACTGTTTGTAGAGTCGAGAGACCGTATGTCCCGTCCTGCTCTCGCCGCCACCCGTGCGATCTCCATCCTCGACTTTCTTGCCGCGCATCCCGACGACGCATTCACCCTGTCTGACCTCGCTGCCCGCCTCGGCATCAACGTCGCCTCCGCCCACGCCTTGCTCACCGTCCTCGTCGAAGCCGGATACCTCAGTCGCTCGCAACGGTCGCGTTCGTACACGCTCGGCCCGTCGGTCGTGGCTCTCGGCACTGCAGCGCTCGAACGCCATCCCGCGATCGACATGGCTCGCGACGCCGCACGCGAGCTTGCCGACGCCACCGAACTGGAGGTCGCCGTCACGGTACCCGCCGGCTCCGACATCGTCTTCCTCGCTCGTGCCGGGGCACACCGAGCGCGCGGCATTGCTGTCCACGTCGGCCAGCGAGTGCCGCTGGTAGCCCCGCTCGGATCGGTGTTCATCGCCTGGAACGATGGCGCGCGCATCGCCGCATGGATCGCCGCGGCCGACGATGCCGACGGTCTTCGCGCGGCGCTCGCCGGTGTACGCGAGCGCGGCTACTCGGTTGCATACGACGACGACGTGCGGCGGGGTCTCGGCATCGCACTCGACAACCTCGCCGACCTCCCCGTCGATGCCGGACTGCGTGGCACCGTCGACGAGTTGGTCGCCGAACTGGGCCAACGCGAATATCAATTGACCACGTTCGATGCCGGGCGGACCTACGACGTCTCGATGGTCGCGGCGCCGGTGTTCAACGCCGAGGGAGTACCCGTGTTGGCCCTGACGCTGCTCGGTTTCGAACGCGGCCTGTCAGCCGATCAGATCGCCTCATACGGCCAACGGGTCCGCGATGCAGGTCTCGTCATCACCAAACGCAGCAAGGGCCGGATCCCCTGAGATGTCGCTCGAGCGGGAAACCCGTCAGTGCGAAACCCGTCAGTGCGAAACCCATGGAGCGCAGACACCCTCGAGGTCGTGGATCTCGATCGCGTCGCGGTTCGCGTAGGTGATGGTGTTCGTCGGATCCGGCTTGAGATTGAACGTGCGGAAGCTCATGTCCATCGTGTCCACGGACAGGATCCGACCGGAGAGGGTCTCGCCGATGCCGAGCAGCACCTTGATCGTCTCGAGGGCCTGGATGCTGCCGATGATGCCGGGCAGTACGCCGAGCACACCGGCCTCCGAGCAGCTCGGGGCGAGTTCTGCCGGCGGCGCTTCTGGGACCATGTCGCGATAGGTCGGTCCGTGCTTCGGATCGAACACACTGACCATTCCCTCGAAGCGGAAGATGCTGCCGTGCACCACAGGGATGCCGAGCTTGACCGACGCGTCGTTGAGCAGATAGCGACTGGGGAAGTTGTCGGCGCCATCCACGATCACGTCATAGCCCTCGATGATCGACATGATGTTGCTGGCATCGAGGCGGGTGTCGTAGGTGACGACGTCGACATCGGGGTTGAGCAGGGTGATCGTCTTCTTGGCGCTGTCCACCTTGCGGTCGCCGATGCGATCGAGGTTGTGCAGGATCTGGCGCTGCAGGTTCGACGCGTCGACTTCGTCCATGTCGACGATGCCGATGGTGCCAACACCAGCCGCAGCGAGGTACAACGCGGCGGGCGAACCGAGGCCACCGGCGCCGAGCAACAGCACCTTGCTGGCCAACAACCTGGCCTGACCCTCGGTGCCGACCTCGGGTAGCAACAGATGGCGGCCATAGCGGTCGCGCTGCTCGGCAGTGAGGACGACGGGCCTCTTCCAGTTGCGGCCCTCGTCCTTCCACTTGCCGAAGCCACCGGCCATCGAAACGACGTTCGTGTAACCGAGTTCCTGCAGGGTCTTGGTCGCGAATGCACTGCGCACGCCGCCCGCGCAGTAGGCGATGATCGGCGTCGACTTGTCGGCAATCCGGTTCTCGATCTGGGCTTCGAGATGGCCACGCGGGATGTGGACCACGCCGGGCAGTGCGCCCTGGTCGAACTCGTCCGGCTCGCGGACGTCGAGGACTGCCAGCGGTGTTCCCGCACTGTCGGCTTCGGCAATGCGGGATTCAGCGGTCGCGGTGTCGATCTCGGTGATCTCGGCCTTGGCCTTGGTGAGCAGGTCGCGAAACGTTGGCATGACGGAAATGCTACTCACCCGGTCGGGTATTGCGGCGCGCGACCAACGTCGGCAGGATCTCGCCGATCTGACCCCGAACGACGACATCGGCATAGCCGTCCATCTTGGTTGCTTCGGCGTTGACGACGATCACCGACGCGCCAATCCTCTTGGCCAACGGGACCATATTGGCAACGGGATACACCTGCAATGTCGATCCGATCGCGATCAGCACATCGCACGACTCCGCGGCGGTCATGGCCCGCTCGATCACCTCCGGAACGAGGTTCTGGCCGAAGCTGATCGTCGCGCTCTTCAGAATGCCGTTTCGTTCGGTGGCGCGACAGACCAGGCAGTCAGGGTCGCTCTCGCCGGCCTGCACCCGCTCCAGTGCTTCCACCATCGGGCGTCGATCGCCGCACGTCCAACACATCGTCCAATGCATCGTCCCGTGAACTTCGACGACCTTGTCCGCGTCGCTACCGGCCAACTGGTGCAAGCCGTCGACGTTCTGCGTGACGAGTGCGACGAGTTCGTGCTGCTGCTCCAACTCGACCAGGGCGCGATGACCGTTGTTCGGCTGGCGGGTGTGAGCCGAGTTGGCCAGCCGGTTCTGCCAGGCGAACTCGCGCACCTCGGAGTCGCCGAGGTAGTGGCTGAGCGTCGCCGATTTCTCCGCAGTGGGATTCTTCGTCCACAGCCCGTTCGGGCCACGGAAATCCGGAATTCCCGAATCCGTCGATATGCCGGCGCCCGTCAACACGGTGATCCGTTGTGCAGCCTGCAACAGCGTCCGTGCGAACTGGATGTCGGGGGCGCTATCCGATGTGTTCGAACTCATCACGACATTCTCGCAAGGGATGACGGATTCGTTTTCCATTTTTTCGATCTGGAAGCACTCAGTTCAATGCAACACCTCCCCCGCCTCGAAGTCCTTTCCGCTCTCGTGACCCCTCCGGAGGTTCGCATGTTGACAGCACCCCTTGCCCCGACCCTGATCGTGATGCCGTGGCGCGATCCTGTCGTCGAAGCCGTTGGTTTCGACGCCCGCAGCGCGTACGTCGAACTGTTCTGGCTCGGAATCCTCGGCCCGACCTCGACGTGGTTGCTGCGACGCCTCGTTGCTGGGCTCGATGCATATCCGGACGGCTACGAACTGGACCTCGCCGAGACCGCAAATGCGCTCGGCCTGTCGTTGACAGCCGGCGTGCACAGTCCGTTCGTCAAGGCACTCAATCGTTGCATCATGTTCGGTGTGGCGCACACCAGCGGACGCGGCATCGCCGTTCGTCGGCAGATCCCGCCCCTCGCACTGCGCCAACTCCGCAAGCTGCCACCGCACTTGCAGGTCGCGCACGCCGACTGGATCGATCGACGCCGGGTCGACGAGGGTCGTCTGGCCAGAGCCGTCGAACTCGCCGGAGCGATGATCCGCGTCGGCGACGAGCCACATCAGCTCGAGCGTCAACTGCTGTCGATCGGCATCTCGCCACGCGAAGCCACTGCAGCGGCCCGCCAGTTCGTGACCGCAGCCTGAGCCCGACTCGTCTGTCCAGGGCCTGTCTCGGGCCTGTCTCGGGCCTGTCTCGGTGTCGTTGCGCTGCACGCTGCAGCACAACGACACCGAGACAGCCGAAATCGGCGGGTCCGACCACTGGACGAGCCGGTCAGGTCAGGGGCGTGAAGTTGGTGACCAGATCGATCAGCAGGCGGGTGCCGTAGCCGGTTGCACCCTTGGCCAGCCAGCCGTCGTCGCTGTCCATCTTCATCGTGCCGGCCATGTCGATGTGCGCCCACGGGACGTCGTTGGTGAACTCGTCGAGGAACAATGACGCCGTGATCGTGCCGGCGAGTGGTCCGCCGATGTTGCGCATGTCGGCCACGTTGCTGTCGAGGAACTTGCGGTACTGCCTGGCCAGCGGCAACTGCCACGTTGGTTCGTCAGCGCGCGCTCCGGCGGCACGAACCTGATCGATCCACGATTGGTTGTTGCCGAGGACGCCCGCCATCCGGTCGCCCAGCGCGCTGATCACGGCCCCGGTCAGTGTGCAGATGTCGACCAGCGCGTCGGGCTTCGACTCGGCCCCGAGCGACAGACCGTCGGCGAGAACCAAGCGACCTTCCGCGTCCGTGTTGTGGATCTCGACCGTCTTGCCATTGCGCATCGTCAACACGTCGCCGAGTTTGAGCGCACTGCCGGACGGCATGTTGTCGGTGCACATCAGGTAGCCGGTGACCGCAGTCCTGCAGTCGAGAGCGGCCAATGCACCGAGCGTTGCCAGCACGGCCGCTGCGCCGCTCATGTCCATCTTCATCGATGCATGCGACGGATCGCTCGGCTTGAGGCTGATGCCACCGGAGTCGTACGTGATGCCCTTGCCGACCAGCACGACGTGGCCGATCGGGTTGTCCGGCGTGTACGTCAGACGGACCATGCGCGGCGGCTCGGTGCTTCCGGCATTGACGCCGACGATGCCGCCACAGCCCATTGCCTGCAACTGGTCCTTGTTGAACACCTCGACGCCGAGGTTTGCTGCTGTCGCGACTTCGACGGCCCGGTCCGCCAGCTTGCGCGCCGTGAGGTAGGCCGGCGGCATGTTCGCCAGTTCGCGAGCGAGGTTGGCTGCGTCTGCCGTGACCGTTCCCCGGTCCGCACCGGTCCTGGCACCAGCGAGCCGCGTGGAGCCAACGACGATCGACAGCGCTTGCACGGGCGACCCGGTCTTGTCGTTCTTCTGCCCGACGTAGCGGTAGTTGGCGAGGGCGACACCTTCGACGACGGCCTTGGCCGCCGCGACAGGGTCGATGCCGGCCACGTCGGCCAGCGTGGTTGCCAAGCGTGCTCGCTTGCCGGCGGCGCGAGCGAACGTTGCCGCCGCATTGCGCAGACCGTTCTCGGTCAACTCGGACGGCTTGCCGATACCGATTGCAATCTGTGCTGGACCGTCATCCGACGGGACGACCAACGTCTGACCGGCCTTGCCCTCGAACCCGTTCGCCGTCAGGGCTTTCCGGCTGAGGCCGAGCGACTTCGGGACAGCGCCAGTCGTCCCGACAGGTACACCCGATGCATCGATTGCTTTCGGGGTGGAGCGAACGACTTCGATGGTGAGGGTCACCTGGTCAGGTTACCGACACAGGTTCTGCTGCCGGTGCGGGTCCGACTCTCGCCGGACTCTTCCGCTGCTGACGTTGAAACGTTGCTTGAGAGCACAAGAATACGGCGAACCGAATTGGCCTTCGGGCCGCAGGAGATGATCATGCGTAACAAACTCTGGCTGAAAATCCTCATCGGAGTCGTCGCCGTCGCCGTCCTCGCGGCAACTGCGGGCCCCTTCGTCTACATCCACTTCATCAAGAAGGACGCTCCCAAGACCGTCGAGACCCAGGGCCTGCCGACCCGGTCCAGCAGTGACACAGCGATCACCGTCCCAAGCAGCACCGTCCCAAGCAGCACCGTCACGACGACGGCCGTGACCACTGCGGCCGCAGCGACATCGACCACGGCATCCTTAGCGACGGGCGCTGCCGAGAACTACACGCTGACGATGTCCGCCGACATCGCCAAGAACTACGTCGGCTATCGCGTCACGGAAGTCTTGTTCGGACAGCACACCCAAGGGGTCGGCCGGACGACCAAGGTCACCGGATCGCTCAGCCTGGCCGGAGCCGCGATCACCGCCGCTGAATTCACGGTCGACATGACGACGCTGAAGTCCGACGAGGACAATCGTGATCGCAAGTTCCAGGGCGAGATCATGCAGACCAGCACCTACCCGACGGCGACGTTCACGATCACCAAGCCGATCGAACTCGGTTCGGTTCCTGCCGACGGCACACAGATCACGGCCTCGGCAACTGGCGACCTGACTCTGCACGGTGTGACCAAGTCGGTCACGCTCGAGGTCAAGACCCAGCGCAACGGCAACATCGTCGACGTCCTCGGATCGACCAATGTGAAGTTCGCCGACTACAAGATCAACAACCCGTCCAACGGTGCGGTCACCACCGAGGACAATGGCACGATCGAATTCCTGCTCGCGTTCACCAAGAGCTGAGCCAGCACCGCCCGAGCGTCAAAGACCCGAGCGTCAAAGACCCGGGCGTCAAAGACACGGGCGTCGAAGAACCTGGGCGTCAGAGACCTGTCGGGCGGTTGACGAAGCGGTGAGCCTGCGGCGAGAAGAACCATCCGCCGCCGGCTTTGGTGCCACCGTCGACCGGAATGTTGTGGCCCGTCACGAATCCGGATTGGTCGCTGGCCAGGAACAGCGCGACCCGGGCCTGGTCTTCGGGCCAGCCGGCTCGACCAACGGGCGCCCACGACGCCCAGAGGTGTTCGTCGTCCTCACCCCCGGTGATGTAGTCGACCTGTGAGGTCTGGGTCAGGTCCGGCCCGATGCCGTTGACCCGGATCCCGTGCCGGCCCATCGTCACGGCAAGGCACGTCGTGAAGTGCGCGAGCGCACCCTTCATCGCTCCGTACACCGGATCGCCCGGGTACCCGCGCATGCCTTCGACCGAATGAACGTTGACGATCGAACCCGCGTTGTGCTCGATCATCGATCCGATGAAGGCGTGTGTCATGGACAGCGCGTGTCCGATGTTGATGTCGTACATTGCCTTCCAGGACTCGGCGTTCGAGTCGGGAAAACGCACCAGCGGTCGATAGTCGCCGACGTTGTTGACGAGCACGTCGACTCGGCCATGGGTTTCCAACACGGTCGCAGCGAATGCCCGAGCGGCCGCATCGTCGGTCACATCGACCGCGTGGGCCCGTGCCGAACCGCCGGCCAGATGGATCGCGCTCTCCGCAGCGGCTGCGCGCTCGGCATCGATCTCGGCGATCTCGACGATCGCACCGTGTTGCGCGAACAGCTCGGCAATACCTCGGCCGATCCCGACACCCCCGCCGGTGACGACGGCGATCTTGCCGTCGAGAAGGCGGTTCCAGTCGGCGATCGGAGTGACATTCGTCGATTGCTGCGTCGATTGCCGCGTCGATTGCCGCGTCGGCGCCTGTGTCGATTGCTGCGTCGGTGTCACCGTGGAGGCTGCGGTTGTCTGCGTTGCGTCGGTACTCATGTCGGACATGATCGCATCGTGGTCGCCGCCACCCGCCACCGCAACGGAGTGCCCGACAAGAGTGCCCGACAAGAGTGCCCCGACCACAGTGCCCTACGAGATCGACGCACGTGGGTGTTGGTTACGTTCCCACGCGGCGGAGAGGGCTGCGTACTTGCCACCGAACGCGACCAGTTCATCGTGGCTTCCGAGCTCGGCCAGACCTCCCGCATCGACCACCGCGATCCGGTCGGCACGGCGGACCGTGGACAGCCGGTGAGCAACCACGACCACGGTTCGGTTCAGCATCAACGATTCCAGCGCATGTTCCACCTCGGCCTCCGTACCGGGGTCGAGGTTCGATGTCGCTTCGTCCAACACCAACACGGCCGGGTCCACCAACGCAGCCCTGGCCAGTGCGATCAGCTGACGCTCGCCGGCGGACAGTCGCGACCCTCTTTCGCGCACCTCGGTGTCGAGGCCTTCGGCGAACGACATGAAATGCTCCAACACGCCGATTGTCGCGAGCGATTGAGCAATTTCGTCATCGGTCGCCGATGGTCGGGCGATGCTGAGGTTCTCGCGGATCGTGCCGCTGAACAGGAAACCCTCCTGCGGGACGACGACCACTCGGTTACGCAGCGAGTGCAGCGTCGCGTCGCGCAGATCCACGCCACCGAACGAGACAGTGCCGGTCGAGGGGTCATACAGGCGAGCCATCAGCTTGGCCAGCGTGCTCTTGCCAGCGCCGGTCGGACCGACGAGCGCGAGTCGCTCACCGATCCCGACCGTGAGAGTCACGCCCGAGAGCACGGGCCGTCCGGGCACGTACTCGAAGCCGACGCCGGCGACTGCGACCTCGCCGAGGGTCGGGAGTTCGACGGCGTCCGGCGCTTCGTCCACCTCCGGGACCGTGTCGAGAATGCCATACAACTTCTGCAGCGCGGCGCCCGCCGACTGCACCGTGTTGTACAGCTGGGAGAGTTGCTGCACGGGCTCGAACAGGCTGCTCAACAGCAGCAAGAACGCCGTGACGACGCCGAGGCTGACCGAGCCGCGGTGGACGAGCCAGCCGCCGACACCGACCATCCCGGCCGTCGCGATGATGCCGCAGAACTCGACCAGTCCGAAGTACCACATCGAGATTCGGATGCTGTGCATGTGCGTGTCGAACAGTGACTGGTTCGTGGCCTGGAAGCGCCGTGACTGCTCCCGCTCGCGTCCGAACGCCTGGATCACGCGCACACCGCTGATACCCTCCTGCAGCGCACTGAGGTTGTTGCCGACCCGTTCACGCACCTTCAGGTAGGCCTTGTTCGAGTCGTGCTGGAACCGGATCGAAGCGACCACGATGATCGGGAACACCACCAGGACCAGCAGTGTCAGTTCCCAGCTGAGCACGAACAGCAGCGCCAGCGCCATGACCACGAGCAGACCGGCCGACAAGAACTGCAGCAAGCCGAACTGGATCAGTTCGCCCATCGACTCGACGTCGGCCGTCATCCGCGACACCAGAACACCGGTCTGCTCGCGGTCAAAATACGCCAGCGCCTGCTTCTGCAGATGATCGAAGACCCTCACCCGCAGATCCCGGAGGAAGCCCTCGCCGGCGCGATTGATGTACACGTATTGCAAACGGGCCAAGAAGTACGCGGCGATCGTCACCGCGACATATGCGCCGACGGTCATGTCGAGCACATGTCCATCGTGCCCGGAGATGCCGTGGTCGATGCCGTAGCTGACCAGGACCGGTCCAGCCAATGTCGTGGCCGTCCAGACCGTGACGAGCGTGATCGCGGCGACGATCGTGCGGTGATAGGGCGCGGCGAACTGCCACGAGCGACGAATCACCTGACGGGTCGCATCGCGATCGAGCTTGTCCTCTTCACTCAGGGCATTCATCGACCACACGGCTCAATCACCGCCGATCGGTTCGTGCATCTGCGACTCGATGTCGATGTCGTCGGCGAGCACCGCATACGTGTTGCGGATCGCCTCGGCGCTGACGTTGGCCGGATCGTGGTGATCGACGACAGACGCAGCGAGCGGATCATCGACATCGGTGTCGTCCGATTCGTTCGCCATCAGGTCGTCGTCCTCGGTGCTGGCCGCCCACGCGGCGAGCACCTCGCGATATTCGGCGTTCGTCGCCAGCAACTCGTGGTGTGTTCCCTGAGCGGCGATCCGTCCGTCATCCAAGAACAGCACGGTGTCGGCAAGCGCGATGGTTCCCGGCCGATGGGCGATGACGATCGTCGTCCGGTCGCGCATCACCGTCGCCATTGCATCACGGATCTCGTGCTCCTTCGACGGATCGACCGCCGAGGTCGCGTCATCGAGGATCAGCACTCGCGGATCGGCGAGAATCGCCCGGGCGATGGCGATCCGCTGCCGCTGGCCCCCGCTCAAGGAGAAACCACGTTCGCCGAGCAACGTGTTGTACCCCTCAGGCAGATCGCACACGAAATCATGGGCGCCGGCCAGCTTGGCCGCAGCCTCGATCTGATCGGCGGATGCATCCGGATCGGCAAAGGCGATGTTCGCGGCGACGGTGTCGTGAAACAACAGGGTGTCCTCGAAGACCACCCCGACGGCATGGCGCAGATCGTTGACGCGCAAGCTGCGCAGGTCACATCCGTCGAGCAGGATGCTGCCCCGTTGCACGTCGTAGAACCGTAGGAGCAGGCGCGTCACGGTCGACTTACCGCTGCCGGTGGCACCGACGATGGCGACCGACGTACCACCCGGAATGCGGACATCGAACCGGTCGAGAACCACGCGTTCGGCGTCGTACCCGAACGTGACGTTGCCGAAGACGAGTGAGCCACGTCCCTCATCGGTGCCGACAGCCGGCAGGGTGGCCGGAATCTCAGGATCCGTCACCTCGCTGGCGGTGGCCAACACCTGCTGGACGCGCTGCAGGGCCACCGCAGCGCGTTGTCCGGTGGCCAGGGTCATGCCGATGTTCCGCATCGGGTAGATCAGCAGCAGAACGCTGGCGTTGAACTGGATCAATTGGCCAATGGTCATCTGACCGTCGAGGACACGATGCCCACCGATCCCGAGAACGAGGATCAGACCGATCGACGGCAGGATGTCGATTGCCGGCAGGAAGCGCGCCCGGATCCGTGCTGCATCCAGCGAGACGCTGCGGATCTGGTCGGCTTGCTTTCCGAGCTTGGCGGCCTGCACCCCTTCGGCACCGAAACCCTTGACCACCCGAACACCGGACACGCTCTCTTCAACCACCGTCGCCAACGCTGCCTGACGGACCTGGACGGCCATCACGGCCGGATGGATCGTGGTGCTGAACCGTCGCGCCGAGAAGTTGACGAACGGCAGCGGTGCAAGGGCGAACAGGGCCAGCAACGGATCGCTGTAGACGAGCAGAATCAAGATCGCGATCAGCTGGAACAGGTTGCTGATCACCAGCGGGATCATCACGACGAACGCCTGCAACTGCTGCAGGTCGCTCGATGCGCGGCTCATCAGCTGACCCGTTTGGGCGTGATCGTGATAGCCGACGTGCAGGCCGAGGATGTGATTGTACAACCGCTCGCGCAGACGCGATTCGGTGGTCCTGCTCTCGCGGAAGGCGAGCCACCGCCGCCAACCGGTGAACACACCCGCGACGACGCCGACCGCGCCGATGATCAGCGACCACTTCAGCAGCGATTCTTCGTGGGTGATGCCCCGGTCGATACCGAGCCTGATCAATGTCGGGATCGAGACCTTCGCGGCGGCCCATCCAATGCCGACCAATACGCCGGCGATCAACCCTCGCTTCTGTTCGGCGAGAACTCCGGTCAGCAGGCGCCAAGGGGTCCGTTCGGCAACAGGTTGGTCCTGCGCCGGTTCCCCCACTTGGCTGCCCCCCACGATCGCGTCCGACATCGCCGCTGATGTCCGATGTCGAAGGATAGTTCGACCGTTCGACGATGGTCGTGTCCAGTAGTCGTGTCCAGTAGTCGTGTCCAATGGTCGTGTCCAATGGTCGGCTCAAACTGCCGCACAACCCATTCGTCTGCCGTAACGTTGTGTCATGGGCATCGTTGCATGGATCGTGGTCGGTCTGGTCGCCGGAGGTCTGGCGAGGTGGATCACCAACGACGATCGCAGTGGATGCATCTACACGATGATCGTCGGGGTCCTCGGCGCACTGATCGGGGGCGCACTGATGAACGCCGCCGGTGACTCAGGCATCAATCATTTCGGACTGCGCTCGATCCTGGTTGCAGCACTGGGAGCAATCCTGCTCCTGCTCGTCCTGCAGGCTCTCGGTGGGCGCAGCCGCCGGACCCGTCGCCATCGCTGACACCGTTCTACAGTTCGTCAATGGCTGATATCTCCGCTGAGCAAGTCACGACCGAAGTCAAGCAATGGGTCACCGACGCCTGGGACCCTGAGCTGACGGTGGCCGAGTGGTGGAAGCGGCTCGCGGCGAGCGGATACGCGGCGCCGATGCTGCCCGAGAACTTGGGCGGCCGTGGCTATCCCCGGCACCTCGCCACCCTGGTCTCCAATGTGCTCGGCGAACACGGCGTCGTCGGACCTCCCGGTGGACTCGGTCTGATGTTGGCGGCACCGACGATCGCCGTCCATGGTTCACCCGAACAGCAGGCCGAACACATCCCGCCGATCCTCGACGGGACCAATGCGTGGTGCCAGTTGTTCAGCGAGCCAGGCGCCGGATCAGACCTCGCCGGTCTCGGCACGAAAGCCGAACGGGACGGCGACGAATACGTCATCACCGGCCAGAAGGTGTGGACGAGCGGCGGCCAGATCGCGAACTGGGGCATGCTCATCGCGCGCACGAATCCAGATGCGCCGAAGCACCAGGGCATATCCTATTTCGCATTTCAGATGGACCAGCCCGGTGTCGAAGTACGACCGCTGCGGGAGATGACCGGTCGGGCGATGTTCAACGAGGTCTTCATCGACGAAGCACGCGTCCCCATCGCCAATCTCATCGGAGGACTCAACAACGGTTGGGCCGTTGCCAACACGACATTGATGGTCGAGCGAGCCAGCCTCGGTAGTGGCGGCGGAGGCGGTGGCGGACTGGGTTCGGCGTTGCCCGGTCCGGTCGCTGGCCAGCTCGGCCGTCGGGTCGGCGATTTCGTCGCCGTGCGCGGCGGGGCTGCGAACAGTGTCGCCGGCGCAGGCAGCGTGAAGCAATTCAGTGCGCTCGCCCGCCAGCTCGGCGTCATCGACGATCCAACGATTCGTCAGGGACTGGCCGAGTTGTACACCCTCGGCGAGGTCGGCAAGTGGAATCTGATGCGGGCCCGCAGTGGACAGCAGAGCACCAAGGTCGAGGGCAATTTGGCCAAACTGCTCGGCACGCACACCTTGCGTCGGGCCCGCGAAATCGCCAATCACATCATCGGCGCGCAGGGAATGCTGTGGGGGCCCGACACGCTGTCGAACGGCTCGATTCAGGAGATGACGGTCTTCTCCCCAGGTCCCGCGATCTACGGCGGCACCGATCAGATTCAGAAGAACATCGTCAGCGAGCGTGGCCTCGGCCTACCGAAGGAGCCGGGCGATTTCCGGACAACTCCCTTCAAGGATCTGCCCAAGAACGGCTGAAATTCAGCGGGCCGCGCCGCGCTTGCTCAGGTGGCCGCGCGTGCTCAGGTGGCCGCGCTTGCTCAGGTGGCCGCGCTTGCTCAGGTGAACGTCTGCAGCAGCTCGTCGACTCGAGCCTTGGGACGACCGATCAGCGCAGTGTCAGCGGTGACCACGAGTGGTCGCTGCAACAGCGCCTTGTGCGCGCCGAGGACGTCGATCACCTGAGCAGCGGTGGCAACATCGGCGTCGGTCAATCCCAGCTTGACGAAGTTGGAATCACGACGGACGAGGTCGGTCACGGGATCCTGCAACTTGGCGATGATGGTCGCGAGCGTCGCAGCATCGGGCGGAGTCTTCAGGTACAGCACGATGTCGGCGTCGACACCCAACTCCTGCGCGGTCGTGACAGCGTGCACGGAGGTGCTGCAATTCGGGTTGTGGTAGATCGTGATGTCAGCCATTGGGTCGACGCTACAAGCAGGGCCACGTTCAGGGTCAGGTGCACGTTCGCCCCCACGTCACGTGCACGGTCACGAGCAGGGTTACAGGCGCGGTCGCAGGGACGTCCCGTGCACGTCACGTGCACGGTCGCCCGCACGCAGGCTCAGCGGAAGTAGCCGGTGATGTCGATCACGAAGTCGGTGCTGCCACCGCCTCCGCCGAAGACCTTGATCTGACGATTGTTGTCGAGCGCGACGATCAATCCGTTGGCGATGTCCTGGTTCTCGCCGAACCAGTTGATCGACGACGACGTGATCTGGAGCGCGTCGCCAGGATTGACGCTGAGGTATCCCTGGCCGGTCGTCTTGGTGACCGTGATGTTGTAGGCAATGGCCGTGGCGCCAGATGGAACAGCACCGGCCGTCGTCACCGTGCCGGACAGGTCGTGGGCATCGGCGATGGAAACCACCTTGCTCAACCCGGCGCTGAGCCGGGTGTTGCCAGTCCACCGACTGTCGAATGCACGAATCGGCGAAATGGCATGCAGTGCGCCGGATGTGTCCGGGCCACCGATCTTGCGCCAAACCCCCGGCAGGCCGTCCTTGACGCACAACCACAGCGTTCCGTTCGCATCGAGGTCGATCTCGCCGGCGAGGTGAGAATCGGTACGGTTCGGGGGCTGCGAGCCCGTACCACTGGAGATGTACACAGCGGCTCGCGTCCCGACCGCTCCGACACCGATCGAACCAGGTGTCGTGCCAATTCCGATGACTCCGGCGAACAGTCCTGCGCCACGCACACCGGTGTCGCCGACTCCGGAGACCCCTGTACTGGATCCCGGAGAGGCCGAACTGCCTGTTCCTCGAACGCCGGTGCCCCCGTAGCCGTCGATTCCGGCGCCGCTGTCCAGCCCGTCGCCGCGCACGCCGACCGCGTCGGACAGAACAGAGTTGCGATTGTCGGCCCAGAACAGCGTCTTCTCCGTTGTCAACGGGTTGTCGACAGCCGTGCCCACTGTCGACGAGTTGATGATCCTCGTGATGTTCTGAGCGCGGTGCTTGTTACCGACGATCATCGCATCGCCAGTCGTGGCGGCGGCGGGCCGTCCGCCATCGAGCAGCACCGTTGCTGCGATTGCCGCGGCTGCAGCACTACCGGCCACCCTCAACATCTGCCGGCGCGAACTCGCATCGTGCTGTCGATCGGGCTGCTGCTCTTGCTGCTGCTCTTGCTGCTGATCTTGCTGCTGATCGGGCTGCTGATCTTGCTGCTGATCGTTCATGTGGGGTTTCCTCCCGTTGTCGTGTCTCCCACAGAGCGAGGGGGCTCATCCTAGATACATCGACAACGCGTCGATGACAAGAACGACACCCCTCGCGTACTGTGCGCAGCAACGGACTTCCCCCTGACAATTCAACGAATCCCAGGGGGCACCAATGCCTGTTTCTTCCCACGGTCGCGTTCCGCGTGCCCGACTCGATCCGATCTACTCCGCCGGCGAGGCGATGTCGGTGTTCGCATCGCAGATGACCCGACCAATGTGTGCCGAAACACTGGTGATGTTCCTCGACGACGCCGGCTGCGGCTCCACGCTCGTCACCGTCAGTGGCACCGATGATCCGTGCCAGATCGTCGACATCGCCGAGGCCATGGCGCTGTCCGCCTGTGCAAGCCCCGACGTCAGCTCACTCGTCCTCGCCACCGTTCGTCCGGGTGGGTGGTTGCTCTCGGGGGACGACGAGTTGTGGCTCGAAGCAGCCGACGTGGTGGACGAGACCGGACTCACACTCATCGATTGGCTGGTGATTGGCCGACATGGAACGGTCAGCCCACGAGAGGAACTGGGGATGCCGTCGCGATGGCCGTGCGGCTCATGAAACAATTGCTGCCGCACACCCGGCGGCCAGATCCGCGTCGAACACGCCAGGCAGGATCCGGCTGTTCGTCGGTTCCGGTACGCGGCCCGCCAGAGTGGCCGCGGCGGCGAGCTTGATCGCCTTGGTACACCGGGTCGCCGACAGTCGAGCAGGCCGCGGAGCGCAGTGGGAACGGCGAGCACGTTGTCGATCTGGTTGGGGTCATCGCTCTGCCCGGTGGCCATCACTGCCACGTTCGCCGGAGCCAGCTCGGGCATCACCTTCGGCACGGGGTTGGCCAGCGCGAAAGCCGGGACGTCCAGCTCTGCTTGTGAGACGCTCTTCGACGAGTTGCTTGACGGGGACGGCTTTGCCTTCCATCACCGGCATCGCTACGGCTGGACCAATGTCACCGAGACCGAGCGCCGCCGATCCATTGCAGAGCCCGGCCACCGAGTTGCGCCGAGCCGTGTACGTCCACGACAGCGCAGGTTCGTCGGCATTGGCCTGCGAGGCCCGCTCGATGCCCGGCGTGTCGGCCAGCGGACAGCTGATCGCGATTGCGAACCGACACGGTCGGCTGCAGGCTGACTGTGCCTCCGCGAAGCCGTTCGAATGTCGCGTCGCCGATTGCGCGAGCGCGCACTCAGTGATGTACCGATCGCGGCACGCACGCTGTCCTGCTGATCCAGGCTTGCGCAGGCAATCGTCATCGGTCGCGACTCATCGTCGTCTGGTCGCCATCGAACGAATGCCTGCTCCGCTCGAGGCAATGGCCCGCATCACGCCGGCAATCGCTGCCCCGCCCGCGGTAGCGGCAGCGATGTCCACGAGCAAGGCAAACCCCGGCAAACGCAGCTGACGGCTGGGTCGTTACTGATGATCGATCGTCGCGGACACACGGCATGGCATCCCGTCGAGAAATGCCGACTCAGCGTTGATACACGCAGCCGAGACGGCAGCGGTCGAGCGTCACTGGTTCGCTCAGCGTGAGCGGTACACCCGTGCGCCCCGCCCGCTCGGAACAACTGCGGGAACGGCGACAGGGACGCGTACTGCTGCGGCGGCGATGGATGCTGCGGTTGCAGCACACAGGGCGACGATGGCGGCGATCACAGTTTCAAACCCTACGCCACGTGATCCGAATTGCCAAGCGATATCAGAATTCACCGGCGACGACCGGTTCCGGCCGGAACTGCACTCGGTGGCGGCGACTGCACGACTCAGTGGTGGCAGCCGCACGACTCGACCGCGGCGACTGCACGACTCAGTGGTGGCAGCCGCAGGCCGAACCGCAACCGCCACCCGAACTGGGCATTGCGGGTGCGGGCGATGCCGAGCCTGAGCTGGTTGCACCAACGCTGGCGAACACCGAGAGTAGGCGCACGGCGTTGTCATGGCCGGATGGGCACGAGGCAGGCAGGCTCGACTCGGCCATCGAACGACGAACCTCGAAGGTGTCGTCGCAGGTCTTGCAGCGGAACTCGTAGAGAGGCACGACTCCAGCATAAACCTGGAATTGACCCTGCCGCCGCGACATCATGGCCAGATGCAGTTCACCAAGGACTCACTCGCCGGCATCATCGAAGGCACGAACACGATCACCTTTCGGGGATGGAAGAAAGCCCAGGCAATCGCCGGCGGCCGACATCGCATCTGGGGTCATTTGATCGAGGTCGACGACGTGCGCATCGTGACCACCAACGACATCACCGACGCCGAGGCCCGACGCGCAGGAGCGATCTCGGCCGACAAGGTGCTGGCCCGGCTCGGCGACAAGGCGAGCGGACCGATCTACCGGATCCAGTTCCATTACGTTGGACTCGATGACAGAATCGAACTGCGGAACTCCGCCGCATTGAACGAGGAGCGTCGAGCGGAGATCCAGGCTCGCCTCGACCGGATGGACCGGGCCAGCAAGGATGGGCCGTGGGTGACCAAGTCGCTACGCCTGATCGCCACGTATCCGGGTGTCGTCTCCACCGTCTTGGCCCGTCAACTCGGGCAGGACCGACCTGCGTTCAAGATCAACATCCGCAAATTGAAAGAACTCGGCCTGACCGAGAGCTTGGAGATCGGCTACCGATTGTCGCCGCTCGGCGAAGCGTTCGCCGGCGTGACGAACGAGAACGCCGAGAACGCCGCGGGCGGCGTGGCCCCGAGAGCCCAAAGAGCGTCGGTGGCCCCGAGCGAAGAGTGATTGACTAGGAGCCATGTCACAGGTGCAGACGATGCCAGGCAAGACGATCCCGCAGACCGACGAGGAACTGCAGACCGGTGAGCCGGCGATGGCCCACATCGTCAAGACCGAACCCGGCGAGACGGCTGCAGCAAAGATCCTCGAGGCGCGCATCTACGGCACGCCGATCGAGGCCTTGTGCGGGCATGTCTGGGTGCCATCACGAGATCCCAAGCAACTCCCCTTGTGCCAGAAGTGCAAGGACGTCTACGGCATGTACAAGGCATTCAACGATGGCCTGCACGACAGTCCGAACGAGTAGGTCCGACGTTCGAGTGGAGGGCGACTCGATGGAATCACCTGCGGACGCGACAGAACGTGCGGACCCGACAGAACGTGGCGCCCCGGCGGAACCTGTACGCGCTGCCGAGGAGGTCCTGCACGGCGGTGTCGCCAATGCAGGTGCAGTCGTGCGCAGCGGCAATCACGTCCTGCGTCCGTCGAACCCGAACACCGCCACGATCCATGCCTTCCTGATTCACCTCAGCGAGAGCGGCTTCGACGGCGCATCGCAGCCCGTCGGAGTGGATCCCGATGGCCGCGAGCGACTCGTGTTCATTCCCGGCGATGTTCCGGTTCCGCCGTATCCGGCATGGGCGCAGACCGATGAATCGCTGGCGTCGGTGGCGATGCTGCTTCGTCGCTATCACGATGCGGCAGCCGGTTTCGTGGCGCCGGCCGGCTCCAGCTGGAGCCGCGACATGGCCGACAACGGTGGTGACGCGATCGGCCCCGTGGTCATCTGCCACAACGACGTGTGCATGGAGAATGTCGTGCATCGTGATGGAGCCGCCGTTGCCCTGCTCGACTTCGATTACGCCGCGCCGGGACGACCGCTGTACGACCTCGCCCAGTTCGCGCGCATGTGCGTACCCGTGGACGACGAGACAAATGCCCGCAGACTCGGGTGGGAGCCTCACGACTCGTTCGCTCGGCTGCGACGCGTCGCCGACGCATACGGTCTGGCTGCCGATCGGTCGGAGTTCCTCGCCGTTCTCGAGGCGAGCATCCGACGCGGCGGGGCGTTCGTGCAACGCAAGGTGCAGGAGGGCGACCCCAACTTCATCCAGATGTGGAACGAATTCGGCGGAATGGAGCGCTTCGATCGCCGCCGCCGATGGTTCGCCGACAACATCGGACGATTCGCAGCGGCGCTCGGATGATCGTCTGGGTCGCCTCGTTCCCGCGGTCGGGTAACACCTTCTTGCGCATCGTGCTGCTGCGCCTGTACGGCATCCGCACCTCGGTGACCGACGACGTCGATGGTGTCGCTGTGCGGTTGGGTCGGGAACTGATCGGCTTCGAAGAACGGCCCTCTTCGCTGGCCGAGATGCGCGCCGACAGCGCGACGCATTTCGTCAAGACCCATCGACAGCGAGACGACGACGTCGACGAGTCGGACCGCGTCATCCATCTCGTCCGTGATGGTCGCGATGCCCTCGTCTCGTGGGCACGTCAGCAGAGCGAAGATGATCCGGCTGGGTTCGAGTCGGCGATGGGTGCGATGATCGACCGCACCGACGAGCGGGGAACCGGGAGTTGGGGGGCCGACGCGCTCAGTTGGCTCGAGCATCCCGGGGCGAATCGTGTGCTGCTGCGGTACGAAGACCTGATCACCGATCCAGCTGCGCGGCTGAACGAGGTCATGGCAATGGTCGCGCCAGGTGCCCAGCGGATCGAAGGTGCGGTCATTCCCTCGTTCGCCGAACTGCATCAGATCGATGGACTGTTCTTCCGACGCGGTGTCGTGGGTAGCCATGGCGACGAGATGCCCGAGGCCCTCGTCCAACGGTTCTGGGCAGTCGCCGACAACCGCGCCACGATGCAGGTTCTCGGCTATCAGACCTTGCGGATCCGCGAGGCCGTCCGGGCGGTGATCCTCGATGGCGACCAACGCGTGTTACTGGTGCGCTTCGAATTTCCGACCCGCACGGTCTGGGCGCTTCCGGGTGGCGGCGTCGATCCAGGAGAAACCGATGTCGAGGCGCTACGCCGCGAGCTGATCGAGGAGGTCGGGTTGCACGGCGCCGGCATCGGTGCCCATCTCTGGAACCGACTGCACGTCTTTCCGTTCGTCAACGGTCGTTTCGACGGCCAGCGCGAACGGGTCCACCTCGTCCGAGTATCGAGCGGCTTCGAGCCCCGACCGGCATTCACCGTCGAGCAATTGCGGGCCGAGTACCTGTTCGAGATCCGCTGGTGGACGATGGCCGAATTGCAGGCCGCTGCTTCGTCGGACAGTTTCATCACTGCGCCGAAGGCGTTGATCACCCTCCTCGACGACCTGTTGCAGAACGGACCGCCGGCCAGTGCACCCGACGTCGCTCCGTGATCGTCGCGGTGACCCGCGGTCGTCGGTGACCCTCAGCGGAAGTCACGGCTGCCGTACTTGCCGTTGCCGGTGACCGCGTTGGTACGCATCTGCAATGGGCTGAGATGCTCGGCGACGATGTTGATGACGCCTTCGCTGCGTTCGAGCCTGCCGCGGATCAACATCGCCGGCGCCTCCCTGGCCGTTCGGCGGAAACGACTCCACAGGCCCTTCGAGCAGACGATGTTCATCAACCCGGTCTCGTCCTCGAGGTTCAAGAACGTGGTGCCCTGCGCGGTCATCGGGCGTTGGCGATGGGTGACAACACCAGCGACGAGCACCCTGATCCCCGGCTCGCAATCCCATAACCGAACTGATGTGACGACACCGAGGGCGTCCAGGTCGGCGCGCAAGAACGTGGTTGGATGGCCGTCCGGAGCCACACCGGTGGCCCACAGGTCAGCGACCGCGACCTCGACCGGATCCATTCCTGGTAGCCGCGGCGCTGCTGCACCGGTGACGACACCCTCCAGCCGGTCGGGTCGCGACTGGGCGACGGCGCCGACCGACCACAACGCCTCTCGGCGCTCGAGGCCGAAGCACTCGGTGAACACCCCGGCCGTCGCCAGCGCCTCCAGCTGAGGCAGGTCGAGCGCAGGGATTCGTCGGGCCAGGTCTTCCGGACCGCGGTAGTCACCGTTGGCCGTGCGCTCGGTTTCGATCTCCTTGGCCAGATCGCTGCCGATGCCACGCACCGAGCCGATGCCGAGCCGCACAGCCTGGCCGGTGACCGAGTCCGGATCGGGTTCCAACATGGCCACGGCGCGCGACTGGTTGAGGTCGGGTGAACGGGTCACGACACCGTGGCGGCGCGCGTCCTGCACCAACGAATGCGGCGACCAGAAACCCATCGGCTGAGCGTTGAGCAGCGCTGCGCAGAACGCCGCCGGCTCGTAGAGCTTGATCCACGACGAGGCGTAGACGAGGTACGCGAACGACACGGAATGCGACTCGGGGAAGCCGTAGTTGGCGAAGGCCGACATCTTCACGAACAGTTCTTCGGCGATGTCGCCAGTGATGCCCCGCTCGGCCATGCCGACGAACAGCCGATCACGCAGTTGCTGCATCCGCGCCTTCGACCGCTTCGACCCCATGGCCTGACGGAGCTGATCGGCTTCCGACGGTGTGAATCCGGCGACATCGATCGCCATCTGCATCAGCTGTTCCTGGAACAACGGCACGCCGAGCGTCTTGGCCAACGAATTGGCCAGCAACGGGTGCAGGTATGTGACCGGCTCCTGACCGTTGCGACGGCGGATGTACGGATGGACGGAGCCGCCCTGGATCGGGCCGGGACGGATCAGCGCAACCTCGACGACGAGGTCGTAGAACGCGCGCGGCTTGAGGCGCGGCAACGTGGCCATCTGGGCTCGGCTCTCGATCTGGAACACACCAACGGTGTCGGCCCGGCACAGCATCGAGTAGACCTCGTCGTCCTGGGGGATGGTGGCCAGGTCCACGGTGTAACCCTGATGATCGCGGATCAGATCGATCGCGTAGTGCAGCGCGCTGAGCATACCGAGGCCGAGCAGATCGAACTTGACCAAGCCGGCCGCTGCACAGTCGTCCTTGTCCCACTGCAGCACGCTGCGATTCTCCATTCGGCCCCATTCGACGGGGCAGACCTCGATCACCGGCCGATCGCAGATCACCATTCCGCCGGAGTGGATGCCGAGGTGACGCGGAGCGTCCTCGACCTCGGCTGCCAGCTCCAAGACTGCGTCGGGAATCGTCTGGTCGGGCTGCGCCGCCGTCGTCGCGACGCCACCCCAGTTGTCGACCTGCTTGCTCCACGCATCCTGCTGGCCAGGCGCGTAGCCGAGCGCCTTGGCCATGTCGCGCACGGCCGAGCGGGCCCGGTAAGTGATCACGTTGGCCACCTGGGCGGCGTGATGACGACCGTGCTTGGCGTACACGTACTGGATGACCTCTTCGCGGCGATCGCTCTCGATGTCGATGTCGATGTCCGGCGGACCATCGCGCTCGGGCGACAGGAATCGTTCGAACAACAGACCGAGCGACACCGCGTCGGCCTTGGTGATACCGAGCGCGTAACAGGCTGCGCTGTTTGCCGCACTGCCGCGGCCCTGACACAGGATGTCCGACTTCTCACAGAATCTGACGATGTCCCACACGACCAGGAAATAGCCGGGGAACCCGAGTCCCTCGATCACCTCCAGCTCGTGGTCGATGGTCCGCCAGGCCTTGGCCCGCATCGAGCTGTCCGACGATTCGGACGACGAGCCCGACGCCGAGCCCGACGACGCCGAGCCCGACGCCAGGCGCGGCCCGTAACGCCGGATGCCGCCCTGCTCGACGAGGAAGCGTAGGTATTCCATCTCGGTTCGCGGGCGACCGTGTTCATCGGGTTCGCAGTCGAACGGCGGCAGGTTCGGCGCGACCAGTGACAGATCGAACGCAGCCGACCGACCAATCAGCGCCGCAGCTTCGACGACGCCCGGATAGCGAGCGAAGCGACGCTCCTGTTCGGCCCCGCTGCGCAGGTGAGCCGTTGCCCCCGCCGACAGCCACGGGTCCATGTCGTGCAGACTGCGCCTGGCACGCACGGCCGACAGCGCCGTGGCCAGACGACGCTGCTGCGGAGTGGCGTAGTGCACGTCATTGGTGGCGATGCAGGCGATGTCGTGGCGGGCGGCGATCTCGGCCAGCGCGTCGTTGCGTGCAGAATCCAGCGGATCGCCGTGATCCCACAGTTCCATCACCACCCTGGCGCGGCCGAACAACGAGATCAGCCGTTGCAACTGTCGCGTCGCTGCAGCCGGGCCATCGCGCACCAATGCGGCGGGAACGACACCGGTGCGGCAACCGGTCAGCACCCACCACGCATCTTGTTGGGTCGCCGGTCCATCGTTGGCTGCGACCTCGCTGAGGTGTTCGAGCGCGAACCGGGGAGCGCTCTTTTCACCAGCCAACTGACCGAGGCTCAGTGCTCTCGCCAGCCGCGCATATCCATTGGGGCCGTTGGCCAAGAGCACGACATGTTCACCGGGCGGGTCGGGTAGGCCTGGTTGGTAGCGCTCGATGTCGAGGGTGATCTCGGTGCCGAAAACCGTCGGCAATCCAACTGCTTTGGCAGCTTCGGCGAAACGGACGATGCCGTAGAAACCGTTCTGGTCGGTGAGGGCCAGTGCCTCCAAACCCAGACGGGCAGCTTCTTCGGCCAACTGTTCCGGATGCGATGCACCGTTGAGGAACGAGAAGTTCGACTGGCAGTGCAATTCCGCATATGGCGTGGTGCTGCCAAGAACGGGTTCTGTGATGTCGGACGGCTGGAACGGTTGCCGTTTCCGAGACCACGCCGGACCATCGCCGCCGGCGTTCCAACTCGGGCTGCCCGGTGCTCGGCCAGCCGCCCCACGCTGGATCTTCGGAACGCGTTGCGGCACATGCCCCGACAGGGTTCGCTCGAGGTCACGCCACGGCATGTCCGGATTGTTGAAGCCCATACCGCACCATATCGAACATCTGTTCGAAGCACCAGAGCGGCGACCCGGAAAGTCGAGGATCAGCCGCCGAGGATCAGCTGGCCTTGAGCTTGCCTGCCAGCAAGACCAGCCACGGAGCCTTGTACGCAAGGTGGACGATCTGCCCGGGGGCAACTGTCACGGTGGTCACCGCCTTGCCGGCGGCCGGGATGAACAGATACGCGAAATGGACCTGCACGGTGAACTGACCGGGACCGGTCGGGTACAGCAGCGGTGTGCGCTATGCACCTTTTGGGCGCTGCCGTTGATCACGATCGTCGGCTTGAAGAAGTTGAGCATGAACGCGAGCGGGAAGAACTTCGCCGTGATCTCGATACCGGTCGCACCAGCACCCAGGGAAGTCGGCGCTGCGGATGGTGGTGGTGTGCTCACCGCTGAGAGACTACTGCTCCAACACACGGTGGACCTGCAACGACCCCAAGACTTCTGCGCGCGACGCGACGGAAACAGGTGCGCCCGATCGATGGGATATCCATGGGAGTCGTGAGGGATCAGCGTGGATGACACAGCCACGCTCGCGCAGCCTGCTGGCAACACGGCCGACGATCTGCTGGCGATCTACGACCGCGCACTCCCCCAAGTCTTCGGATACGTCATTCGCCGCTGTGGCGTCAGAGCATTGGCCGAGGACATCACTTCCGACGTCTTCATGGCGGCAGCCACTGCGCTGCTCGACGGCACCGTCGCGAACATCACCGTTGGTTGGCTGATCGGCACGGCGCGCCACAAGATCATCGATCATTGGCGGCGCACCGAACGCCACCACAACGCGCTCACCCTGATAGCCGGCGGTGCCAGTGATGCAATCCAAGCCGACCCCAACGACGAGCCGGTATCAACGACGAACACCCACGAGGTACTGGAACAACTGAGCGCCGAGCATCGCAGCGCGCTGACCCTGCGCTACATCGACGGCCTGGCAGTCGGCGAGGTCGCCGATGTCCTCGGACGCAGCATCCATGCCACCGAGTCGATCCTGCAACGAGCCAAGGCGGCCTTCCGGCACGTGTCCGTCGCCCGCAACATCAAAGGAGAGGGGCCGCATGATGAGTGACGTTTCCGGTCCAGACACCCGCGATCCGTTCAACGTGCTCCGCCGCCCGGACACGCCTCTGGCCCCGAGGGCCGCGTTCGCCAAGCAACTCCGCCAGCGACTGACCGCAGAACTGCGGCCGCTGCTGTCCCGCACAGCCACATCGACATCCACATCCACATCGATATCGACAGTCGCATCGACATCGACAGTCGCATCGACATCCACAGTCGCATCGACATCCACAGTCCCAGCGACAGTCCCACGACCCGAAAGGACGGCAACCATGACCGTCACCCCGTACCTCATCGTGCGCAATGCAGCAGCTGCGCTCGACTTCTATAGCGACGCCTTCGGTGCGGTCGAGACACTGCGGATGATCGGCGACGACGGTCGAGTCGGCCATGCCGAGATCATGATCGGCGGCTCGAAGCTGATGATGGCCGACGAGTACCCGGAGATCGGCGCCCTCGGTCCCGAGTCACGTGGCGGGCCGACATCCTCCTTCGACATCGATGTCGTCGACGCCGCCCGTGTCGACGAGACTTTCCGGCGCGCCCTGTCGCTCGGCGCGACCTCACTGCGTCCACCGGCCGATCAGTTCCACGGCAGTCGCAGCGCAACCGTCAGCGATCCGTTCGGCCAGAACTGGACGTTCAGCGCGTTGATCGAACAACTCAGCGCCGAGGAATACGCGAGCCGGGCAGCCACCGACACCGGCCACGGCAGCTTCACCGTCGAGACAACGCCAGACGAAACAACGCCAGACGAAACAACCAACCCACCGGATGCGGCACGCCATCAGGTCAAGCATCACGGGCACGGCGACCTGTACTACTTCGCACTGCCCGCGACCGACATCGACAAGGCCCAGGCTTTCTTCGGAGCGGTTCTCGGCTGGCAATTCGCTGCGCCGGAGCACGGACACATCGAGAACATCAGCGCCCCGCCCGGCAGCGTCAACAGCATGAACGGTGACACAGCGGTACGGCTGTGGTTCGTCGTCGACGACATCCACACCGCTGTACAGCGCGTCCGCGAGATGGGGGGCACCGCCGATGAGCCCATCAACTACGAATCAGGATGGTCAGCTGATTGCACCGACGATCAGGGAACCATGTTCAGCCTCAGCGTGCCTGTCCCCGAGTACACCGCCTGACAGTCTGCGCACGGTCACCCTTGCCGGCTCACAGGAAGTAGCCGTTGACGTCAATGATGACGTCGGCCTGCAGGTTGGCATAGATGCTCAAGGCTCCACTGTCGGAGAGCTTGATCATCAGACCGTTCGCCACTGGCTGGCCGGAGACGTAGTTGAGGCTCGATGTGGCAGGCGTCGGGCCACCTGCGGCATATGCCGACAGGTATCCGGAGCCGATCTGGTCAGCCGCCGTGAGGTTGGCGGACACACCACTGACGTGGGCCGGCACGACGGGGAGCGGCGCGGCCAGACCGGTGAGTTGCACCGCGTGCACGGACGCAGTGGCGAACGCTGAGCCAGGGGCTGGCGTCCGACTGTCGAACGCACGAGCCGTCACGACGGGAACGAAGAGTCCGGTCCCGGTGACCGGTGCGCCAGCGCCAGTGATGTACCCGGTGATGTCGACGACGATGTTCGACGCCGCATTGGTGAAGATGCTGACGGTTCCGTCGGCGCCGACGGGAACGATCACACTGTTCGACGCGTCCACCCTGGCGACATAGTTGACCGTCGACGACGTCGGCGCTGTGCCGGTCGGTTGGGCGCGAAGGTATCCCGGGATCGCGGCACCGGTGGATGTCACGTTGAGGACCAGCGCCGAGACGCCCGCCGGCACCGCAGGGGTCGACGGCACGACGACGCTCTCGTTGTTCGGCTTGCGCGCGACCCATCCGGCTGGGACCAGATTGCTGGAGCGGGTGTCCAGCGTACGAACGGGGTCGATCGCGACGAACCGGCCCGCGGCAGCCGTTGGTGCGCTCGGCGCGAAGTAACCGAGTACGTCGACGATCACGTTGCCGCCGGAGACGAGGTAGATCGAGATCTTGCCCTCGAAACCGATCGGCACGATCGCGAAATTCGCTGTTGTCGAGCCGGCATTCGTTATGTTCAGCGTTGATGAGGTGCCGTAGGTACTCTGCAGATACGGAACAGCCTGCACAAATCCAGCGGAGAGCGTGTCCGTCGCGGTGATGTTGACCGCCACAGCAGTCGCTGTCGCAGGAACACCCACGGCCGTCAGCGAGACATCGACGATGCCCTCCTGCGGCTGTTGGCCGATCGTGGCGCCGACCTGACTGGTCGGACGCGTGTCGAGGATGCGGATCGGCGTGACCTGGCGGTACGACGACGGACTCGGCGCACCGGGTTGCGGGGGGCTCTGCCCGACGCGTCGCGGAGGCGGATTCGGCAGGAGGATCTCACCCGTTCCGTATTTGTTGTCGGCACCGTCCGGCGGTCCTGCGTTGACAAAGGGACGGTCGAGGACGAAGTGCATCACGCCAGCCGCGAGTGGCGCGCCAACGGTCGCGACACCGGCGTCGAGGAGGATGGCTGCGACACCGGCTGCAGTGGGCGACGCCGCCGAGGTGCCGCTGAAGCACGGCGCGTAGATCGCATTCTTCACACACGCAGGAGCGGAGACGTCCGGCTTGATCCGGCCGTCGTTGGTCGGACCTTGCGACGAGTACACGCCGACCGGCTCGATGCCGCCCATTCCATTGGCCGGATCAACAGCACCAACGGCGACCAACGCAGGATTCCGCGAGTCGACGACGGGCTTGGCCGCCGAATAGGCAGCCTGCCAACGGTTCGATTCGAGATAGCCCTGGGCCACGGCGATCTCGAGCACATCTGGGGGTCCAACCACCGGCGTACCCGATTTGCGATGAATTCGCATGTACATGATCCCGCCATCGGCACCGTAGGTGTTCTTGGCGCAGACATACCCGTTGGCCATCTCGAGCGGAGGGGCTCCAGCTGCTTGAGCAGCATCGGAAACACCGCGGGAGATCAACGAATCGGGATTGAAGTTCTCGTCGTGGCCGGCCACATCCGGGTTGCTCGTCGGCTCGAACAGCTCGATCGAGTAGTCGGTGCGTTGCGACGGCGGAAGGTTCCAATCGCTCCATCGGACGCCGTCGAACAGGACACACGGGCCGCTGATCCTGAGCAGGGTGTCGACACCGGGACCGTTGTCGAAATCGACATAGCCGTTCGTCGACGAAAGATCGACGGGCACGGTGATCCGCGCATATCCGTATTGGGCGTCGTTGCCCGCCGAGTTGAACCAGGTGATTCCCCTGCTGGCCGCATAGTCGACGACGGCATCCAACGGACCAGTGCCATCGCCCGGACCGTCGAACGCTGCACCGAGCGAACGGGTGATGATGTGGACACCGTCGGCGGCGAAGAAGTCGATCGCAGCGCGTAGGTCGCTGACCGTCATCACCGTCGCCAAGTACAACTCAGCGTCCGGAGCGACGTCTTTCAGCACCTGGGCAACGGCGACCCCGTGCTCGTACCCGTCGAACGTCTTCGGACCGTTGGTGACGGCCGGGGAGCAGGCATCGGACCCGTCGTTGGCCGAGTCCTGGCAGAAGCGGTGGTTGGCGTCGGGCAGCGGACCGTTCTCGGCTGGGTCCCACCAGCTGACGTTGAAGAAGTCGACGATCCCGATTTTCACCGCCCCGGTGATCCCTGCGTCTCGCCACGCCGATGCATTCGTCAACTGCACGTTCTCGCCGACGACCGGACCCGTTCCGAGCGTGGCATCGAGTCGCTGGGTGGCGCGATCGATCCGGCTCGCCACCGGCCGCGTGACTGCCACCGGCGACCGCACGTAGTCGACACCGTTCGCCAACGCCAACTTGTCGACCGCGCTGGTCGGCATGTCTGCTTGGACGACCTGACCGTCGACAGCACCGGACACGGACCCGCCCAGATTGCGAACGGTTCGCTCGACCTCTGTGGTGTACCGGGTCAACACTTCGACGTTGACAGTGGGTGTGCGCTGGTAGCGCTCGGAACGATCCGACACATTCGACACATTCGACACATTCGAGGCGCGCATCGCAGCGAACAACGCCGTGTCGGTGACAGGGTTCGACGGTTCGGCCGGAGAGGGTGGCAGGGCAGCTTTCACGCCATCAGCCGTCATACCAGCAGCCGTCACCCCAGTAGCCGTGACGCCAGTTGCGGTGACGCCAGTTGCGGTGACGAACGGCGCGCCGAGGCAACCGATCAGAACAATGGCGAGCGACCGACGAAACACCTGCGGCACAGAAGCCTTCACGCCAGAACCCCTTCCACCAGCAGTCTTTTCCAAGACCAGCAGATGTGATCTATCGGCGCTCAAACCTACCGCGGGTTGCGACGAGCGCACCGGCGAGCCCGATGTCGGCGACCTCGATCGCTTCGTCCCAGGTGAACCAGCGCACCTCTTGGCTCTCGCCAGGTGGAGGTGTCGGATCGACGTCAGGCGCGACGAGCGCGTAACGCATGTCGAGATGGATGTGGCCCCGAGGCCCGGGATGGACGTCGACATGCACCAGTTCGGGCACGCTTCCGGTCACCTGTTCGGTGAAGTCGGCATCGAGCCCGGTCTCTTCGCGGGTCTCACGTCGGGCCGCATCCCACGGTGTCTCGCCGATGTCGATGTGACCGCCGGGCTGCAGCCAGATCTGCAACCGCTTGTGCAGGTGCAACACCACTCCCCGTCCGCCGACGACGATGGCCGACCCGGTCACGTGGACGATGTCGGCCTGCTCGTTGCACGGATCGTCCAATCGGTCGAAATATTCGATGAACGCGAGCAGCGATCGGCGCTCGCGTTCGTCGACCGGATGTCGGGCGACGACCGAGTCGCGAATGGTCGTTCGGATGTCCACGGCATCATCCTGACCAATCGCAAGCTGGTGTGTCGGTCTCGTCAAGTTTCTTCTACAGATCCCGTCAGACGCGCCGATACAAGTTGCGTCCAACAGATCGGCTTCGTCGGCCGATCTGTCTCTCCAGGAATGGGATGAGCGAACATGTCCGAACCCGACGCACAACTGGCCCCACGGGTATTGATTGCCGTCAGCGACGCTCTCTTGCGTCGCGTTGCCTCAACCGGCCTACGTGAACGCGGGTTCTCGGTCAGCGCGACCAACGAGGAGTCGGCAGCACTCGTCCTGGCTCGATCCTTCAATCCCGACGTGGTTCTGGTCGATCTCTCCCTGCGCAATCCGGTCGGCGGTTCGTTGTTCGATGCCATTCGCGCATCGGCCGACTGCTACCTGATCGGTCTGGCGGCAGCTGATTCCGAAACCGAACGTATTCGCGCTCTGCGCGGTGGCGCCGACGATGCTGTCTCGCTGCCCATCTCTGCCGACGAACTGGCGGCACGTTGTCAGGCTCTCTTGCGTCGGCCCCGTCAGTTGCATTCGCGTTGGGATCCAATGGCTGCTTCGATGGTCAACATCGGGCCGCTGCAGGTCGACCTCGGTCGCAAGGAACTGCGCGTCCGCGGCCACGATGTCGCCGTGACCCGGATCGAGTTCGCCCTGTTCGAACAGCTCTGCCGCAAGCCGGCTGAAGTGTGCTCACGCGTGCATCTGCTCGAGCAGGTCTGGGGACCGAACTGGGTCGGCGACACCCATGTCGTCGATGTCCATCTCTCCAACCTGCGCCGCAAGCTGCAGCGCCACGCCCCCGAGTTGCGCTTCATCCACACCGTTCGTGGCATCGGTTTCCGGCTCAGCAACGATCTCCTGCGTGCCGAGCGCGATCGTCGCGGTGACGACGCAATGGTTGCCACCGCCTGATCGATCGATGTATCTGACGGCTGCGGCTGCTGGACCGAGTGGGCCAGAGACCGCACCCAAGTCGTGGTCCTTGCGTTGAAGAGCGGATTGACCAGCCTGACCAATGATGCGTGAGTGTGCTGTCTCGTTCATCAGCAGCCTCAGTAGATGGCAGTGATCCACCACTGCTGATTCTCGACGATGGCCAGCAGAGCGGTGCCCCGTTCTGTCGTCAGTTGGAAGCGGGCCAGGCGGCGGTGGGCCTGGGAATCCCACCAGCGTTCGTCGAGCGGCCACGGACCGGCCCAGGCCGTGATCGGCGTTGGCGCGCGACCGTTGATCGCGACTGAATCAGGCACGGCGTTGAGCACTCCGCGTCCGTTGACCCACACGGCCTCGCCCGTTGCATCGAGCACTTCGGCCGACATTGCCTCCTCCAGCACCGTGGCCGGCGACGGCGCCGGGAGCTGTCCCTGCCACGGCACATCGGCGACTGCCAAGCGTTCCTCGGCAGTGCCGTCCGGGCCGAGATCGATTCGGTCGACCGGCACCCATTCGTAGGCATCACCGGGAAGCCGGCCACCACGCCACGACGGTACGAGCACCAACTGCTCGCCGACCAGCGCAGCGACACGTGACACAGCGCGCACAGCCCACTCGTCGGCTTCGGTGCGCCCGCCCCAGAACCCGAGTTGGCTGCCGTCGTCGGAGCGCACTTCGTCCGGCGTCAACCGCAGCAGCACGACCCCCCCGGTCAGCCCCGTACTGTGCGCTGCAGATCCGGTTCCCGAGCCCGCTGCCGGTGAACGCATCCATCCGTCGAGCTGCCAGCGCACCCGTTCGACGATCGCCGTTGCACTCAGCCCGTGCGGCCGATACCACAGGTGTTCTGACCGTTCGCCGTGTTCGGTTTCGGCCAGCACGGCCAGCCGAGTACACACCCGACCGTTGGCGGCCAACAGTTCATGCAATTCCTGAGCGAGTTGTTTGGCGGTGAACACGAGCGGATCAAGCATCCGTACAGGATCGTCGAACGTGCGCGCGACGAGCAGGTCCGGCGGAGCAGTGGCGGTGCCAGGGGGCCGGTCGTCACCGCCTCCGGCGATGCGATGAGCAAACGCGCCCGGTGCGCCGAAACGGGCCAGTACATCGGGGCCCGGCAGGGCAGCCAGCGCGCCGAGAGTATGCACACCGAGACGGTTCAGGAGGTCGATCAATTCGGCTGACAGTCCACCGACATCGCGCAATGTCGCAACAGAGAGCGGCGCGAGGAACGCACTGGTCGCCGCACGACCCGGATCAATGATCGTCGGTTGCTGATCGGCGCGGCGGACCGAGTGCAGCGCCGAGTCGTTGGCAGCCACCCCCGCCGTGAAACGACCGTCGGCGATACCGATTCCCAGCAACCAGCGATGGTCGGCCCCCACTGCGATTGCCGCACTGATCAGTCCAGCGACCCGTAAGGCCATGGCGTGTTCGCCACCGAAAAAGCGCGCCGGACCCTTGGCCAGGAACGTCAGCATGCCCGGCTCCGTGGTTTCGAGACGCGGCACCATTTCGTTGACGCTGCGGACCGCTGCTTCGAACTCGCGTCCGTCACGGGCCGGATCGTGGTCGATGATCCGTAACTCCGGACACGTCTTGTGGGCCTCGCGACGACGCTGCCCGATGCGGACTCCGGTGACTGCGGCTGCTGGTGTGCGGGCGATGACCCGGTTCGCGTACAGCACCGCCGCTGGTTCGTCCGGTGCTGCGCCGGCAGCGACAACCGACCAGTCCGGGCAGCGGACGACGACGAGCCGCGGCAGATCCAGTTCGACGGGCACGCGTTCGACGGGCACGCGTTCGACGGGCACGGTCAGCCGGCCAATTCGATCGACGTCGCAGAGGTCGACGAGAGGATGGAGGAGATTGTCACTCCGTCGGTCACTCCGTCGGTCACTCCGTCGGTCACCATTTCGATGCTGCCGTTGGCCCCCGGCAGCCAGACGTCGACCTGACGCCGGCGAGGGAGACGGCGACCCTCGGCCGAGACGGTCAACCGTCGCCGTTCGAGCCGTCCCGACCCGTGACCGAGCCCCTCCCATTCACCACGAGCGCAGTCGATCGTGATGTCGCAGGAGAACGGGGACGGGTCGCCGATCAGGATCAGTACAGCACCACGAGCTTGCAGCCTGGCTTGCAATCGGCGGGCCGTGCTCGGCCGGACATCGGAGCGCAGGACGACCAGGTCGAAACCGTCGATCAACGCCGAGATCACGTTCGCCCACGGTTCCTCGCCGAGGTCGCGAGCCTGGTCGGCCACCATCACCATCCGGTCGAGGGCGACGCCGACTTCGCTGGCGGCTCGTAGTCCGAGTGATGGCACACCGACGACGGCCAGCCACGATCCCGCTGTTGATGCCGCCGCGACCAGGGCAACGGCTACCGAAACAGCGGTAGCTCCCTGACAGCCGATGATCGACCCGCGGGTCAGACCAGCCTCGGGGAACAGCGGCTCGAGGGCTTGATCGACCGGAAGGACACGGTCGCGAGCGAACGTCACCGGCCCGATCTTCGGGACCAGTTTGCTCAGCCGCTCACGGCGTTCATGCAGTGAACCTCGCTCCACATCGACAGCGTAGCGAACGTGTGTTCGATCTGTCGAGTGAAACGACTAGTGGTTGGCTTTCCACTTCGCCAATGCGGCAGCGCTGCGTTCGAGGATGGCAGCCGGCACACGTGAAGCAGCGGCGCTGACAGCGGGAGTGTCGCCGCCCGCAGCAGCCGGCGCTGCACCACCGGCGGCGGCGGCGGGCTCTTCGGCCGGAACGAGATCTTCGAGCGTCGGCACGGACCGGCCGGGCGTCCAGTACTGGTACAGGTCACGGACGACGTCGATCAGGCCGTCAGACGTGAAGCCCTTCTGCAGATCGACCGTGATCATGTTCATGTAGAGGTGAACACCGGCGACATGCCCGGTGTGGAAAAGGCGGCGAGCCAGCTCGGCAGACGGTCGGGGACCAACGGCATCGGTGGCGGAAGTGAACCGCTCGTGGCCGGAACCGGTCAGGTTGCGATTCAGCTCGTACCTGACCAGGCCGGGAATGCTGCTGTTCTTCTCGACGACGCCGACCAACTGACCCATGGCCGACAACCATACTTGGCGACTGTGATGACGACCCACCTGCCGACCCGATGGACCGGTCCAGCTGAGACCGGGTTGGCCGGCACAAGTACTTTGACGCGATGACCGATACTCCTCGCGACGACATGTCGCTCGAAGACTTCACCGCAGCGGCCGAGGCCTTCCTCGCTGCCAACGCGACACGCAAGCAGGCCGAGCAGAAATTCGAGTGGGGCAAAGGCTCGGACAAGGTCGCGATGTTCGAGGAGAAAGACCGAGCCGAGGAGGTCGCCGATCTGCAGCTCGCCTGCGACTGGCGGCGTAAGAAATTCGACGCCGGGTATGGATGGATCAGCGGGCCGAAGCGGTTCGGAGGACGTGAACTGCCGAATGCGTTCCAGCGCGCGTTCGATCAGCTCGAAGGACAGTTCCAGATACCCAACCAGAGCTACTTCACGATTGGTCTCGGCATGGTCGCGCCGACGATCGCCGTGCATGCCAGCGAAACCGCCAAGGACTCCTACGTGGCGAAGATGTTCCGCGGGGACATCGTTGGCTGCCAACTGTTCAGCGAGCCGGGCGCAGGGTCCGATCTCGCCAGCATGAGCACCAAGGCCGAAAAGGACGGCGACGTCTGGGTGATCACCGGGCAGAAGGTGTGGACCAGCGGCGCGCACTACAGCGACATCGGCGAGATCATCGCCCGCACCGATCCCAGCCTGGCGAAACACAAAGGCCTGACCGGTTTCATCGTGAACATGCGTGATCCCGCTGTCGAGATCCGTCCGCTCCGCCAGATGACCGGCGGAGCGAGCTTCAACGAGGTCTTCTTCGACGAGTTGCGCGTGCCCGACGATCACCGTCTCGGCGACGTGAACAACGGCTGGAACGTGGCACTGACGACGCTGATGAACGAGCGTGCGGCCATCGGCGCCGGCGGGGGTGGGGGCGGCGGCCTCTCGACGCGCATCGTCGAGATGACCAGGGCCTTTGGGCTGAGCGACGATCCGGTCACCCGGCAGATGTTGGCGGACGTGATCATCCACCAAAAGGTCAGCAACTACAACAACCAACGCTCGATGGACAAGATCAAAGCCGGCGGTATGCCCGGCCCCGAGATGAGCATGGCCAAGCTGGCGGGGACGATGAACATGCGTCGCCTCGGCGACTTCGTCTCGCATGTGCTCGGCGCCAAGCTGGTGGTCGACACCGGCGAGTGGGGCACGTATTCATGGAATCAGCTCGTGCTCGGCACGCCGGGTGGACGAATCGCCGGAGGCAGCGACGAGGTGATGCGGAACATCGTCGGTGAGCGAGTGCTCGGACTTCCGAAGGACGCAGGAATCGATTCGAAGAGCCCGTTCAACGAGTTGAAGGTCGGGACCCAGCCGACCGGAACACCGAAGCATTGAGGGGGGCGTCGTGTCCGCTCGTTTCACCGGTCAGGTCGCGATCGTCACCGGGGCCGGTGGCGGCATCGGTCGCGAACATGCGCTGCACCTCGGCCGCGAGGGCGCGAACGTCGTCGTCAACGACTACGGCGGCGATTCGTCCGGCAACCCTGGTTCATCGGCTGCCGCCCAGGCAGTGGTCGACGAGATCGTGGCTGCAGGTGGAACAGCCGTCGCCGACAGCCACGATGTCTCGGTCGACGGACCGGCGATCGTGCAGACCGCACTCGATTCCTTCGGCGGTCTCCACCTCGTGGTCAACAACGCGGGCATCGCCAACGGCGGCCAGATCGACGAGATCCCACCCGCCGACTTCGACCGCATGTTGGCCATCCACCTCGGCGGAACCATCGCTGTCTGCCGTGCCGCTTGGCCGACGATGCGTGCCCAGAACTTCGGCCGAATCGTTAACACCTCATCGGCATCGGTCTTCGGCCTGGCCGGTACCAGCGCCTACATCACGGCCAAGGCCGCAATCTTCGGCCTCAGCCGCGCCCTCGCCAACGACGGCAGGAAGTTCGACATCAGGGTCAACGCGATCATGCCGTCGGCGTACTCACGGCTGACGGCGAAAAGCCCTGAGTTCGCCCCCGTCATGCTGGCCGGTTTTCCACCGGAACGGATTGCACCGTTCGTGCTTGCGCTGTTGACACGCGAATGTCCGTGCACAGCCGAGACATTCGTCGTCGGAGGCGGTCGCGCCGCCCGTGTCGTGCTCGCCACCGTTCCGGGCATCACCGAGATCACCGACATCGACGATGTCCTGGCCCGCTTCGATCAGGTGATGGACACCGACGACCTGTTCATCCCGGCCGAAGCCGTGTCACAGGTGCTGTACGAATGTCGACAGATCGGCCTCGACGTCGGCGCGCTGATCGCCTCAGGCGACTGACCGGCTCTCGAGCAGGCCTCGATCCGAGCATCTTCAGAGTTCAGCGATGATCCGAGCCCTGGCCATTGCATACTCGGCGTCGGTCAGCACACCCTGCTGATGCAACGCATCCAACCGAGCCAAACGGTCGGCCGCACCGTCTGGACCGCCCGAACCAACTGTGCCACCACGGCCACCAGGGCCCCCCGTCACACCCACCTGGCCCATCATGACGACGGGTACATGTTGACCAGTCGCTGCAGCATCGACGGCTGATTGGATGGCCGATCGCAGTGAGTCCGGCGACAGACTTCCTTGCCCGAAAATGGCGGAACCAGGTGCGCTCGAACGGACAGAGTCGAACATGTCCTTCTGCGCGGACATGGTCGCCTTCGCATCGAGACGCGGGTCGTCCTTGTCGAACTTGACCTTTTCACGTTTGTCGTCGATCAACACCGACACCTGATCGCCGGCACTCGGCGGCCAGAAGTTGGAGGCGATGCCAGGCTCCTGCACCGTTGCCCGGAACGTCGCTCCGTCGGCCGGCGTCACATCGGCGACGTACTCGTAACTGATGATCGACCCGTCACTGCTCGTCTTCTTGACGTGACGAATGACGATCACGGCCTGCGCAGGTTGCCAGTCATGTCCGAACACGAGGTCATACTACGTCGTCCATCGTGCTGGCCGCGTCCGAAGCGATCGGACGACGGACCGCAGGTCAGCAAACAAACGACTGTCGTCGCACTCTTCGCAGTCATTGCTGAGGAGAGTGCGTTTGTGATTTTGCAGTGATACTCTTGCTGAGCTGTTCAACGGAACAGATCACACGTGAGTGGCTCGGCGACCAAAATTGGCGCTGCACTCATGAGCTCCTTGCGTGTGCCTCCCTTAAGGGATCATCACGTTCAAGGAGTTACAACATGTCCACACTTTTCGCCGATCTCGGCCTGCCCGCGCGCCTCGTCGAGGCCCTCGCAGCCGATGGAATGACCGAGGCCTTCCCGGTCCAAGCCATCACCCTTCCCGACGCCCTGGCCGGCAAGGACCTGTGCGGGCGTGCCCCCACAGGTTCCGGCAAGACCCTCGGGTTCGGGATTCCGATGATGGTTCGGATCAGCCAAGCTGAGCCCACCAAGCCGACGGGACTCGTGCTGGTACCAACCCGCGAGCTCGCCGAGCAGGTGCAGCGTGCCTTTGTGCCACTGGGTCGCGCCCAGTGGCGCTTCATTCAGGCGATCTACGGTGGCGCCTCGTTCGGCCCTCAGATCCACTCCCTGCGCAAAGGCGCTTCGGTCGTCGTCGCGACACCGGGCCGCCTGATCGACATCATCGAAAAGGGCTATTGCGATCTGAGTGCCGTCGAGGTCTGTGTGATCGACGAAGCCGACCGGATGGCCGACCTCGGCTTCATGCCCGATGTGCGCAAGATCCTCGATATGACCCCGAAGACCCGCCAGACGATGCTGTGGTCCGCCACGCTCGACGGCGATGTCAACGAGATCATCCGCGATTACATGAACGACCCCGTCCGCCACGACCTGATGGACGATGTCGAAGAAGCACCGGTCGACCACAAGTTCGTCGTCACCCGTCCGACTGATCGTCTCGATTCGGCCGTCGCCCTGATCGAGGAGTACGGCCCGACGATCGTGTTCGTCAAGACCCGCTTCGGTGTCGACGACGTGTCCGAAGATCTCAACCGTGCCGGCGTCAAGGCAGGAGCGTTGCACGGTGCGCGCAGTCAGGCCGTCCGCCAGCGCGTGCTCGAGGATTTCAAGCGCGGCAAGTTGCAGGCCCTCGTGGCAACCGACGTAGCGGCCCGCGGGATCCACGTCGACAACGTCAGCCTCGTCCTGCACTACGACATGCCGGACAATGACAAGGACTACACCCACCGTTCGGGCCGCACCGGTCGTGCCGGTCAGGCCGGCGTCGTCATTGCCTTCGTGCCGCCGAGCCGTCAGCGCCTGGCCGAGAAGATGAGCGACGCCGTTGGCAACGAAGTCACCTGGGAGCGCGGCGAGAAGCCCGTCGAGCGGGTGCCCGCCAGCGAACGCGAGACCGGCAACCGAGATCGCGGCGACCGCGAGCGCTCGGGCCGCAGCGACGATCGCGGCGGCTACCGCGGCAACAACGACCGGCCCAGCCACAGCGACCGCTCCACCTACGGCGAGCGCTCGAACCGCAATTTCGCCGATCGCTCGAACTACAGCGACCGCGCCGATCGTCCCGCCGCGAGCGTTGATCGCCCCAGCTACGCCGACCGCTCGAATCGCACCAGCGATCGCCCCGGCACCAGCCGCCCGAGCTACAGCGACCGCGCTGGCGCCAGCCACAGCACATCGAGCGACCGCAACACCTCTGACGGCTACCGCGGCAACGACTCGCGCAGCGATGCGCCACGCGACGATCGTGCCGGTTACTCCACCGATCGTGGTCACAACAACTGGACCCCGCGCCCGCCTCGGGCCGACACACCGGTCCGTGATGGCAACGACTGGACGCCGCGTCCTCGTCGAGACGACGACCGCGGCACCTCCGGCGGCCGGTTCGGCCGCGACGATCGCTCGTCCTCGAGCAATCGGCCCGGAACAGGACCTCGACCGTCCGGTGATCGCCCCGGATACCAGGGTTCCAACCCCCGCCCAGAGCGCGCCCCGTTCAACCGCGACGCACCACGCAGCGACCGCCCGTCATACAGTGGCCGCCCCAGCTCTAGCGACCGCCCGTCATACGGTGACCGCCCCAGCTCTAGCGACCGCCCGTCATACAGTGGCCGGCCCGGCTCTAGCGACCGCCCTGCGTACGGTGGCCGCCCCAGCTCTAGCGACCGCCCGTCATACGGTGGCCGCCCCAGCTCTGGTGACCGCCCGTCATACGGTGGCCGCCCCAGCCCTGGTGCTCGGCCCGGTGCGGGCGGCCGTTCCTCCGGTGACCGCCCCGGCTACCAGGGTTCCAACCCCCGCCCTGAGCGCGCCCCGTTCAACCGCGACGCACCACGCAACGACCGACCAAGCTTCGGCGACCGCCCTTCGTACGGCGCCAAGCCGCAGGGTGACAAGCCGTGGCAGAGGCGTGACGGCGGTTCCACTGGTGGCTACAAGGGGCGAGATGAGCGTCCGTCGACCGGCGGCTACAAAGGGCGCGACGAGCGTCCGTCGACCGGCGGCTA
>JAYTOM010000427.1:0-20219 GCA_043747765.1 Actinomycetota bacterium
AGCGTGCTCGTTGCCTTCTCGGCAGTTGCCTTGCCCGAGGTCTTCACCTGAAGGTCGGCGATCTGATCCTTGAACTGCGCGATCCGGTCGTCGCTGCCCATGGCTCCTGGTGCGGATGATGTTGCGGTCATGTCTGTCCCTTTCCGCCGAGGTAGGCAGATGAAAGCTCTTCGGCAAGTTCGTCGGGAGCGCCGACGCGTGTGATTCTTCCGTGGAGCATGATGGCAGCTCGGTCGGCGATGCCCAGAACCGTCCGCGCGAACTGCTCGACCACGAGAACGGAGACGCCCGATTGGGCAACCTGGGCAACGATTTCATACAGGCGCCCGACGATCAGCGGCGCCAGGCCCATCGACAACTCGTCGAGCAGGAGTACGGCTGGATTGGTCGACAGTGCTCGGGCCATCGCGAGCATCTGCTGTTCACCACCGGACATCGTTCCGGCCAACTGCGTCCGCCGGTCGCCGAGGCGCGGAAAGCGCTCGTAGGCAATCGCTTCGATGTCCGCCAACTTGGCGCCCGTATGGGTACACATCATCAGGTTCTCGCGCACGGACAGGTTCGGGAATATCCCCCGGCCTTCGGGAATCGTGCACAACCCGATGCGCGCGAGCTTGTCTGCACTGACGCCGCACACGGAACGGCCGGCAAGCCGGACGTCGCCCGTCGTGACCGGCAGTAGTCCCGCACAGACCTTGAGACTGGTCGATTTCCCACCGCCGTTCGGACCGAGGAGCGCGAGCACTTCGCCGCGCATCACCGTCAGGGAGAGACCGTGCAACACCTCGATGGTGCCATAGCCGGCGCGCACGTCGACCAATTCGAGAATCGGTTCCGATTTCGGATCGTTGACCATCACGGTCAAGTCGGTGTGCTGGAAGGGGGCGATGTCGGCCACCTCGATGCCAGTCCGATTCACATCCGTCATGCGTTTTGATCCTCACCGAGATAAGCATCCAGAACTGCCTGATTGGTCTGGATCTCCGACGGCTTGCCGGCGGCGATGATCCGACCGAAGTCGAGCACCTGGATGAACGAACACACTTTCATGACCAATGACACATCGTGCTCGACGAGCAGGATCGCCGTGCCCTCCTCGCACAGATGCAGGAGCAGTTCACCGAACTCGTCGGTTTCCTGTTCGTCCTGACCGGAGGCCGGCTCGTCCAACAACAGGATTCGCGGACGGGTCATCAGCGCCCGTCCCATCTCGACTCGCCGGGCCATGCCCGTTGGGATCTCGGAGACGTCGCGGTCAGCGAGATGGGAGAGCCCCATCAGATCGAGGACCTTGCCGCATTCGTCGCTCGGGTCGACGCGGCCGCGTCGACTGCCCCAGCGGTTGCGGATCTCGCCGGCGACCTGGATGTTTTCGCGCACGGTCAGCGATGTGAACAGCTCGAGACGCTGGAACGTACGCGCCACTCCGCCCCGTGCCCGTTTGAACGGTGGCAGGTCGGTGATCTCCTTGTCGTCGAGCAGAATCACGCCGGACGTCGGCTCGAGCAGGCCGGTGATGCAGTTGAAGAGGGTCGTCTTGCCTGCGCCGTTCGGTCCGATGAGGCCGGTGATCGCACCAGCCTCAGCAGTGATGTCAACCGAGTTGAGCGCCATTGCCCCGCCGAACTTCATCGCGACGCCGCGACATTCAAGAAGTGACACGGGAAACCTCCGGAGCTGGGGGGACGATGCCGAGGGCGTTGTCGAGCATCGCCTGATCGGACAACCTGAACGGTCGACCGAGACCGATCTGATCGAGGCTTTCGCCGTGCACGGCAAGTTCCTCGTCGGCGAACCGGTCGGCATAGAGGGCCTTGATCACCAGCGGTACCACCACGACCGAGACGAGCACGATCATCGCGAACGTCCAGTTGCCAATGGCATGACGCCAGGCAAGGACCCACAATCCAACAAGTCCAACGGCCCACACCGCAGCGGCCGCAGGTGCCCGACGGAGCGGTCGGAAACCGTCCATGATCTGTTGAGCGATACCGCTCGGGTTCTTGCCGAGACCGATGCCGACGAGAGCCGGGCCGACGAACTTGGTGAAGTTGCCGAGCACAGAGACGAACAGCCAGTGCACGGACGGATAGTCGTGGCCGAGTTTGGCCAGGACGTTCGGACCGACCACACTCAGCACACTGAGGAAGATGCCTGCCAGGAGCGCGCCACTGACGTATCCGATACCACCGACCACGGCGATCATGAACAGGGTCAGGCTGTTGAATCCGTCGAACCCGTTGTTGTTCGCCAACGTGCGCTGTTGGCATGCCCACATCAGTCCGCCGAGGCCGGAGATTCCCGACGAGAGCATGAACACGCTGAGCTTGAGCCGGGTGACGTTCAGGCCGAGCGTTGCACAGGCGGCCGGGCTGTCCTTCATCGCCACGACCATCCGACCGTACGCGCTGCGCCGCAGTGCGATCAGACCGACACCGATGACGGCGAACATGATGGTCATCAGCATCAAGAAGTTGCGTTGATCGTTGAAGTTGATTCCGAACCAGTGTGGTCTCGGGATGGTCAGCGAGCCGGTCGTGAAGAAGTTGACGGTGAACTTCAGGCCGAGGACGTTGGCCTTCAACGCCGCTGTCTGCAAGAACACGAGTTGGTTGACGACGATCCCGAATGCGAACGTCGCCAGCCCGAGATACAGCCCGCGAAGTCGAAGCGCCGGCAATGCGATGAGGCCGCCGACAATTGCGCAGATGCAAATCGCGAGCAGGATTGCCGGGACCGAGAGCGAGGTCTTCGTGGCCAGACCGCCGGGGCCGACATCGAACTGCCAGGCGGCGATCAGCGCAATCCCCGCGAAGGTGAAGATGGCCAAGTTGATCTCGCCCGCGTACCCGGTCAGCAAGACCAGCGAGATCGCCAGAAGCGACAACGCCATTCCATTGGCGAGGCTGATCACGGCCGAGCCCGACATCAGCTTCTGGAGCAGGAAGATGACCGCGACCAAGACACCCGCCCAAGCAACCGCCTGTTTCATGCTGGGCACGTGGAACCGTTCTCGCGTCCTGGCGACGATGGCCCCACGAAGACGGTCCTGCGGAAGAATCAGGAGGGCACCGAACAGCAGCAGGGCCGGGATTGCGTTGCGCAGGTTGCGCAATGCCAGCCAGCGCTGACCGGCGTCGGAGACCCAGTCGAAGTAGAGCTTCGACAGGCCGAGCACCATCGCACCGACGTAGGTGAGGGGGATGCTGCGCAGCCGGCCGACGATGGCCGCCGGGTACGCATCGAAGATCAGCAGGGTGAGCGCGAAGATCTGCAGGGCGCCCTGCTGCGGCGACAGGAGCACACCGGCCAGGCCGGCCAGCGCAGCGCCGACCGCCCAGCTGAACATGCTCATCCTGTCCGGCCGGCCGCCGTTCAGCATCAGCAACGAGCGGTCGTCGACCGTTGCCCGCATCGTGACGCCCATTCGGGTCCTGAACAACAGGACGTACAAGGCCCCGGCGATCAGAACGGCAAGTGCGACGCCGATCAACTGGTGATAGAACACAGCCTGACCGAGGATGTCGATCTTGCTGCCGCCGAAGAACTTCTTCGGCACGATGTTGCGGCTACCACCGCGGAACCAGATCCACGTGGCGGCGCCGTTGACGCCGAGCAGCAGCGCAATCGGCGTGACGAGTCGCGTGACTTCGCTGGTTCCGCTGAGACCTCGGATGACCACGATCTCGAGCAGCAGACCGATCATCGGAGCGAAGAACAGGATCGTCAGCACCAGCGCGATCGGTGCCGGGACACCCCAATCGAATCGCAACTGCCAGTAGATCAATGCACTCATCGTCGCGACCGCCCCGTGCGCGAAGTTGAACACGCCAGACGTCGAGTAGGTGACCACCAGGCCCGTCGCCGCGATTGCGTAGACGGACCCGAGGCACAACCCGAGCACTGTGTAGGCAAGGAAGTTCTGCATGTTGCCTCAACTGCTCCAGTGCTTCATCGTGGGTGACGTGCTACTGACCGGTGAATTGCTGCGAGATGCGATTGGCGTCCAGTTTGGCTTGGGCCAACGCGGGAACGCCGACGACCTTGGCGACCCACGTCGGGTCACAGTCGAACGTACCGGGCTTGGCCGGAGCGATCCGCTTGTACGAGGTACCGACCAGCTGCAGCAACACGTTGCATGCCGGGGGATGATTCGCACCTGGGTCACTTTCGCCGTGAAGGCCGTGTCCGGTCCACTTGTGCGTGTTCTTCAAGTTGGTCAGTGTGCACGCTCGGGTCAGCTGGGCGCCGCACGCAGATGCGGCAGTTGCCCACAGCAAGAACGACGAGGTCGCCTGGGCACCGAGGACCGACGTGTCGCCGTGAGCGGCCTTGACCAGGTCGAGATAGTCCTTGGTGGCCGGATTGACGCCGGCTTCCTCGAATGGAACGAAGCTCATCCGGGTGTACACCTTGTTGAGTGCCCCGTCGGTGTTGGCAGCCGCACAGCCAGCTTCGTAGTGATTCGTGTCGGTGATGATCGGAACGTCGAAGCCGTTGGCCTTCGCGGTCTGCGCGAACAACTGCAGGTTGGGCAGGCACGAGCCCGCCCAGTACACGGCCGTCGAGCCTGCAGCCTGCAATTGCTTGACGAACGGGGTCCAATCGGTCTCTCCGGTGATCGAGTATTCGAGGTTGGTCTCGGAGAACGCCCAACCGAATGCACCGGCAGTGGCGACAACCTTGTCGCGGGTCTCCTGCGTGGCCGAGTAGTTGCCGACGAGCATGCCGACATGCTTGACCGCATCGCCGAGCAACGCCGTCGTCTGCGCGAACTCTCCAGCCGGCGTCTCGTCGGCGGGGTTCGGAACACCCTGGTAGACGTCCTTACCCATCGCGAATGCTGCGCTGACGCTGTAGGCGGGAACGGCCGGGAGCTTGCACCCGAGCCTGATCTCTTCCTGGTTACCGTCGAAGGCCCAGCCTTCGCCGACAAGGAAGAAGTTCTTGCCGTCGCACGCACCCTGGATCGCCGGACCGATGTTCAGCAGCGCGGCATCGAAGTAGTTGAGCGTGATCTTGCGCCCGTTGATGCCACCGAGATCGTTGCACTTGGCGACCAGCGCCTTCACCGCGTCGGTGATCTCGTGGTCGAGGCCAGGCGATCCGGCGTAGCCGGCGTCATCACCCGAGGCAATACTGATTGCCTCTTTGGTGACCCCGACCTCGGTTCCGTCATCGGTGTTGGTGCCGCTGCCGGAACTACACGGCCACGGTGCATCACCGAACATCGGACCGGCTACCACGGCTGCTGACGTCGTCGTGGTCGCGCCCGACGGTGCCGTCATGGTCGCGCCCGACGGTGCCGTCGTGGTCGCGGCCGTCGTGGTCGCGCCGGAGCCGGCCGTCGCCGTCGTGGACGAGGCAGCGGTCGTGGCCACCGTGCTCCCCGCCGCTGGCGACGCCGTTGTGGCGGTGCTCGCGGCGGTGGTTGCGGTTGCACTGCTGCGATCTTTTCCGCATGACGACGCCACGATGGCGAGCGTCATGAACGCAGCAACAAACCGAACTGAAGTACTTCGCATCAAAGGATTCCCCCCGGGACAGGTCATTGGACGAGTCACGGTAACAGAATCTGATACACCGTCAGAAATCAGATGGGACAATGATTTGCGGGGTTTCAAGAGGACCGGGAGCACTCGAATACGGCCTGGTCAGCCCGGTGTGAACTGCTGCGAGATGCGGTTCGGATCCAGTTTCGCGGCCACGAGGGCAAGTGTGCTGGGGATCTTGACGACGTACGCCGGGTTGCAATCGAAAGTTCCCGCAGCGGTCGGCACGACACGGTCGTACTTCGTGCCAGCGAGCTTCAGTAGAGCCGTGCAATCGGTCGGATGGTTGGCGCCAGGGTCGGTCTTGGAGTAGAGACCGTGACCAGTCCAGTCATGAACGTTCTTGAGGTTGCCGATTGCACAATCACGGGTCAGCGTGTCGCCACAAGACGATGCAGCGGTCGCCCAGAGCAGGAAGGACGAGGCGGCCGTGGCGCCCAGACCTGACACCCCGCCACCACTCGACTTCATCAGATCGAGGTAGTCCTGAACTGCCTTGTCCGTGCTGGCTTCTTCGAACGGAACCGCTGAGATACGGACATACAGGTTGTCCATCGCTCCGTCGGTGTTCGCAGCTGCACACGCTGCCGAGTAGTGATTGGCCTCGGCCAGCACGGGGATGTTCAGGCCGTTGGCCTTGGCCGCCTGCATGAACAGCTGCAGGTTCGGCAGGCACGTACCGGACCAGTAGATCGCGCCGGCGCCGGCAGCCTGGAGCTGCTTCACGAACGGAGTCCAGTCAGCTTCACCGATCGGGTTGTACTCGATCGTCTTCGACACCCAGTTCCAGCCAAACGTCTCCGAAGCAATGACCGCCTTGTCTCGCGACTCCTGCGTGGCGGCGAAAGCGCCGACGAGGGCCGCTGCCTTCTTCACCCCGTCGGGGAACAGCTTGGCGAACTGCGCGTACATTCCGGCGGTCGTTTCGTCGGACGGTCCGGGTGTCGGAGCGAACACGTCCTTGCCATGCGCGAACGCAGCACTGACGGCGTACGCCGGAACGGCCGGGAGGCCGCAGCCGAGGCGAATCTCCTCCTGTGCGACGTCGAGCGCCCAGCCTTCGCCGACGAGGAAGAAGTTCTTGTCGTCGCAGGCTGACTGCATTGCCGGGCCGACGTTGAACAACGCTGCGTCGTAGTAGTTCAGCTTGATCTGGCGACCATTGATCCCTCCGAGTGCGTTGCACTTGGCGATCATTGCCTTCATCGCATCGGTCATTTCGCTGTTCAGACCGGGCGCACCCGGGTAGCCGGCATCGTCGCCGGCGGCGATGCTGATCGATGTCTTGGTCACGCCTGGCGTCGAGCCGTCATCCGCGTTCTTGCCGTCACCGGCTCCGCACGGCCATGGACCATCGCCGAAGCTCGGACCGGCGGGAACGGTCGTCGCCGTCGGCGCCGTGGTGGTCTGCACCGGTGCAGTCGTGGCGATGGATGAGCCAGTGGTGGTCGTCGTGGCAGACGGTGACGTCGATCCGCTCGACGGGGTGGTCACACCCGAGGCAGCCACCGTGGTCGGTACCCCAGTCGTCGGTACTGCAACGGACGTGGTCGCCACAGCTGTCGTGGCCGGCGCAACCGACGACGGGGTCGCGACGCGGGATTTGCCGCAGGAAACGGCGAGAAGTGCACAGACAACGGGAACTGCCGCATGACGAAAACCAGAACGACGCATGAAATCCCCCCCGAGATTCGGTGTGATGGTGCGGGCACCGTAACACGTTCTCGGCAGCCAGTCAGGGCCGTTCGCTGGATTTGAGGAGAAAGAACTAACGGTTGTTCTCAGCCGATCGCGATGGGGTTGACCGGCGTCCCCGTTGCACCCGTGATGAGCAGTCCACCAACTGCCAGAAGGACGTCGTAGCACGTGTCGGCGGCCAGATCAGCGAGCCACAGATGCTCGATCAGGGTCACTCCCATCTGCTGCAGCAGCTCGATGTGAACACCGAGGAACTTGTTCTGGTCGAACGGAATCGGCTCGATCGCCGAGTTGTCGCTACCGACCACACTGATGCTGTTGTCGCGGATGAACGCCACGGCGTCGAGCCCGATGCCCGCCTGCATCCACGCCTGCTCCGGCGCAAGGTGCTTGTTGCGGTGTTCGATCCAACCCGTCCGCACGAGCAGCATGTCGCCGGGCTCGATCGTTGTGTCCTGCGCAGCACGACACGACTCGAGGAGCGCGCTGTCGATGATCTGGTTGACGCCGAGCGCCTCGCCCGTCGTGGCTTCGACGTGAGCGGCGACATCCAGCAACTTGGCCGGTCCGGCGAAGCTGCCGGTGTTTTCGATGCCGAGTTTGGCGGCGCCGCCTCGCGGCGTGAACGTGTCTCCGGCAAATCCGTTGTACAGCGTGAACTTCGACGCCACATGGGAGAGCGCGTCCATGTGCGTACCGATGTGGCTCGGCATCACGATCACGTCTTCGTTCGCTCCGACACCTTCACCGATCTCGAAAAATGGTGGGACGCGACCGATGTCGGCTGTGGACGACAACGTGTAGCGCTCGATCAGTGGCCGGTCGTGCACCGCCGGAACCGACGCCTGGCTGAGTTGGATCGCGAGCGAATAGACCTTCCCGGTGACACGCCGCTGGGCTGCCGCCCTGACGGCTTCGGATGTGATCAGGTTGAGGGTTCCGCGCTGATCGTCGTCGCCCCATCGTCCCCAGTTGTTGCTCATCGACCTTTCGTATCACGCCAACATGACGCCGCCGACTACCGTCCGACGTCATGACGAATCAGCAAACGAATCAGCAGTCGGACGAGAACACCGATCCGAAAGCGATGCGGACGTCGCCGACAGGTGGACTTGAAGGGGCAGCGGTGCTGGTCACCGGCGGCGGAACGGGGATCGGGCGCGCCTGCGCAGTTCGACTCGCAGCCGACGGAGCCGCGGTGACGATCTCCGGGCGGACCGAGGCGTCGTTGAAGGACGCTGTCGCGATCATCACAGCGGCCGCCGAAGCAACCGGGCGCGGGGGCAGCGCCAGTTTCGTGACCGGCGATGTCACGATCGAGGACGACGTGGCCAGGATGGTCGCCTCAGCCGTGCGGCCGACCGGCGCCCTCGACGGTGTCGTCGCCAATGCCGGCGGATCACGCGGGATGGGCCCGTATCACCTGACCCAGACCGAGCAGTTCATCGAGACGCTCCACCTCAACGTGGTGGGCACGATGTTGTGCATCAAGCATTCAGTACCCCGCCTCGTTGCTGCTGGCGGCGGGTCATTCGTCGGCATGTCCTCAATCGCCGGCTATGTGACGCATCCGTACTTCGGCGCCTACACCGTTTCCAAGGCCGGGATCGAGCAGATGATGCGCAACGCAGCCGACGAATACGGCGCTGTCAAGGTCCGCTTCAACGCCATTCGTCCCGGATTCATCTCGACCGAGATCATGGAAGGCATTCCGCGCGACAGCGAGGTCTACAACAGCTACATCTCACAGACCCCGATGGGCGACGTCGGCGAGCCCGAGGACATCGCCGCACTCGCCCGCTTCCTGATCGGGTCTGATTCGCGCTGGATCACCGGCACCGCAATCGCCGTCGACGGTGGGCACGGCCTCCGTCGCGGCCCCGATTTCGGCCCATTCCTGGAGCCGGTGCTCGGTGCCGACGTGATGCTGGCCAAGAAGCCGTTCGCCGCAGGCTGACCTCTCGGGTCGAACCTGGTCATGGTCAGCCATGGTCAGCCGTGGGCTCCACCGTCGATGCGCAGCGAGGTCGCGGTGATCCACTTGCCGTCATCGCTGGCCAGCATCGCGATTGCTCCGGCGATGTCAGCGGGCTCGCCCATGCCCTTTCCGTTGTCGATCAACGGCGACATCTTCGAGAACAGCGACCAGTCGGCGTCCTTCGGGATCATTCCAGCGGCATCATCGGTGATGCCGCTGACGATGCCTCCCGGCGCAACGGCGACGGCCCGCAATCCTTGCCTCGCGTATTCCACGGCCAACGTGTGGGTGAACGAGTCGACTCCACCCTTACTGGCGGCGTAGGCGGCCATGTACGGGTGCGCGAACGTGGCCGATGTGGAGCTGAAGTTCACGATGACACCACGACCCGACTCGAGCAGTGGGGGCAGCGACGCACGGACCATCAAGAAGGTGCCGGTCAAGTTGGTGTTGATGACCTGATTCCACATCTCGAGTGTGCATTCGTGGGTCTTCACCGCACGGATGATGCCAGCGGCGTTGACGAGCACATCGAGGCCGCCTAGGCGCGCCGCGACTTCGCCGACGTGCAACCCGACGGCCGCTTCATCGCTGATGTCCAAGGTGCCCGTGGTCAGCCGATCGTTGGTTCCGTCCTCCGTCGCCTTGGCAACAGTCGCCTCGAGACCGGAGGCGTTGACGTCGATCGCGTGCACGGTGCCGCGCTCCATCAGCAGGCGGAGCACGGTGCCTTGACCGATCCCGGAGCCGCCGCCCGTGACGATGATGCGGCGATCTTCGAACCTGTTCATGCTGGAGACGCTGGTCATGAGCGGCGAGGCTAGCCAGCCCGTGAGGGAGCCGACGGGCCGTGTGTCGCTCCGTGCATCATCGTCTCGGCGATCAGGTGGTATGCCCGGCGCCAAGCCGCGATCGCGTCCGGTGTCATTGCGTCGGGTGCGCACGACGTCATCGCATGCAGCAGGGCGTCGAGCACCAGATCGTAGTGATGCGGTTCGACGCCGTAGCCGGCATGCCGGCTGCCGAGATCGGTGGTGCGAGCGACGAATTCACGGATCCGACCGATGCAGTCGACGATCGCAATCAGCTCGTCGATCAGCTTCTCACGCTGGCTGACGAGATCTTCGGGGAACATCGAATGCAGCGACCAGTCGAGTTCGAAGAGCCGGTCGTAGAACAGGCGAGCAAGTCGATCGGCGGACGGCGCGACTGTTTGGAACGTGGATTGGACGAGGGCGATGCTGGCGGCATCCATGACAGCAGTTAGTCCTGTCCAGTGCCGAGCGCGTTGCGCAATTCCGAGCGTCCACGGATGCCGAGCTTGTCGTAGATGTGCTGCAGGTGGTTGTTCACCGTGCGATATGAAAGGAACAATCGCTCGGCGATCTCACGGCTGGTCATCTCGTTGGCCGCGAGGAACGCGATCTCACGTTCGCGATCAGTGAGAGGATCGACCGAACCACCCGCCACGACCAAAGCCGGGGTACGCGCGTTCTCGCACAGTGCGGCACTTCGCTCGGCGCGGACCGTGAGCGCAGCTGCCGTGCGTTGATCGCCCTTGTCCCTGGCTGCATCGGACGCCGACACGGCGGCTTCTGCGGCGAGCAGGTTGGCGCCGAGCGCCTCGAACATGTCCGCTGCCGTCGCCAATTTCGCAACGTCGTTGGTGATCAGCGCGCGCGCATGCACGGCTTTGGCTGCAGCCAACGGAGATTCGGTCGTCGCAGCCAACTCGCTGATCCGGTCGGCGACATCGACCGCACGTCCGAGGCGGGCGACGTCATGGAGCATCCAGATCGCGCTCGTGATGTGGCCGGAATCGATCGCGTCGCGAGCTCCTTCGGTCAACAACTGCCTGGCAAGCGCAAGATCGCCACGGGCCACAGCCGCCCACGCATAGGCGATCGATTGCTCTGGGATCATGAAGCCGAATGGTGGAAGGGCTTCCAATTCGGCCAGGCCGGCGTCGGCGGCCGACGAGTTCTGCAAGAGCGCATGGCCGACCACCATGCCGACGACCGCTGAACGCGTCGGACCGCCGAGTCCGGCATCGAGACCGAGTGCACGTGCGTTCGTGAAAGCACGCAGGGTCGAGCCGGCTCCTCCCGTGCCGAGGTAGGCGCGCCCGAGCAGCAGCGTGAACCAGTACTGGCTCAGCGGACGAGCACCGACGACTGCCTTTTCGTATTCGGTCTCTGCGAGTGCGATTGCGGCCGCGAACGACCCTGCCTCCAACATCGCGAACACTTTGGAGACGAGGTACACGTCCAGATCGGCGACGCCGCTGATGCGCTCTCTCGGTCGAATCGCCAAACCACGTTCGATGACAGCGATGGCCTCGGTGGTGCGTCCCGCCATCGCCAGAGAGTTCGCGTACGGCCCAACGGCACCGAGTTGGAGTTGGAGATGATCACTGGTCGCCGCCTCCTCGAGTTCGAGCAGTGCATCGCCAGGGCGACCCGCGTAGACGAGTACGGACGCGTACTCGGCGGTCAGCCGGTCGATGTCCGCCTCTGTCATCTCCGGGTCGTTGCGCAGCGAGCGCAGGATGGCCAGTCCAGCGGGCGCATCGCCGACGCCCCAGAGCAAGATGTTGGCCCTGGAGACTGCGAGATCCACTCGCAGCGCCGACGGCGCCGGCAACGAACTTGCGTGGTCGAGTGTCGCGAAGGCTTCAGCCCACTGGCCGGTCTGGAACAGTGCGTCGGCGATCAGCTGCCCGCACTGGGCCGTCGGCCGCTGCGCGAAGAGTGGCCGGGCGAGCCGCAGCACGCTGCGCGAATCATGCATCGCCGCAGCCAACTGCGCTCCGCGGAAGAGACTGTCGAGATCGCTCGGCAACCCTGCATCGAGCCGCCAGATGGCAAGCTGCAGAGCGCCGTCGCCGTCGCCGACGATGTGGTTCTCCTCGACCCAGCGCACGTGTCCTCGGAGCAGGAGTCGAGACTTCATCGCGGGCAGAGACATCCGGATCGCTTCGCCATGCAACGGATGACCGAGCACGGCCACCTCGCGGTCGTCGCGCGTCACGATGCGGACGAGTCCGCGGGCTTCCAATTCGACGAGTGCCTCAAGGCCGACCATTGCTTCGAGTTCGGCGAGATCGACGATCTCGCACAGGGCCAGCAGTTCGAGTACCGGGCGATTCTCGGCGGAGACGATCTCGAGCCGGCTCTCGACCACCTCGCGCAGTCGCGACGATCCGGTCACATCCCCACGAAGGCGCCACACTCCGCCGACTTCGACGAGAGCGCCCGAATCGAGCGCACTGCGAGTCAGCTCGCGAAGGAGCAGCGGGTTGCCCTCGCTGCGGTCACGCATGGACACCAGGACCCCACCGTCGACTGGTCCACCGAGCACGAGGTGCAGCAACGTGTCGATGTCATCGTCGGTCAGCGGATCGAGCGAGGTGCTCAGCGATCCGTCGCCGAGCAGTACGTCGACCAGCGGGTCGGGAAGGGCTTCGTCATTTCTGGCGGATGCCACGACATGGACGGTTCCCGATCCAGCCAACGTTGCGATGACTCCCGCTGTGGCGACGTCGAGCAACGGCGCGTCGTCGATGACGAGCACCGGAACACGACCGTCCTCGGCAACGAGCACATCGCGGAGGGAGGCGATCAACATCAGCGGATCTGCGCTGTCACGAGCACCGACAGGCAGCAGATGGGCGACGGCACCGAATGGAACCGATGATGTGGCCGAGGTCGCCACGATCCGGCGGACACTGCGGCCCTTGGCCGTCAACGCGATCACGATCTCGTCGATCACTCGGGTCTTGCCGCCACCGAGTGGACCGCGGATCAACGCCGCACCCCGACGCGAAGCAGGCGTGACGCCGGTGATCGCCCCGACGACCCCGGCCACTGTTCTGGCGCGACCGATACACGGCCACGAGCCGAACGGGCCGGAGGTGGAGACGAACGATGCCGATGCCGAACTGATTCGGACAGTATTGCCGTTGAACGCCCTTCGTGATCGCGATCGCAGCCGGCATCTTTCAAGAAGACCATATGGATGCCGACATCGGCCTGAGCACCACGTGCTCATTTCGGTGAACCTGCCCTACTCACCGGCCTGATCGTGACCATCGACAGCTCACATGCGGCTGCAGGTGATCACTGAACGGCCTCGACGAGACTGACCGTGATCGTCAACTCCTCGACGCCGCGCACGATGCCGATCTCGACGGTGTCGGTTGTCAACGCGTCGAGCGCGTCCGACAGGTCGTCGACCGTTACGATCGACAGGTCACCGAGCCGCCCGATCAGGTCGCCGACGAGAACGCCCCCACGGGCGGCCGGGCCGGCATCGTCCACCCCGCGAACGAGAACGCCGTCACGTTCGGCGAGCCCCACCGCCAGCCGGAGCTGAGTGGCCAACGTCCCGGGCGCGATCGCGACGCCGAGTGTGCGGCGCTGGACCGAACGTCCTTCGATCAATTCAGCGATACGGGCGCGCAACCCGGCATCAGCAGCACGGGCGAGATAGAAGCCGTCCCCGACACGATGGGTGTTGACGCCGATGACGGTGCCGTCGGTGGCCAAGACGGGACCGCCGGACGAACCGCGTGCCAATGGCGCGGTGTGCTCGATGCTGCCACGCACGACACGGCCACGAGGGCCGTGGAAGGCGTGGTCGACGCCGCTGACGAATCCGAGCGTGACCCTGCTGCGGTGACCGCCGCGACCGATGGCGACGACAACGCCACCGAGGCCGGGCAGCTCCGAGGCAAAACTGAGCGGGACGACATCAGCCGTCGGTACGTCGACGACAACCAGGTCGCCGTCGGAGTCCACCCCGTGGACGCTGCCTTGCTCGACACGGCCATCGGCGAAGGTGACCGCCACAGTCTGGTCACGCAGGTTGTGGGCGCTGGTCAGAACGCGGTTCGCGGCGACGACGAAGCCGCTCCCGCGTCCATTGCGGCCGATGCTGACGACGGCTGGACCAGCCGTCGCGTCGATGGACGTGATGGTGTCCGTGAGTGCCTGCACTGTTTGATTGCTCGACATGATCTCCCTCTCGCAGTTACTTGTGATTTGCAACTGACTATACACTGATTCGAATGTTGCGCAGCCCCGACGCCCAGAATGGGTCCATGCCAGACACCGGTTCCGAAGATTCCCTGCAGGAGGCGGCGGAGGTGGCCGGCGACCGATGGGTACTGCTCGCTCTCGGCGCGTTGAGCAACGGAGCGCGACGCTTCGGTGATCTGGCGGGTGACATGCCCGGCATCGCTCCGAACATCCTCATCGACCGCCTTCGCCGAATGGAGCGACATGGCCTTGTCATCTCGTCGTTGTACTCCCAACGACCCCGGCGATTCGTGTACGACCTCACCGAATCGGGCCGTGAGTTGGCCGCTGTTCTGCCAGCACTTTCCGGTTGGGCTGCGCGCCGCCACGGTGGCCGGACGGTGCAACACGCGGCGTGCGGCACCCCCCTCGAGGTCCGTATGTGGTGCTCCGCGTGCCAGACCGTCGTGAACAGGACCGGCCACGAGACCTCTGCGGACACCAGCAACGGAACTGAGCCGTCAGACGTGCGATGGGTCTGATCCAGCGCACGATGACGGGACGCGATCCGCACGAGCCACATCGTGCCTCGACACCGCTCGAGTTGCTGTTCGACCTGTGCGTCGCCGTCGCCGTCGGGCAGGGGCGAGCCAACTCCACGAAGGGCTCGGCACCGATCACGTCCGCCATGCAGTCGCCGGGTTCGTCGTGGCGTTCTTCGCGATTTGGTGGGAGTGGCTGAACTTCACCTGGTTCGCCTCCGCCTACGACACCGCCTACGACACCGACGACGAGGCCGGATGGCGCACGGCCCTGCGTCATACATTGGCCTTGACCGTCATCCAGATCGGATGGATCGTTCGGCTGTTCACGCCCGGCTCGTGGGGATACACCACGTTCGCAATATGCGCGATCGCCGAATTGTCCGGCCCGTACTGGGCCGAGCACGCCGAACGGGTGACGACGTGGCATCCCCAGCACATCGCCGAGCACCACGGACTGTTCACCATCATCGTCCTCGGTGAATGTGTGCATTCGGCGTTCGTCGCGATCAACGCGGCGCGAACCTCTGCTTCGGGAATCTCGGCACACCTGGCGGTTGTCGCCGGAGCAGGTCTGCAGTGCATGTTCGGTGTGTGGTGGATCTACTTCCAACCGTCGGCCGAACGGAAGCTCGAACAGCGGTCACAGTTGTCGTTCGTCTGGGGCTACGGCCACTCCTTCCTGTGCGCGTCAATCGCTGCGCTGGGTGCTGGCATTGCGCTCGTTGCATCCCTGTCGGGTGACACGGCTCACGATGCACCACTGCCGGTCAGGATCGCGATGCTTTTCCTGGCGCTGATGCGTCCGATGCTGCGCGGCCTTCACGCCATCGTCGACTCCATCGGGTGTGCGATGGCAGCGCTCGTCGTCGCTGCCGGATTCGCACCCGGTCGATCGGCCTGAGCGCCAGTCAGTGTTCGGTCGCTGCGATCGCCGTGGGGAGGGTGGCGATGTTGGTCCTCGTCGATGATCGAGTTGATGATTCTACAGATGACTCATCTTTTCGATCAACGAGTGTCGTGAAGCTCGACCATGATCGACGCGTCCGTGATTGAAGGATCCCCAGGTGGCACCGGCGAGAACCACGCCGCCGGATCCTGTCCGAAGAACGCACCCAGAACGGCGTAGAGGTCAGCCTTCTCCGCGCGCAATGCGACCGGCTTCGAAAAGAAGCATTCGGTCGCCACTGCGAAGAACTCCCCTGGATTCTCTGCACCGTAGTCACGCAGGATGGTGCCACCCGCGCCCCGGCTCAGGGCCCTGAATTCTCGTGTACAGACGGCGATCCACTGTTCGCGCCGGCTGGCGTCCAGCATTGGTGGCGTACCGTCGATGATGCCGTCCAACATGTCGAGCTTGTGAGCGAATTCGTGGTACACCACGTTCATCCCGCGGCCCGGATGACGCGCTTGGTAGGCAACGGTGTCCCACGCGACAATTGTCGGGCCGCCGAACTGGGCTTGGCCGAGGATCGCGTACGGATCGCTGCTGACGAGGCCTGCGGTGCCAGTGCTGCGCTGGCCTTCCAACACCAGCGTTGTCGGGTGGACGAGGACAGTGCCGACGCCCCGGTAGAGGTCGATGTCGGGGTCGTCCATGCCGAGCAGCAGCAGGCACGCTTCAGCGGCGATCAACACTCGCATTGTCTCGGTGAGCTCGAAGTTGTTGGCCGCCTCCCAGCGTTTGGTGGCCAGGAACACGACCGTCATTGCCTCGAGGCGACTCCGCTCATCGACGTCCAACCGGTTCCAGAGTGGCCAGCGCAACGCCAACATCGCCCGCCACTGGTCCGTGAAGACCAAGTCCTCACGTTCGAGTTCATGCTGTCTGCGCCGCGTCCTGAACCGCATGACGTGACGCTACCTTGCCCCCACGGGATCGTTCGGGCGGCACCAGCTACGCTCGCCAGGTGACCGAGACCAATGTCGCCCCCGATCGCGCGACCTCTGGTCTGACCGCTGCGGAAGTCGCCGAGCGCGTGGCCCGAGGCGAGGTCAACAACGTGCCGGACGCCCCCTCGCGCACCATCCGCGAGATCATCCGGGCCAACCTGTTCACCCGGTTCAATGCGCTGATCGGTGCCCTGTTCGTCATCGTCATGGCGTGCGGGGCGTATCGCGATGGACTCTTCGGAGGTGTCATCGTCGCCAACACCCTGATCGGCATCGTCCAGGAGCTGCGCGCCAAGCGCACGCTCGACAAGCTGACCGTTGTCAACGCGCCGAAGGTGACGGCGATGCGTGACGGGAGGCCCGAGCATCTGGCCGTCAACCACCTGGTGCTCGGCGACGTGATGGACCTGCTCCCCGGTCAGCAGATCGTTGCCGACTCCACGGTGCTGACCGCCACCAATCTCGAGGTCGATGAATCCTTGCTCACCGGCGAGGCCGACCCGTTGGTCAAGCAGGCCGGTGACGAACTGCTGTCCGGAAGCTTCGTCGTGGCCGGCAACGCACGTGCCGAGGTGAGCAAGGTCGGTGCCGACGCATACGCCGCCAAGTTGGCCGAGGAGGCCCGACGGTTCACGCTGGTGCACAGCGAACTACGGACCAGCATCGACCGCATCGTGACACTTGTGACCTGGGCCCTGGTGCCGACCGGAATCGCACTGTTCATCCGTCGGCTGGCCAGTTCCGACGGCATCCGCGATGGTCTCGTTAGCTCGGTCGGGCTGGTCGTCGCAATGGTGCCAGAAGGTCTGATCCTGCTGACGAGCGTGGCATTCACGGTCGGCGTCGTCCGACTGGCTCGGCGGCGCACGCTCGTCAAGGAACTCCCCGCGATCGAGGTCCTCGCACGCGTCGACGTCCTCTGCATCGACAAGACCGGAACAATCACATCGGGCTCGATGGACGTCGCCGATGTCGTGCTGCTGGGCACGGATCAGAACTCCAGTCGCGTCGATCTCGCCTTGGCCGCGCTGGCGTGGTCCGATCCGAATCCGAACGCGACTCAGAAGGCCCTGCAGGGTCATTTCAAGAACACGTCGGATTGGACGTTGTCCAAATCCGTCGCCTTCTCCTCGTCACGCAAATGGAGTGCATCGTCGTTCGAGGGCAACGGCACGTGGGTGTTCGGCGCCCCGGAAATGGTGTTGACGAAGGACGAGTACGCGCCCATCTCCGAGCAGGTCGAGAGCGCAGCCGATGCCGGAAACCGGGTGCTGCTCCTCGCCACATCCGACCAACCACTCGAGGGCGACACCCTGCCGAGAGGCCTCCGCGCAACCGCATTGGTGTTACTCGAGGACCAGGTCCGGCCCGACGCGCACGAGACGCTGAAGTACTTCGCCGAACAAGGCGTCACCCTCAAGGTGATCTCCGGAGACAATCCGCGCACGGTCGCAGCGGTCGGCAAGCGAGTCGGCCTCGGTGGCACCGACTCGCCGATCGATGCGCGCGACCTCCCGACAGAACTCGAGGCGCTGGCCGATGCCGTCGTTGCCTCGACGGTTTTCGGCCGAGTCAGTCCCCACCAGAAGCGCGAAATGGTCAAGGCATTGCAGTCGCGCGGCCACGTCGTTGCAATGACCGGAGACGGCGTCAACGATGTGCTGGCTCTCAAGGATTCGGACTGCGGCATCGCAATGGCGAGCGGCTCTGAAGCCACCAGAGCCGTCGCCCAATTGGTGTTGTTGGACAGCACGTTCTCGTCGCTGCCGATGGTGTTGTCCGAGGGCAGGCGTGTCATCAACAACGTCGAACGGGTCGCCAGTTTGTTCCTGGTCAAGACCGCGTACGCGCTGTTCTTCGCGATCGCGACCGTGATCAGCGGCGCCGAGGCACCGTTCCTGCCCCGCCACCTCACACTGGTCGGAACCTTCACGATCGGTGTCCCTGCCTTCTTCCTCGCGCTCGCGCGGAACGACGCCCCGGTTCGGGCCGGCTTTGTCGGCCGCGTCCTGCGCATCGCCGTTCCCGGCGGCGCCCTGGCGTCGGTCGCGACCTACATCGCATACACGATCTCGCGCCACACCGGTGGCGTGTCGTTGGAGCAGGAGCGCACTGTTGCGACCGTCGTGCTGGCCGCCAGCGCGATCCTGATTCTTGCTCGCGTCGCCCGTCCGCTGGCGATGTGGAAGACGGGACTGGTGCTCGCGATGGCTGCCTTTCTGGCCCTCGCACTGCTCGTCCAGCCGTTGAAGAACTACTTCCTCCTGGTCGATCCGCCAAGCGGCATGCTGATCATGATGGCCATCACCATCGTGGCCACAGGCCTGCTGCTGCCTTTGGTCTGGCGACTCGGTGACCATGTCATTGGTTGGGGTGAACGGAGCGTCGAACAGCGAGTCGAACGCCCGCTGCTGTAGCGCAGCGTCAGGAGTTCGTCAAGTTTTCGGCTCGATATTTCGCCAGGTTGTCATCCAAATCGCGCGGAGAGACGAACGATGACTGTGGGTGAATTCACCCGTCACTCTCCAAAAGGACGACACATGCTCATCGATGAGAAACGGCTGACAGAACTGATCGAGGAATCACAGGATCAGCAATCAGACGCCATCAAGCATGCGCACGCCGGCGTTGCGGACCTCCGTGACTCCGCCAACGACCGTCGCAAGACGTCCCTCATCACCCCCGACGAAATGCGCGCGCTCGACGCCTCCCGTTCGAACGTACGCGCCAAGTTGTCCGGCGTTGCCGGCCTCGGTGTGATCGGCTTGGCGGCGTCATCGATCTTCGCTCGGCCCGCCGCAGCCGATTCGTCGCTCGACATCCAAATGTTGCAGACCAACTCGTCGCTCGAAGTCCTTGCCGTTGCCACGTATGGCGCAGCGTTGACGTTGGACTTCATCAAGAACGGCAACCCGGTGATCGTCAAATTCGCGCAGACCACGATGGCTCAGCACAACGAGCACATGATGGCCTTCCAAGCACAGACGGTTGCCTTGGGTGGCAAAAAGCAGGACCAACCCAACCCGAAGTACGCCCCGATCGTCGAGGCCGCCAAACCGACCTTGAAAGCGCCCCTCGACGTCGTCACACTCGCCATCACCTTGGAGACCGTCGCCACCGAGACCTACCTGAACGAGTGCAATCAGTTCACCGACAAGACATCGGTCGCGCTGACGGCCAGCATCATGGGCGTCGAGTCTCAGCACCTCGCCACGCTTCGCGCCGTCGGTGCGCTATTGAGCGGCGGAGGCGACGCCCTCATTGCGATTCCGACAGACATCTCCAAGCTGCCGGCGGCAGCCGGAAACGTCTCGTTCCCAGCGGCATTCGAGCCCACCTCCATGGCCAGCCCGGCAGCAGAAGGAGCAGTCAAGTGAACCAACGCGACGACAACACCGATCTCGATTTCGATGTCACGCAGTCAATGTCCGAGATGACGGCCGGATCCCTGTCCCGTCGACGCCTGCTCGCGGGTGCCGGCGTGCTCGGTGCCGCCCTCGTTGCCGCCGCTTGCGGCTCGACCAAGACGTCGACGACG
>JAYTOM010000428.1:0-2373 GCA_043747765.1 Actinomycetota bacterium
GACACCACGGAATCGAGCATCGACAACTCGACATGCTGCCCGCCGAGCCCGCGCTCGCGAGCGAACAGCGCAGCGGTGATGGCCTGCACGGCATACATCGCCGTGATCTTGTCGGCCGCAGTCTGATGCAGAAAGCGCGGCTCGCCGTCGACGTCGGCCTGGTTCGACGCCAACCCGCCGTAGGCCTGGATCACTGTGTCGTACGCACCCTTGGTCGCGTACGGGCCTTTCGACCCGAACCCGGACAGCGAGGCATAGATCAGGTTCTCGTTGCCGACCCGCAGCGCGTCATAGCCGAGGCCGAGCCTGTCCATCACGCCCGGGCGGAAGTTCTCGATGACCACGTCGGCTTCGCTGACCAAGCGCGCGGCGATGTCGCGTCCCTGCTCGCTCGTCAGGTCGATGGTGATCGTGCGTTTGCCGCGGTTGCACGACTGGTACAGCGCCGAGATCCCGTTGACCGCGACGCCGACCCAGCGGGCGATGTCGCCGATGCCTGGACGTTCGATCTTGACGACGGACGCCCCCTGGTCGCCCAACAACGCCGCCGCGTACGGACCGGTCAACGCCATCGAGAAATCCACGATCCGCACGCCGCGCATCGGGCCTGAATGGCTGGAGAACTGGCGTGTTGTCTGGCTCGATGGCTGGCTTGTCGTCTGGCTGGATGGATGGCTTGTCGTGTCGGTCATGGGACGAACTCCTTCTGTGAGCGTGGTCGGCCGCCGGGGCCGCTGTAGGCGAGTCCGGCGCCCGGCTGGACGACGAAATCGACGGTGGGCATCGATTCCAGACACAGTCCCCATGCATCCATCAGCACATCCTCTGCCCGGTAGTCGAACGGGTCGGTGAGCACCTTCTCCTCCACGCCACCGCCCAGCGGCCGATGCTCGACCAGCCAGCGCGCCGTGCGGCCAACGGCGATGCGTGCCGGAACGAGGTCGCTGTAGCCGAGATCGTGAGTGACACGAGACAGATCGAGAACACGGTGCGATGAAGCCGGCTGCGCCAGCATCGGCAGCGCCGGCGTCGCCAGTTCGAACGGCATCGAGACGACCTCCATCTCGTGATCGAGTTCGGCACAGATCACTTCGATCACCTGGCGCACCGTGAGAACCTCGGAATCGCCGACGTTGAAGACCTTCCCGGCTGCTGCGTCCGGTTGGTCGACGGCCAGCAGCACGGCTTCGGCGAGGTTCTCGGTGTACCCGTGATGATGCAGGGTCAGGCCACCATCGGCGACGACCATCCGCCGTCGCCCGTCCAACACTCGCCGCACCACACACCATTCTCTTGGCGTCAACTGATGGGGGCCGTACACGTACGGGTAGCGAAAATGAGCGGCGCCCGGATGAGTCTCGAACACCGCGTGCTCGGTCCGCACGATCCGGTACCCCTTCTCGTCCTGCTCCGGTGAACTGACGGTGGCAGCGTTTTCGGCAACGGGCACCGGCAGACCAGCCGGCTCGTGCACCCACGGATTCATCCAGCCGAGATATGCGGGTACGCCGCCGACGCTGAGGAATCGGCCGGTCCGACCGACCATCGCATCAGCGATCTTGCGTAGTCGTCCGTACATCACGATCGTCGCATCGAACGTGCGATCACCGAGCCCGTTCGTGAACGAATCGATGTCGTACGGATCGGCATGCAGGTGCTGCACCTGCGCTGGCGTCTCCTCGTGCTCGTGCAGACCGCGATGCAGGATGGTCACGTCATGGCCACGGGCCACCAGACCGCGCAGCAACGGCAGACCGGTCGGCCCGGTGCCGCCGACAACCAGAACTCTCTCCCCCATTGCACGACCTCCCGGAGCGGGAGAGTAGTTCGGACGTCAGTCGAATCGACTGGCGAAGCCGATCCGCAGAAGTCCTTGGAAGCACTGCTCGGTCGCGGCGTACAGCGATCCGATGATCCGGTCCAGCTCGTCCTCGGACAACGCGGTCAGCGCAAGATCACCGCGAAGGAACACCGCGTCCTCGACACCGATCGCGAAATGTGCTCCGATCAGCGACTGGTTACGCCGCAGCAAGTTCTCGTACAGTTCGACAGCGTTCTCTTCCGGGGCCGGCATGACGTACGCCTCGTAGCGCAGTGTGCGCTGGCCGAGCGTCAGCCACACGGTGGTGAATTCCTTCTCCTCGCCACGCATCCGTACGTACCAGCGCGGTTCATCACCGCCAGCGGCGCTGACCTCGCCCCGATCGATCGCCGCGATCGTCGGATTCCCGTTGGCGAACTTCGCCAGCCATTCGTCGATCCGTCGTTCGAAGACGCTGATCGACTGCGGATCGAACAGGTCGCTCACGAGCAGGCAACGAGTTCGTGTACCGCCAGATCGGCGTAGACGCGTCGCAGGCGGGCAGCGGCGAA
>JAYTOM010000429.1:0-2446 GCA_043747765.1 Actinomycetota bacterium
AATGGTTCGCTCAGGTGTACGCCTTGGTCGCGGAGGAGGTCGATGTAGCATTCGGCTTGACCGAACTGGTTGTCGGTGAGGGAGTCGAGCCAGTTGGCAACCTCGGGTTTCAGCTGTACAGGGTTTCCTGCGCTTTCGGCTGCTGGTGTGCGGGTTGCCGTGCCCTTGGTTTTCCCATGGTCTGCCCATGATGCTTCCGTAGGTTTCGGGATGACTGAATCGATTGCGACAACGACTGATCATGACGGGCGGGCGGGAAACGCATGGGTTTCCTTCAAATCAGGTGGCAACGCATGGTTTTCTATGAAACCAGGCATGAACGCATGGTTTTCTGTAAAATCATGCGGATGTCGGCTACGATCATGTCGTGCCTGATTGGTCCGCGTACTTCACGGTAGCTGCCGCTGCCGACGAACTCGGTTTGTCCGAGGGGCGCGTACGAGGCCTCATCGAGGCCAGGGTGCTCGTTGCCGACAAGGTTGCCGGGCGATGGTTGATCTCGCCCGAGTCTGTTCACGCCCGGAACAACAACCAACGCCGACGCGGCCGGCCGCTGAACCCGAGCTTGCTGTGGGGCCTGATCAACAGCGGTTTCATCGCTCAACTGCTCGTCGACTCGAATGAGGCTGCCCGCCACAACATCCGTGTGCAACTCGCGAATCGGGCCAAGATCGACGACGTTTTCGTACTGCCACAACGCATCCGCAAAGGCATCGGCCCTGTGATCGCGCCAGGCGGCCGCGCCCTCGCCGAATCGGCCGACGTGCCGACCGGGCGGGCCTTGCGCTGGGAACTCGACGTCTACGCTGATGCTGACGCCGTCGACGCTATGCGCCGCAAGAAGGTCGTCTCCGGGGTCGGGGGTGATCCTAACGTGCGCCTCCGGGTCGTCGACCACGCCGACATGGCCTGGCGGGACTCACGCGCCGGACGGCTACTGGTTGCCTGGCTCGATCTCGCCGACGACGGCGACCGCGCCGCAGACCTGGCCCTGGGTGCGCTGCTCGACGAACTCCGCCGGGCCGACATCGAACCGCTCCCTGTCGGCAACGAGATCGTCGCCCGAGTCAGCCTGGGAACACTCGCCGCGCTCAGCGATGAACTCGCCGGATAGCGCCCCGGTCATGGTTCCTGAAGTCGACATCACCGCGGAGCTTCTTCCTCGTCACGTCGTCGCGCTGGACACGATCCGCGAACTCGGCAAGCGCTACGGGCCCGACCGCTGGGTACTCGTCGGTGGGATGATGGTGATGATCCTCGGCCGCGAGTACAACACCCGCGCGCAACGGGCCGAAGGCACCAAAGACGCCGACATCCTGATCGATATCGTGACCAACCCGAATCTGCTCGACGACTTCACCAACTTCCTCGTCTCACTCGGCTACCGCCTCCAAGACAGTTTTGGCGGGGGCGACCGGCTGGCGCGTTGCTCGTTCGAGTACTACTCAGCGCAGATCGACGTGCTCTGCCCTGACGACACGCCCGACGACCAACTCGTGGTCGCGCACCGCAACGTGGCAAGCATCGCGATCCCCGGTGGACGGCGTGCGTTCGAGACGGCCCGCCAGATCAGCCTTTACTACGCAGACGACCGCCCGAACGCCGAGGTATACGTGCCGACCCTGGCCGGTGCGATCGCCGTGAAGACCGCCGCAGCGGTCGACGCTCGCACCGCAGCGAGCCCACGGCACCTCCAAGATGTTGCGTTCCTGCTCACGATCGAAGCCGACCCCGACGAGACACGGGCCGGCCTCACGGACGCCGACATCGACCTGCTTCGCCAGATCGAGCACCAGGTGACAGACCCACGTACGCCTATGTGGCTACAACTCGACGCTGGCCAACGCCAGGCCGCCCAAGCAACGTACGAACTACTGATCTTCTCCGCCGACTGAGCGGCGCGAGGTGAAATGGTGACACGCGTCCGACGTTGGAGACCTTGGAGCGCGTCGCTGGCGCCGTTGGTCAAGAACTCGCGGTCGGCACGCGGCTGACCGGGAACAGGTCCATCGCCAAGATGGTCCGTCGCGGCCACGCCGTCGTCCACAGAGCAAGCTGACCGGCACATAGCGCGCGTGCGAAGGTAGACCGGTATACGAACTGGACGGACGAGACGGATTTCCCGGACGGTTTCACGGACTATGGAGTACTGCGCAGCAGTAGACGGACTGTACGGACGGTGACCACAACTTTTGCCAAGGTGAGGGTCGCGAGTTCGAATCTCGTCATCCGCTCCAACGAACCCCTGCTCACGGACAACGTGAGCAGGGGTTCTCGCGCTTTCACTGCTCACGGCGCCCACATGATTGCCCACGGATCGCGAACATGCGATCCGTGCATGGATCACTACGTCAACGCAGTACTGGCTCCTGGGAACTCCGCGTGTTCGTGGCGACTGACCCTGACACCGGCCGGCGCATCGATCGAACCGCGACCGTCAGAGGCA
>JAYTOM010000430.1:0-2548 GCA_043747765.1 Actinomycetota bacterium
CGGTCTGGGTCTGACTGCCCTGACTCGAGTCGGCGGGTGCGCAACGAGCGTCGAATCGCGAACACCCAACCCACGAGGGCACAGAGCGAGAAGATGCACCACTGCACGGTGTACGAGACGTGGGGCGGTCCGCCGCTGAGATCTGGCGCCGGCAGTGGCAACGGCGGAATCGGTGATGCCGGATCCGATGCGCTGAAGGTGATGTAGACGGGAGCGACGGTTGCGTTCAACCGCTTGGCGAGCAGCGGTAGATCGATTCTGCGAACCTCGTTCCCTGCTCCATCATTGTTGTCGGTCAGTTGCCCAGTTGTGCGAATCTCCGTGGTGCGCGCGAGGCCGCCGACGGCGAGGTGCCCGGTCGGTGCGGCCGGCACCTTCGCACCGTCGGCGACAAAACCCCGGTTGACGATGATGATCGGCCCGTTGTCGATCTGGAACGGCGTCAACACGTTGAACCCGTTGTGGCCATCGACGACCTGGTTGATCTCGGAGAACTGAGTCGTCGCCATGTATGAACCCCGAGCGCTGACCGTGTAGTACTCGATGTCGGCGGGTGCCTTGGTGGCCAGCAACGGAGCGAGTTCGGCAGGCGTCGCCTGCTCGCGCTGGTGAAGTTCGGAGGTGAAAGCGTCGCGCTCGACGTGCTTGTTCCACTGCCAGCGAGCGAGCCCGAGCATCCCGATTGCGGACGAGAGAACAACGATGTGGAACAGGATCCATTTGGGGCGGAAGAGGAACCGATACATTGCGGCTCTGACGGTACCCGGCCAGCATGGCCGCGCACCATCGGGTCAGCTACCGTGCCGGGTGTGGGGCCGCATCAGGTGACAGGGGAGTGGTTGTCGACGGTGTTCGGTGCCGCTGTCGAAATGGGTGATCAGCAGCGCATCGGTGATGGCCTGGTTGGAATGAACCTGCGCGTCGCACTGCGGTCGACGGATCCGTCTGTTCCCGCCAGCGTGGTGATCAAGCTGCCGTCGCCGGACGAGACGAGTCGGATGACTGGTATCGCGCTGCGGAACTACGAGCGCGAATCGAAGTTCTACAACCAGGTCGCCGACTCGATCGACATGAACGTGCCGACATGCTATTTCAGCGACTGGACCGAGGCCACCGGCGATTTCGTGATCGTTCTCGAGGATCTCGCTCCGGCCGAGCAGGGCAATCAGATCACGGGATGCACCGTCGATCTTGCCCGTCGCGCTGTTCTCGAACTGGCGCGGCTGCATGGTCCCCGATGGGATGATCCGACGCTGGCGGACCTCGATTGGCTGGGACGATCGAACGGACCGCAGGATACGGCGATGTTGGTCGGCATGTGGAACATCGTGTTCCCCAACTTCATCGCGACCTACGGCACGTATCTCGACGAGTCGGCCACTGCGTTGCTGGAACGATTCGGTCCGCGTCTCGGCGAGTGGGTCGAGAACAGGAACGGCCCGAAGACGGTGACCCACGGCGACTACCGCTTGGATAACCTGATGTTCGCGACGGCCGAGGGCGGCGCTCCGATCACGGCGGTCGACTGGCAGACGCCGGGTCACGGATCCGGGATCGCCGATGTCTCGTACTTCCTCGGAGCTGGGCCGCTTCCGGCAGACCGGGCCGAGATCGAACGAGAGCTTGTTGTCGAGTATGCCGATGTTCTGCGTTCGGACTACGGGGTCACGATCGACGATGCATGGGTCTGGCAGCAGTACCGTCGCGAGGCTTTCGCCGGGGTGGTGATGGCGGTCATCGCATCGCAGATCGTCGGCGGCACCGAACGCAGCGAGGCGATGTTCGCGGCCATGGCCACTCGTCATCTCCAGCACGCAACGGATCTCGATAGCGAGAGCCTGATCTGAATGGTCCCGTGATGAGCAACGAGCTTCCGGACTTCCGCATCCCGCATGCGGAGAAGATCGAGTGGATGATCGAGACGAACGGGTGGGCACTGGAACCCGTTCAGCCCAACCCGCACACCGACCCGCCGCTCCCGGCCTACGCATACACGATCGGGCTTCCGGCACTGACGAACTTCGCCGAGGTCGTGATCTTCGGTCTCCAGCCCGTTGCCGCCAGCGGACTGCTCGGGCTGGTCGTCGACATGCTGCAGGGTGGCACCGAGATTCCTCTCGGCGTGGAACTGGTCGGACTGCTTGACAATGAGTTGCGTTGCATCTTCGCCCCTGTTGATCTCGACGGGTGGGGAGGTTTCTTCCGCACCGCGACGGCGTGGTATCGCGGCGGTCCATTCGACATGGTTCAACTGCTGTGGCCCGATCGCAACGGCTTCCTGCCGACCGAGACCGGCTACGCCCAGAACATGCGCATCGCCCAGCCGGTGATCGGTACGTTCAGCTGACCGGGTTGGTGATCGCGCCGGATGCGTCTGTCGGCCCCGGTTCGTCCGGTTCCTCGAATGGGCGCACTTCGCGGAGCTCGTTGAGCTCGGCGGCAAGCTCGTCGAGCGCGCGGCTCTCGGCGGTGAGCAGCGCGGCTGCGCGAGTCTCGGTGAACCCGGTTGCTGCGATCAGCGTCGGCCAATTGGCGTCGTGCTGGTCGA
>JAYTOM010000431.1:0-4322 GCA_043747765.1 Actinomycetota bacterium
GTCACTGCGACGACGCCACCCGGCGCAACAGCAGTCATCTCAGGCTCTCGCTGCGAGAAGTATGTCGACGGTTTCGGTCGGAGTCACCAGCAGAGAATACGCACGCGAGCGAGCCGAGGAACCGTGGTGATGACACTCATGCCGGCGCGCAGGCGCCCGATCAGCCGAGTTCGTCGGGCATCTCGGTCTTGCGGCGAGTGATGAACTCTTGCATCTCGGCATCGATCGCGTCGTCGAGCGCAGGCGGCTCGTAGTCGGCCAAGCTCTTCTTGTACAGCTTGTTGGCGCGGATGTTGGCGTCGGTCGAACCCTCTTCCAGCCACTGCTCGTAACTGTTGTTGTCGGCCGTGTTGCTGCGATAGAACGCTGTCTCGAAGTTGGCCAGGGTATGAGCAGTTCCGAGATAGTGCATTCCTGGTTCGTTGCCGCAGATCGCCTCGACGGCTTGACCGTTGTCGGACATGTCGACACCCTTGACGAAGGTGTGCCAGGCGCCGAGCTGATCGACGTCGAGCATGAACTTCTCGAATCCGAAGGTCAGCCCGCCCTCCAGCCAACCCGCCGCGTGCAGGACGAAGTTGACCCCGCCGAGGATGGTCGGCTGCATTGTGTTGGCCGACTCGTACGCAGCCTGCGCATCGGCGATCTTCGACGCACACAACCCGCCGCCGGAGCGGAAAGGCACACCCAACCGCCGGGCGAGATGCGACATGACATAGAGGACCAACGCCGGCTCGGGCGTACCGAATGTGGGCGCACCCGACTGCATCGACATCGACGATGCGAACGAGCCGAGGACGACGGGGGCCCCAGGCCTGACCAGCTGCGCGAACGTCATTCCGACCATCGCCTCGGCCATGCTCTGCGCAGCGACCCCCGCCACCGTCACGGGCGCCATCGCTCCGGCGAGGATGAACGGGGTGAAGATGCTGGCCTGATTGTTCTGGGCGTAGACGTCGGCAGCACCGAGCATCGTCTCGTCCCACACGAGGGGTGACGACGCATTGATCAGGCTTGTCATCACCGTGCGGTCCTGCAGGTCGCCGCCGAACGCGATGCGAGCCAGATCGACGCTGTCCTGCGCTCTGCTCATCGCTGTCACCGAGCCCATGAACGGCTTGTCGCTGTACTTGATGTGCGAATACACCATGTCGAGATGACGCTTGTTGACCGGCACATCGACCGGTTCGCACACGGTGCCGCCCGAGTGATGGATGTATGGCGATGAGTAGGCCAACTTGACGATGTTCTGGAAGTCGGCCAGCGTCGCGTACCGCCGCCCACCGTCGAGGTCGCGGACAAAGGGAGAGCCGTAGTTCGGGGCGAAAACCGTGTTCATCCCACCGATCTCGACGTTGCGAGCCGGGTTGCGACCGTGCTGTGTGTACTGGCGGGGCGCGCTTGCTCGGATGATGCCGCGACACATGCCGGCCGGGAAGCGGACCCGCTCGCCGTCAGCCGTCGCCCCTGCGGCGACGAACAACTCGATCGCGCGTGGATAGTCACGCACCCAGATGCCGGTCCGTTCGAGGATCGTGTCGGCATTTCGTTCGATCATCGCGATGCCTTCCTCGCTGAGCACCTCGAACGGCGCCAACAAGCGGGTGATGAACGGCACGGACTCTGCCTGACTGGAAGCGCGTGCTGCCTGACGACCGGCGCGACCACCGCCGCTGCGGCGTCCCGTCGGTGCCGCACCTTCGGCGATCACGGTGGTCTCACCTGTCGTGCCATCGGTACTGCCTTCAGTGGTGGCTTCGGTTGTTTCGGTCATGGCATCCCCCTCGGTTCTTCACGGGCGCGGTCGGCGTCGTGTACGTGTCGGCCCCGTCGATTCACTGCGCGCCGGCAGTTCGACCACGGCGCCGAGGCGGACGTACGGGTCGGTGGAATGGGGCAGGCCCATGGCCTGCACGAAGTGCTCCTGGAAACGCGGCTCGATCGCGGTCTCGACTTTCGTGATGGTGCGCGCGACCTCGGCGATCTCCTGACGATCAGCCTTCGACAGCAGGGCGCGCACGGCGCCCGAGCCAGCCGCGTTGCCGACCGAGATCACCTTCGACGGTTCACAGTCGGGGATCATCCCGAGCACGAGTGCGTAGACGGGGTCGATGTGGCTGCCGAAGGCCCCGGCCAATTTGACCGAGTCGACGGTGTCCAGCCCGGCTCTGTCCATCAACAAACGGGCCCCGGCGTACAGCGCCCCCTTGGCCAGTTGAATCGCGCGCACGTCGTTCTGGGCGATGCGCAGTTCGGGTGTTCCGAGCCGCTCACCGGCAGCCTGCAGGACGTACGAGAAGGTCCGTCCATCGCCGACGATGCGCTTGCTACGCGCCGCCATTTCGCCGTTGATCGTGCCGTCGGTGGCAATCACCCCGGCCAGGAACAGTTCGGCGACGACTTCGATGATGCCGGATCCACAGATGCCCGTGATCCCGACTGCGGGCAACGATTCGGCGAATCCCGGTTCGTTGCTCCACAGGTCGGAGCCGATGACCTTGAGGACGGGTTCCAGGGTGTCTCGATCGATTCGAACTCGTTCGATCGCACCAGCGGTCGCGCGCTGGCCGCCAGAGATCTGCGCGCCTTCGAACGCAGGACCCGTCGGGCTCGATGCTGCGGCCAGCCCATTGCGATTGCCGAGGACGAGTTCTGCGTTCGTGCCGACATCGATCAGCAACACCATCTCGTCGCCGCGATGCGGCCCGACAGCCAACACAGCCCCAGCGGTGTCGGCCCCGACGTGCCCGGCGATGCAGGGCAGCACGTGCACGGTGGCCAGCGGGCAGGCGATGCCGATGTCGTTGGCGGCCGAATCGAACGGCAGATCGGTCGCCAAGGGGAACGGCGCACCGCCGAGTGGCGTCGGGTCGATGCCGAGGATCAGGTGATGCATGATCGGGTTACCGACGAGGACGATGTCGGAGATCTCGGTCTGACGGATCTCTGGGTCGCCCGCTTCGGCGCGACTCTTCGACGCGATTTCGCACAATTCGCGAATCAGGTCGTTCAACGCGCCGCGAATCGCGTTGGTCAGTTCGACCTCGCCACCGGGATTCATCATCACGTACGAGACCCGGCTCATCAGGTCTTCTCCGAACCGGATCTGTGGGTTCATCAATCCGGCCGAGGCGATGATCTCGCCGCTGGCCAACTCGCACAGGTGGCCGGCAACCGTGGTGGACCCGACATCGATCGCGACCCCGTAGAGCTCGTCGAAGAAGCCGGGCCAGACACCGGTGATGACACTGTTGTCGTGCACCGCAACGGTGACGTCGCGCCCGTCGTGATTCAGTGCAGGCTGCAGGCGCCGGAGTGCATTCGGCGTGATCGTGAGGTTCGGCAAACCCCACTGTGCGGTCAGCGCGCCGGTCAGCAGACGCAGATCGCTGCGATCACCACCGAGGTCGTTGGCCAGCACGTCGACGTAATACGGATGCACCACCGGATCGATGATCAGTCCGGTCAGGTCGACCGACTTGCGGATCACCGGCCGATGCATCTGGCTGGCGGCGGGCACGTCGACGAGCAGATCGCCGAGAATCCTGGCCGTGCATCCGAGTCGTCCGCCGACCTCGATCTTGCGGCGCCCGTGATAATCCGCCTCGGTCGGTCCGGCCGGCGTGAGATGGTCGGGAGCACTGTTGATGCCGTGCTTGGCGAACTCGCCGAACGTCGGCACCACCTGACAGCGGCCACAGATACCGCGACCGCCGCAGACCGAATCGAGGTCGACACCGAGGGTGCGCGCGGCATCGAGCACCGTTGACCCGGTTTCGACGTCGCCTCGACGACCTGATGGGGTGAACACGACAGTTGGCATGGTGCAGCCTTCGCGACCGACCGTCAGGCCGGTGCGGTTCCGGTTTCGGTGGAGTCGGGGCCGACTCGTGCTCGACGACCGCCACGACGACCCGACGCCTCGCCCTCTTGGACATTGCCGGGATCCCGGTTGGCCTGGATCCACGACGCACAGTTCGGATCGGCAGCGCACAGCACGTTGCCGGCCATGATCGCGTTCTTGACGTCGGAATGCATCGGGTTGGTGATGGCCGAGGTCATCCCGTGGCTCATCGCCATCGCCAGGAACGTGCCACTGATGACGTGTCGGTTGGGGAGTCCGAAGCTGACGTTCGACGCGCCACACGTCGTGTTGACATGCAGCTCTTCGTGTAACCGGCGGACGAGCTTGAACACTTGCAGGCCAGCCCCAGCGAGTGCCCCGATCGGCATCACGAGCGGGTCGACCACCACGTCGCTGGCCGGGATTCCGTAGTCGGCGGCGCGGTTGACGATCCGCTTGGCCACCTCGAACCGGACGT
>JAYTOM010000432.1:0-9904 GCA_043747765.1 Actinomycetota bacterium
TTCCCAGATCGCCGCCTTCGCCACTGGTGTTCCTCCCGATATCTACGAATTTCACCTCTACACCGGGAATTCCGCGATCCTCTTAAGTACTCAAGCTCAGCAGTTTTGGATGCACTTCCTTGGTTGAGCCGAGGGATTTCACATCCAACTTGCTAAGCCGCCTACGTGCGCTTTACGCCCAATAATTCCGAGCAACGTTTGCACCCTCTGTATTACCGCGGCTGCTGGCACAGAGTTAGCCGGTGCTTCTTCTCCCGGTACAGTCAGGCTCATGGATGTTAGCCATAAGGTGTTCGTCCCGGTCGAAAGTGCTTTACAATCCGAAGACCTTCATCACACACGCGGCGTTGCTGCGTCAGGCTTTCGCCCATTGCGCAAAATTCCCCACTGCTGCCTCCCGTAGGAGTCTGGGCCGTGTCTCAGTCCCAGTGTGGCCGATCAGCCTCTCAGCTCGGCTACCCATCGTTGCCTTGGTAGGCCATTACCCCACCAACAAGCTGATAGGCCGCGAGGCCCTCCCGAACCGAGATTCTTTCGTCAGTGCACCATGTGATGCTCCGACGGCATCAGGTATTAGCAGCCGTTTCCAGCCGTTATCCCTGAGTCCGGGGTAGGTTCCTCACGTGTTACTCACCCGTTCGCCACTAGATTTTCCACGTTATTGCTAACGCTTGAACCTCGTTCGACTTGCATGTGTTAAGCACGCCGCCAGCGTTCGTCCTGAGCCAGGATCAAACTCTCCGACAAGAACTCACTCGATTGCTCAAGCTTCGTTCGTTTCATTTGAGAGCTCCGACGCATCTGGGGGAATAACCCAGTGCCTAGCGTCGGGTCCTGCTCTTCATTTGTTTTAACCATGTGGTCGACGACAACTGATGTCGTTCGCCGACCGGAATTGACAAGCAGCTCCATCGCAAATGCGATGTGCTGCCCGCACTATCGTTCAGTCTTCTCTTCCGTTTTCAAGGAGCCGTAGCTCTGCGACACTCACCACCGAGGTAGCCTTTCAGCCTGTCTATGTGGAGTTGGTGTCGCTTGCAGTGCGTTTCCGCTGCCTGCAGCGAGGTGAAACACTATCCATCGCCCTGGGCAGCAACAACCCTCTCCTCAAGAAATCTCGACGAGATGGTGATTGGACTTCCCCTTACGGAGCAACAGGTACCGGCCGTGCAGCAACGCGACATCGCTGAGCTGGGTGTTCGCGTCGAGCGCGACGCCGTTGGCCCGCAGGCTTTTTTGTTGAAGACTGCGGCGAGCATCGCCGTTCGACGTCGCCAATCCTGTCGTGACGAGGACGGTGATGAGGTCGGACAGCGCCGCCGCCGACATCTGCGAAGTCGGAACCTCGCTGGCGATGACGGCAAACGCTTCGGCAGACGCCTTGGTTGGGTCTGCGCCGAACAGCATCTCGGCGACTCCGTTCGTCATCTCCGCGGCGCCGGGTCCGTGAACAAGGGTGGTCATCTCGGTCGCGAGACGGCGCTGCGCAATTCGTCGTTCCGGTGCCGCGACATGTTCTGCCAGGAGTGCCTCGATCTGTTCCAGCGGCTCGAGGGAGAGCATCCTGAGGTAGGTCGCGATCATCTGGTCCTCCACCTGAATCCAGAACTGACGGAATTGATAGGGCGAGGTCTGTGCTGCATCCAACCAGACTGCGCCCGCCACCGACTTGCCAAACTTCGTCCCGTCGGCCTTGGTGATCAGCGGATGGGTGAGCGCGAAGGCCTGCTTGCCGAGTCTGCGCCGGATCAGATCGACGCCGGCGACGATGTTCCCCCACTGGTCCGACGCTCCGGCCTGTAGCTGGACGTCGAACGTCTCGTAGAGATGGCGGAAGTCGTTGGCCTGCAGGAGTGCATAGCTGAACTCGGTGAACGAGATGCCGTTCTCGGTCCCCAGTCTGCTCCTCACGGAATCCTTGGCGATCATCTGATTGACCGTGGAGTACTTGCCGACATCGCGGAGGAAGTCGAGCAACTTCACCTCGTTGGTCCAGTCGGCGTTGTTCACGAGCGTTGCCTGGAACGGTCCGGGGTCGAAGTCGAGGAGGCGGCTCAACTGGGTCTTGATGCGCTCCACGTTGTGGCGGAGCGTGTCGATGTCGAGCAGGTTGCGTTCCTCGCTGCGTCCTCCGGGGTCACCGACCATTCCTGTTGCTCCGCCCGCCAAAGGGAAAGGCCTGTGACCGGCCAACTGGAAGCGCCGCATGAACAACTGACCGACGAGATTGCCGACGTGCAGCGAGTCGGCCGTTGGATCGAACCCGATGTAGAGCCCGATCGGTCCAGCTTCCAGGCGGGCAGCCAAGGCGGCTCGGTCGGTTGTCTGGTGGACGAGACCGCGGGCTTCGAGATCGGCGAGGAGTTCCATAGCTCGTCCATGCTGCCAGATCCCCACTTCGATCACCCCTGGATAGCCGCGACACGCCGGTTAACTTGGCGGCCATGCGCCACGCCATCTCGTTGCCACCCTTCGGCGCGCTCTCGGATCCACTCGCGGTCGTCGACGTCGCAGTCGCCGCCGAGGAGAGCGGGTGGGATGCTGTCTTCGTCTGGGACCATCTCCTTCGCCCGGTCGAGCAGGCCACGCTGATTGCCGACCCGTGGATCACCATGACAGCCATCGCAATGAAGACCGAGCGAATCCGGATCGGGCCGATGGTCACCCCGGTTGCTCGTCGACGACCGCTGAAGCTCGCCCGCGAGGTCGCCACACTCGACCTGGCATCGCGCGGACGCCTCGTTCTCGGACTCGGCCTGGGAGTCGACTCGGGTGGAGAACTGACCAGAACGGGCGAGGAGCTGGACGTCAGGGTGCGAGGGGCGATGCTCGACGAAGGTGTTCGGCTGCTCGACCAGATGCTCCGTGGCGACAACGTCGTGCATCACGGACCGTATTTCATGGTCGACGGGATCACGGTCGCTCCGACTGGCGTGCAGCGACCGCGAGTCCCTTTTTGGCTGGCGGCCCGCGGCGAGAAATTGGCGCCGGTGCGTCGTGCGGCACGATATGAGGGGCTGTGCCCGACAGCAATCACCCCTGACCGGTTCGCCGAGCTCGTCGATGTCGTTGCTGCCGAGCGGGGATCGCTCGAGGGGTTCGACTTCGCAATCATGGCCCTCCCGGATCACTCGTTCTCGGAATACGAGGATCGCGGCGCGACCTGGGCAGTCCATGAGATGAGCCCCGAGACGAGCGTCGCCGAGATCATGCGCCAAATCGCAACGAGCCTCGAATGACGGCAAGGACATTCACGATCGATCATGCGCTCCAGTCCCAGGCCGACGCGTGCCGAACGGTCGGTTCGCCGCTGTATGCGACGCTCTTGGAGGGGCTCCTCGACGATCATCGTCGCGGAGGGATCACGGCGGAATTGCTCGACGGCGTCAGTGAGCAGCCGGTCCATGACGCAGTGCCGCTCCGATACGTCGCGACCGGTCATCTGCTCGCGCTCACCGGGAGGGCGCCAGCGCTCGCTGCGCACTACCCATCGTGCGGGGGCCGATGGGCCGGCGACGGTGCAGTCGTCGACGACTTCTTGGCGACGGCCCAACGCCACCGAGACGATTTCGCCAAGGGCCTGCGTCGGAACGTGCAGACCAACGAGGTCGGACGGGCGCCGGTTCTGGTGTCCGGATTGGCCGAGATCAGTGCTCAGCACGGTCTGCCGCTCGATCAACTCGAGATCGGGAGTTCTGCGGGCCTGCTGTCGTGTTGGGACCAGTTCGCCTACGACGACGGCTCGACGTTCGCAGGCAATCCAACGAGTCCACTACGGTTCGGACCCGAATGGTGGACGAGAGCAACGCCGGGGCTCGATCGCCTGCAACCGGTGTACCGTCGTCGGGCATCGGACATCTCACCGATCGACATTCGCACGGAGCACGGTCGCCAGACGATGATGTCGTTCATCTGGCCCGACCAGATTCTTCGGTCGGAGCGGTTGCACGTTGCGATGGCGATCGCCGGACGTGTCGACATCGTGGTCGAGCAGGCCGACGCCGGCCGATGGCTTGCCGTGCAACTCGATGCAGGCCCGACGCACGGCGTTGCAACCGTCGTTTTCCACTCGATTGTGTGGCAGTACCTTCCCGTCTCCACTCGCGACGAAATGCGATCAGTGCTGACCGCTGCCGGATCTACGAGCGGCAATGACAACCCGCTGTGTTGGCTACGGATGGAGCCTTCGACCCCCGCGCACGCCGAGCTACGACTCACCACGTGGCCGGGCGGCGAGGAGACGTTGCTGGCCGAAGTCGGCTATCACGGCGCTGACATCCGGTGGCTGAGCTGAGCGAACGACGGGCGTGACCCTCGTCGGCGTTGCCGACGTTCGTCAGTCGGACCTGCTGACAGTCCATCGCCATTGCGTATCGAGACCGACGCTGATTCCGATTCGCGACGAAACCGTCGGCAAGGCGGGTGGCGGCGTGCCGTCGTCGTAGAGACCGAGAGGACGGCCGAAGCCCTTCCGACCCGGCATGCACAGGTCCGCTCCGTTGTCGGACATGTCGATGCCGAATGCCTGACACAGTTTCCCAGGACCATCGGCGATGTTCCGAGCGCGCCCGCGCCGGGCAATCATCGCCTCGATGCCCTGGAGTGGCTCGACAGCGCGCACCAGCACGGCCTGCCCATCGCCGACGTCGCCGGTCACCACGTTTGCGCAGTGATGCAACCCATAGGTGAAATAGACGTACAAATCACCGGCGGGCCCGAACATCGTCGAGTTCCGTGGCGTCAGACCGCGGAAAGAATGGCTCGCAGGATCATCGGCTGTGTAGGCCTCGACCTCGACGATGCGACCGACACACGGCCCGCTGACGAGCAACTTGTGGAGGAGTGTCGGAGCGACGTCGTACGCGTCGCCCGTCAGTTCGGACCGGCGAAGTCGACGCATCACACCGGTGGCGTCGGTGGCTGCCCGGAGACTCCGTTCGCCCATGTCGACCAGCTGGTCAGCGCGGTCGTGAACCGAACGATCTGATCAGCGACGGGCCCGGGCCCGGCGCCTCCTCGTGTCGTGCGTCGCTTGACGGACACTCCGGGTGCGACCAGGGCAGCTGCATCAGGCCCAAGTTGGGGGTGAGCGATGACAAGTTCGCGTAATCTGACCTGACCGGTGAGCGCCTCTCGAACGAGATTTCCGACGATCGCATGTGCCTCACGGAATGGAATCCCGCGAATCACGAGCCATTCGGCGAGATCGGTCGCCGAACCTGTCTCACTGTCGGCCGCAGCCTGCATCCGCGCTGTGTCGAACGTGGCTGTCGCGATCATTCCGGTCAGCGCACCGAGCCCGAGGCGAAGCTGATCCATCGCGTCGAACAGTGGCTCCTTGTCCTCCTGGTAATCGCGGTTGTAGCTGAGTGGAAGTCCCTTCATCGTCGCCAAGAACCCGGTCAGGTCGCCGATGATCCGCCCCGCCTTGCCGCGGGCGAGTTCGGCGATGTCGGGATTCTTCTTCTGCGGCAGCATCGACGACCCAGTGGCATAGCCGTCGTCGAGTCTGGCGAACCCGAATTCCTCGGTGGTCCACAGCACCCACTCCTCGCCGAGACGCGACAGATCGATCGCGATCATCGTCAGGTCGAACAGTGCCTCCGCAATGTGGTCACGAGATCCGACCGCATCGAGCGAATTCTCGAAGACTCCCCCGAACCCGAGTTGAGTCGCGGTGAACTCGGGGTCGAGTGGCAACGACGAGCCCGCCAGCGCACCGGCGCCAAGCACCGAGATGTCAACACGAACGAGCGTGTCCCGAATCCGGTCGAGGTCGCGTCCGAGCGCCCAACCGTGCGCCAACAGGTGATGGGCGAGCATCACGGGTTGCGCACGTTGCATGTGCGTGTAACCGGGCAGGTAGACCTCGCCAGAAACAATCGCGCGGTCAAGAAGCACTGCCTGCAGCGCGACGACGCGCGAGGCAATCAGCTTCAGTTCGCGCTTCAGCCAAAGGCGTACACCGGTGGCCGATTGATCATTGCGGCTGCGTCCGGTGTGCAACTTCGCTCCGGCCGGCCCCGCCAATTCTGTGACTCGTCGTTCGATCGCGGTATGGATGTCCTCGTCGTTGGGCTCGAACGCGAACCGGTCCGACGCCATCTCTTCTGCCGTTCTGTCGAGAGCAGTGAGAATCGAGTCGCGCTCGGCGGTCGAGATGATCTCCGCCCGGGCAAGCCCACGAACGTGCGCTCGGGAACCTTCGATGTCATCCGGCCACAGGCGCTTGTCGAACGACAAGCTCTCCGTGAACGCCATCAACTCAGCAGCAGGGCCGCCCTCGAACCGACCGTGCCACAGCGTTTTGGCGCTCTCGTCGGAACTCGTCGTCATGGCCGCACCGGATCCACGCCGGCAAGATCGCGCAGTTTGGCAGCAAGCTTGGCACCGGTGGTCGTCTCGTCGGCGATGACCAACAGTGTGTCGTCGCCGGCAACGGTGCCGAGCACCCCGGTGATGCCCGAACGGTCGAGCGCCGAGGCAACGACGTGCGCACAACCGGGTGGCGTTCGGATGACCACGTTGTGATGGGCGTGGCGAACCTCGGCCACCCACTCGCCCATCACTCGCCGCAACTGATCCTCCGGCGCAATTCGGTTGGGCTCGTACTCGGGAATTGCGTAGACGGTGTCTCCGCCCGGCACACGAACTTTCACCGCGCCGAGATCCTCGAGGTCTCTCGAGACCGTCGCTTGCGTAGCGCTGATGCCCTCCATCGACAGCAGATCGAGGAGTTGGGGCTGACTGGTGACCGGATGCCTACCGATCAAACGGGAAATGGTCTGTTGACGTTGGACCTTTGTGGTCATGTCGATGACTCCGATCTGAGTAGGAAGGCGAGCAGTCCCCGTGCGGAGTGCATCCGGTTGTGACCCTGACGGATGACGCGTGATTGCTGACCGTCGATGACGTCGCTCGCGACTTCGAGGCCTCGATACGCGGGCAGACAATGCATGAACGTGGCGTTCGGCGAAGCAGCGGCCATCAGTGTTCGAGTCACCTGATAGCGCCCGAACACTTCTCTGCGTTGCTTCTTCTCGTTCTCCTGACCCATCGAGGTCCACGTATCGGTATGCACGACGTCGGCACCGGCCACCGCGAGCAGCGGGTCTGCCACCTGTTCGATCGTGCCGCCGCTCAGTTCGCCGAGTTCGCCGAGTCGGTGCAACTCGTCGTCGCCGGCGTCGTAGTCCCGCGGGCATCCGAAGCGGACATGTGCACCCAGCATGATGCATGCTTCGGCCAGCGAGCGAGCGACGTTGTTGAAGTCTCCGACGTAGGCAATGATCCGGTTGTCGAGTCGACCGAAGTCCTCGATCATCGTCAGGACATCGGCCAATGCCTGGAGCGGGTGGCTGCGATCACTCAACATGTTGACGATCGGGACGGAGCTGACCGCCGCCATTCGCTCGACGACCCGATGGTCGAAGATGCGCGCCGCCAGCACTGCGTGATAACCAGCCATGATCCGAGTGATGTCCTCGACAGTCTCGCGAGTGTCGAAGCCGACCTCTTCCCCGCGGGTGTACACGGGGTGGCCGCCGAGCTGTACGACGGCCATCTCCATGCTCTGCCGGGTCCGGTTGGACGGTTTCTCAAAGATCAGTGCGGCGCCGAGTCCGGTCAGCGGTCGACCGAGTTCCTCGATCGGCGACGTGCTCAGCGCGAGAACTTCACGGAGTTCGCCGACATCGAGATCCGTGACGTCGAGGAAGTGGCGAAGTGTCACGACAGCAACCGCCGCAGTACGGCGATGACCTCGTCGATCTCGGAGCGCGCCACGTTCAACGGCGGTGCGAACCTGAGAGCCGTCGGCGTCACCGCATTCGTGACCACCCCGTGCTCGAGGAGCTGCTGATACACGACCTTGGCATCGTGCGCCGGCTCGAGTTCGGCGGCCAGCAGCAGTCCGCGCCCGCGGACAGACGCCACGCCCGGAAGGGTCTCCAACTGCTCGCGTAGATATGCCCCCTGCATCGCCGCCAACGCCGGTGCATCGATGCGACGCATCTCGGTGATGACCGCCGACACCACAGCGGCGGCCAGCGCATTCGCACTGTACGTGCTTCCATGATCGCCCGGCTGAAAGGCGTTGGCGATCTCTGTTCTGGCCCAGGTCGCTCCGACCGGGAATCCATTGCCCATCGCCTTGGCCATGCACACGACATCCGGCACGACGTCGTCGTGCTGGAAACCGAACCACCTGCCGGTGCGCGCAAAACCCGTCTGCACCTCGTCGACGATCATCAACATCCCACGCTCATCGCAGAGATCACGGATTGCGCGCAGGTAGCCGGGCGGCGAGGGCACGACACCACCCTCGCCCTGCACGGTTTCGATCAGGACAGCGTTGACGGTCGGGTCGACGGCGCCGACGAGGGCGTCGATGTCGCCGTATGCGACATGCCTGAAGCCGTCGGGCATCGGGAAGAACGGTTCGTGCTTGGCCGGCTGCCCTGTGGCGGCCAGCGCCGCGAGCGTCCGCCCGTGGAAACTGCCGTATGCCGAGACGACCACGTGGCGGCCGCGACCACCGAACTTGCGAGCCAATTTGAGTGCTGTCTCGTTGGCCTCGGCGCCAGAGTTGCAGAAGAAGGTCAAACCGTCGACACCTGTCGCTTCGCGCAGAAGCGCGTTGACCATCCGTGCCGCTTCGATCGCAGCTGGGTTGGCGAACAGGTTGGAGACGTGCATCAGTGTGGCCGCCTGTGTGGCAATGGCCTCCGTGATCGCCGGGTGCGCGTGGCCGAGTCCGATCACTGCAAGCCCGCCGAGGAAGTCGAGGTAGCGGTTCCCCTGAGTGTCGAAGAGCTCTGTGCCGGTCCCACGCACGAACGTGACGGCTGGTGCGGCGAACACCGGCATGAACGGACTCGGGTCGGATTCGGTGAACACGGGTGCGATCATCCGGCTGCTCCTGTCTGGATCTTGGTTCGTGGTGTGGCCGATTTGACGTTGCCGTGGACCATCGTGCCGATGCCGGCGTCGGTGAAGACCTCGAGCAACAGTACGTGCGGAATCCGGCCGTCGAGGATGTGCGCCCGGCCGACGCCGCTGCGGACGGCGTGTACGCAGCTCTCTACTTTCGGGATCATGCCGCCGGCGATCGTGCCGTTGGCCATCAGCGCATCCAACTCGTCGGGGGTGGTCTGACGAATCAGGCTGGCCGCGTCGTCGACGAACCGGCGCAGACCCTCGATGTCGGTCAGGTAGACCAACTTCTCTGCGCCGAGCGCCTCTGCGATCGCCCCGGCAACGGTGTCGGCGTTGATGTTGTAGGCCTGGCCGCTGACGTCGCTGCCGATCGTCGCGATGACAGGGATCAGCTCCTCGTTGAGCAGTCTGTTGACAATCGTCGGATTGACATCGGTGACATCGCCGACGAAACCGAGCTCAGGATCTCGGGCCTCGGCGACGATCAATCCGGCATCGGCACCGGACACACCCACGGCCAGTGGGCCGTGCACGTTGATCGCGGCGACGATCTGCGGATTGACCTGGCCGACCAAGACCATCCTGGCGATCTCCACGGTTTCCTTGTCGGTCACGCGTAAGCCGTTGCGGAATTCGGTGGTCTTGCCGAGTCGGCGCATCAGGTCACTGATCTGCGGCCCGCCACCGTGCACGACGACGGGCCGCATGCCGACTGCGTGCATCAGCACGATGTCCTGCGCGAACAACGCCAACGCGTCACCCTCCGTGGCGCCGGCCAGTGCATTGCCCCCGTACTTGACCACCACCGTCTTGCCGGCGAATCGACGGATGTAGGGCAGCGCCTCGACCAGGACGTCGGCTTTGACCTCTGGCGTGGAAGCGATCGTCGTGTCACTCATGGATACAACCCGACGGACGTCAGCCCAGCGGTTTCCGGTAGTCCCATCGCCACGTTGGCTGCCTGCAC
>JAYTOM010000433.1:0-4542 GCA_043747765.1 Actinomycetota bacterium
GACCTCTGTGGCCAGTTGGCACTGGGGTAGGCGCCGCTCGTCGATGGCGATGTTTGGCCGGTCAGCGCATGTGCGCTTGACAACTGGCGATGCCGCAGCCTTCCCAAGAATCTCGAGACGGACGGCTTTTGGAGCGGCGCGACTGGAGGACAATGAGTCGCGGCTCGGCCGATGCCCTCTCTGTCATAATGGCTTACAACGAGATCATCGGCGACAACCTGCCGGTGGATCTCGTCTGCCGCAATCGTCGCAGCCAGCTCAACCGTGTGTCGGGCTGACGCTGGCTGGCGGCTGGTGTTCCGGTTCTACATTGGCACCGCTGTCCCGGAGGCACGTGCCCGAGGACCTGTTCCACGTGCGCTCCGCACCCGCTCCAACTCGGCCGTTTGCAGTTCGTACAGGTTGTCTGTTTGCACATACCCCGCAGGGTATCAAGACTGAGGAGTGTCGGTGCCCGATGAATGACATTCGGCCCTGTCCGGAGAGCCCCAAAAGGGCCACGGTGGAGATGAGCAGACGGACACCAAACGGTTCTGCACTGCCAACAGAGAAAGGTCGTGCCGCGATGACCATCGCCGTCACCCCACCCATCGCCGGTCAGCAAGCTCCACGTCGAGAAGTCGTCCGGCGCGCGCAACCGTCCATCGTCGCGCTCGCGTGGATTCGATGCAGTCGTGAATGACGAAGCGCAGATGATGCAAGCGGTCAAAAAATGATTCTTGATCGGCACGCCGATCGTGTTCGCGATCACTGTCGGCATGGCTCTGATTGCTGGCACGACCGTCGGCATCGCGGCGGTGATCGGCGCATGGTCAGGTCTGTTCGGAGACTGGTGCTTCGGTGGGATGTTCTTTCTCAACAGCAAGCCGCGAAGCCCACAATCGTCGACACTGACGATCCCGAATTGATACCCGTGGGGGTATTCTTGACCAGTGGACCAGTCGCTCAGGAGTGTCATCTTATGTTCTTCCGCCAGTACTACCTCGATTGCCTCTCTCACGCGAGCTACCTGATCGGCGACACGACGACCGGCCGTGCTGTGGTCGTCGACCCGCAGCGCGATGTCGCCGGATACCTCGCCGACGCGTCGGCGAATGGGCTGACGATCGTCAAGGTGTTGGAGACCCACTTCCATGCCGATTTCGTCTCGGGACACCTCGAGCTCGCTGCCGCGACGGGCGCCGCCATTGGTTACGGGGCAGCCGCAGCCGGCCGAGTCGAGTTCCCGATCGAGACCTTTCGTGACGGCGAAGACATCGTCCTCGGCGACGTTGTCCTCGAGGTTCGTGCGACGCCAGGTCACACGCCAGAGTCGATCAGTGTCGTCATCTATCCGAACGGGAAGGCGTCCGAGCCGTACGGGGTGTTGACCGGCGACACGATGTTCATCGGCGATGTCGGTCGGCCCGACCTGTTGGCCGCTGCCGGCGTCACCGCAGACACCTTGGCCCGCCAGCTCTACCACTCGGTCCACGAACAGTTGTTGACACTGCCGGACACGACCAGGGTCTACCCGGCGCACGGCGCCGGATCGGCATGCGGCAAGAACCTCTCGACCGACACTGTGTCGACGATCGGCGAACAACGGCGCAACAACTACGCCCTGGCACCGATGAGCGAAGACGACTTCGTCGAGGCGGTCACACACGGCCAGACCGTCGCCCCCCTCTACTTCTCGTTCGCCGCCAACCGGAATCGGGAGGTCCATGACCTTCTCGCCCCCCGGGCGAACCTGAACATCTTGACCCTCGACGAGGTCGTCGCGCGCCAGCGCGACGGCGCAATCGTGCTGGACACCCGTGACGACATGACCTTCGCTACCGGTCACCTCCGCAGTTCGGTCAACGTTGGTCTGGGCGGTCGGTTCGCCGAGTACGCGGGCGAGGTCATGCGACCCGGGACACCGATCATCCTCGTCTGCGAACCCGGGACCGAGGCCGAGGCAACCGTGCGCCTGGCACGGATCGGGTTCGATCGAGTCCTCGGTGCACTCGCCGCGCCGATCGAGACGTTCATCACCCACCCTGACCATGTGGAGCAGGCCTCTCGGCTATCTGCCACGACGCTTGCCGATCGCATCATCGCTGTCCGCGACCTGGTTCTGATCGACGTCCGCAACCCTGGCGAAGTTGCTTTGGGCGCTATATCAGGTGCCCACAACGTCAGCCTGCCCAACCTGTTGAATGCCATCGACGAACTGGATCCAAGGGCTCCGACTGTCGTCTACTGCGCTGGCGGGTACCGCTCGTCGATCGCGGCGAGTCTTCTCGGAGCGCATGGTTTCACCGATGTGTCCGACCTCGTCGGCGGCTACAACGCTTGGGCAACTCACCAAGCGTTACCGACCAGCCCAGCGAACTGAGCCCGGCGTGCGCGCACTTCTCGCTTCCCCCCAAGGGTTCCTGAGCGGCATTTTCCTCGGCGCGCTCGGCGGCCGCGGATCGATCCTCGCCGTCCCTGCTCTCGTGCACGCCGCCGGGCAATCACCCAAGCACGCAACCACCACCTCACTCGCGCGCGTCGGTCTGACTGCGCTCGTGGTCGTTGCCGGGTACACGGCCGCCCATTCTGCTCTCACCCTGAGATGACTGTGCCCGACGACGCCAGATCGGTCCCTGGCCGGCGACGCTTCAACCCGACGATCAAGCTGGCCGCCGGGACAGTGGTCGGCGTCGCAGCCATCTGGCTCGTCATCTCGACCGCGGGAGGCGTCGGCGATGCGGTGGACGCCGTGTCCCGAATGCGCGCCGGCTTTGTCGCGCTGGCAGTGCTCGCGGCAACCGTGCGGCTCGGGCTCTACGGAATCCAGATTCGCTCACTCGGACGTCGGACCGGGCCGCTGACCACTCCCGTTGCAACAGGGTTGGCGCTGATCGTGTTCGGATTCGGCGCGATCACGCCAGCCTCACCTGCAGAAGGTCTCGCCCTCGCCAGCCGCGAACTCGAATACCGCGGCCGCTCCAAACGGCAGGCACACCTCACGCTCGGATTCTCCGAATGGTTCGCGCAGCGAACGTTCTACGCACTCGCCGCGCTCGATCTCATCCTCGTGATCGCGATCGGACATCTCACCCTGGCCGCATCGTGGCCACTCATCATCGTTGCCGTCGTCGTGCTCGCTGCGCTCGGCAGCACAGCACTGCTGGCACGACGCGCCACGAGCGCCGAACGAGTCGCGATCATCGCTCGCGCACTCCGTATCGGCAGACCACGACCGGCAGAAGCGGACACTCGCACCGCAGCGGACATCTGGCACTCTGATGCGATAGCGATGATCGGGCCACAGCGCCGGCGCTTCCGTCTCGCTGGCGCATCCTCGGCCGCGGTCATCGCAGACGCCGCCACGCTCTGGGCGACCTGCCATGCAGCCGGCTTCCACATCCACCCCGAAATCGCCCTGCTGGCTACAACAGTCGGCACAATGGCCAGCTGGGTTCCGCTCCTGCCAGGCGGACTGGGCATTGTCGAAGCCGCCATTCCCGCCATCGTCCATCATTTCGGCGCGCCCCTCGGCGACGCCCTTGCGGCCACGCTCGTCTACCGAACTGTCGGCACGCTGCTCCCCGCCATTGCCGGAGCCATCGCGATCCCAGTCCTGCGTTCGCACCGCGCAATACCAGACCTGGTCCCGGCCAGAGCATCGACGCAACCCGAATCACAGTCGAGCACCACCAACAAACAACTGGAGAAATCATGCTTTCCATCGACACCATCGTCGACCTCACTCCCGAAGACGCCGAGGCCGCCATCCGCACCGCACTCGCCGAACAAGGTTTCGGTGTACTCACCGAAATCGATGTCGCCGCCGTCTTCCGAGCCAAGCTCGGCATCGATCGGCCGTTCCTCAAGATCCTCGGCGCCTGCAACCCCAGTTTCGCCCAACGAGCCCTAGATCTCGACCCGACGGTCAGCTTACTGCTACCGTGCAACGTCGTCGTCGAGACCGTCGACGGCGGAACAAAGATCTCCGCCGTCGATCCGCTCGAGTTGATGGCCGATCCGAGGTTCAGCGAGCTTGGCGGCGAGGTCTCGACTCGGCTGAGAGCAGCCGTCGACGCCGTGGCGGTTGGCGCGGTCCGGTCATCATGAACCGTTGCGGGCCAGTTCGCCGTCGATCCAGGCCCGCAGCGCGTGGCCCGGCAGAGCCCCGACCTGGCGGTTCACCTCGCAGCCGTCGCGCAACAGCAGCAATGTCGGGATCCCCTGCACGCCGAACTGTTGCGAGATCTCTGGTGCGACGTCGACGTTGACCTTTACCACCTTCAGTCGGCCGGCGAGGTCCTTGCCGGCCTGTTCGACCAGCGGACCGATCGTGCGGCACGGTCCACACCACGGTGCCCAAAGATCGACCAGGACCAGCACAGGTGATTTCACGATGTCGGCGAAGTCGGCACCTGTGGCCTCGACCATCCAGGGTATGGCCGCATGGCACACGGCGCATCGCGGCGTTCCCGTGGCCGCCGCTGGAACGCGATTCCGCTTGCCGCATTCGGCACAGGACACGACGGACAAATCGTTCACTCGGCACTCACTTTCAAATCT
>JAYTOM010000434.1:0-1535 GCA_043747765.1 Actinomycetota bacterium
TCGATACCCGCACGAGCACCGATCGTGAACGTTTCGGCGTGATCCGGGGGTCGATCCACATCCCGCGCACCACCTTGGAGTGGGCCTGCGACCCGAGTAACGGGTATCGCCACCCGATGATCCGCTCTCAGGATAAATCGCTGGTCATCGTCTGCAACGGTGGCTACAGCTCCTCGCTCGCCGCAGCAAAGCTCGCCCTTCTCGGATTCATCGCGGTCAACGACTTGGTCGGCGGCCACCAGGCATGGGTTCGAGCCGGCCACGAAGTGGTCCGACCCGACCAGACGTCACTCGACTACTGACAAGGCATCGCGACGAATCATGAGCGCGTGAACGAACCGTTGAACCGCACCCGACGGGGTGATGTGATCTCGCTCGAACGACTCGATCAGCTCGAACCCGTCGGAGAAGACCGACTGCAGCGACGTCGCTGAATGGCGGGCAACGATCAGACCACTACACGACGTCGGCCCGTCGGTCGCGAATTCGGCCATCACGAGATACCCGCCGGGACTGACCGAGCGCGCTGCCGTCATCGCGTACGCCTTCTGGTCTGCGTCGTCGGTGAGGAAGTGAAACGTGGCCCTGTCGTGCCACAACGCCACGGTGTGCGGGAGCTGAACCGTGCGGGCATCTGCGCGAATCGACATCACGTTTTCGGCGCGACCACCGAGACTCGCACGAAGTTGGTCGATCGCCGCTTGGGCGATGTCGATCGCGACGATCGCCGTATAGCCGCTGTCGACGAGCTCTCCGATCAGCGTCGACGAGCCGCAACCGACGACCGCAACCGGGTCCGTGGGCACCGTCACGCGGCGCACCATCTCCCGTCAAGTCGATGCCGTCGATTGATACCAGCTGACCGACGACGCATCCCGCCCGGTCCAGGCCGACTCCCAACGCGATTGCTCGTCCACGTCCGCAAACTTAAACCCACTGAGGTGCGGGGTTCCGGCGGGGGCGAAACGTTTGCGAAACAGACCGTCAGGCCGCAACGCTTCGCCCGGGCGCTTGTTCGGCTGCTCCTCCCTCGCGCTCAGCCGCGTTGTGTGCTGCAGGATGCGCGTGACATGCTCTGCATCGGGACGATTCGAGGAGACGACGTGAACGGTGATCAGGCAATGCGGGCTCATTCGTCGTCGCTGCCGGGCCCGACGTTCGAATCGCCGGCGTTCGTGACGCCTGCCGCGCTCGCGTCAGCGACGGTCGCGATCGTCACCTCAGCGGCGTTGCACACGCCTGACGACGATGCCTTCGGTGGCGGCGATACGAGCTTCCGGCTCATCGACCGGGCGAGACGCGACCTGAAGTTGGGCCACTGGAGCCCCAACTTCGATCGGTCGGCGTTTGCGATGGATCTCAACGTCGTTTATCCGATCGACCGGCTCGAGGAGCTGGCTGCTGCCGGTGTGATCGGGGCGGTGGCTCCACGGCACGTGTCGTTTGCCGGTAACCAGCCCGACGATGTCTCGACGATCCGGTTCGACAGTGGTCCGGTGGCTGCGGCGGCGTTGCGTGCCGACGGTGTCGATGTC
>JAYTOM010000435.1:0-2260 GCA_043747765.1 Actinomycetota bacterium
CGAGACGGTTCGCCGTCTCGCCTCGCGCACGCGATGTACATGCGCTCGGTCGCCTACACCAGCGTCGGGGACCCACAGCGAGGCGCCGAACTCGCCACCGAGGCTCTCGCGGCCGCTCGGCGCTCGGGATCGCCGACCGCGCTGGCACAGGCGTCGTACGCACTGGGACTCGCGTTCGAGTCGAGCGACGAGACTGCCGCCGCGACGCTGTTGGCACAAGCGGCCGCCGTCGCAGCCGACGCCGGCAACCGCTGGGTGCAGGCGTTCGCGCTCACCGAGGTGCTCTGGCTGGAAGCCCACCGAGGAGCACCACTCGCCGCGCTAGCCGGGTTCGCCGACGTGATCGACCTCTGGTTCCGCGGCGGTGACTGGGCGAACCAATGGCTCTCACTCCGGCACGTCTATGGCATCCTGTGCCAGCTCCAAGACGACCGCTCCGCAGCCACGCTCCACGGTGCCCTGACAGCCGTTGGTGCCGTCTACGCACTCCCGTTCGTCGCCGACGACGCCGAGCAGATCACCAAATCCGTCGGGACCCTGCGCGAAAATCTCGGCTCGACCGAGTTCGCCACTGCCGTCCGACGCGGAGCCGCGATGAGCGACAGCGAGATCATCGAGTTCATCCAGGGACGCATCGCCACCCTCACCGCACCATGACACCCACGCAGTCGACGCGGTCGACGATGCCTGCCGTCGCGGGACACGTGCCTGACCGGCGCAGACACCAAAACGACCCCAAGAACCAATGAGACAAAACGAACATGACCAACGACATCGAAGCCACTCAGCGTCATGCCGACTGGACGGTGGTGGACCGCGGTTGGGGCCACGCCGTCGAGGACTTCGCCACCCTGAGCGAACCCGCAAACGTCCGTGACGATGGCGCAGCCGTGCTCCGGCGCTGGGCAATGGGTTCGGATGAGTTCACCCCCGAGCCCGGCTGCTCTCGGTTCAACTTCGTGCGCGACATCGGGCGCGTCCGGCTGGTGATGTTGGACTCGCGCAACGGTCGTGTCCTGGAGCCCGGGCGCCGGCGGATGATCGACGACGATGAGTGGCGCTGGGTCGTCGAGTCCTGCTGGGCTCCCGTTGAGCACCTGCTGATCGGCACGTCGGTCCCCGCGTTCGTGCCGCGCGGGATGCACGATCTCCAGGTGTGGACCGAGGCAATCGGCGACGGCGGTTGGGGCGGTCTCGGGCGCCGGATCGGCGAGAAGACCAGGATCAAGGCCGACATGGAGGACTGGCCGTCGTTCAACACCTCCTTCGGGGCGCTCGTGAATCTGCTGGCCACGCTCGGCAGCTCGGCACGTCCGGACGCGCCGGCGACCATCGCGGTGCTGTCGGGCGACATCCACTTCTCGTACGCGGCTCAGATCCACTTCCCATCTGGTTCGCCGATGAGTAGCACTGTTCACCAGCTTGTCAACTCGCCGATCCGGAACGCGCTCACGGGACCAGAGCGAACGGCGATGCACATCGGCATGTCGCGATCACTTGGCGTCCTCGGCTGTGTGTCCGTCGAGCCGTGGGCCGACGCCGAACCGAACTGCGGTGGCAGATCGATCGCGGCCCGGTCTTCGACAACTCGCTCGGTGAGCTGTACTACGACGGCGCTGCGGCGCGTACGCGTGTGCTGCGCACCCAACCCTTCGATGAACGAGCCGAACCGGCGCTCGAGGTGGCGCTCGACGTCGATCTGGTCGCCGGCGCCGGTTCGACGACCTCCTCCCTTCGGCTGCGGGCTTGCGGGCCGCGTTCGGACAGTTGCCGGGCGGTGCATCGGGTCCAGTCACGTGTCGCCGTTTCGGTCGGTCGTCGTAGGGGAAGGGACTGGGTCATGAGCGCATCGGACGACACGAATCCCGACGTGGATCCCATCGACCGTGAGGCGGCGGCGATCGACGCCCGCTCCGACGAAGCCCGCGATCAGCTCGCGCAACTGGTGGAGCACGCCGACGAGCTCGGACGGGATGTGCAGGACAGCCCGGTCGCCGCCGCCGACGATGCATCCACGGAGGAGACGAGCGACGATCCCGCCGTCACCGGTGAGAGAGACGGCGACTGATTCAGCCTGCTTCGACGCGGCTCACCAGAGATCTGCAGAACTGGTCGAGGTCGTCGGGCTTCCGACTCGAGACAGGCGTCCCGGACCGTTGGCGCACTCCACGAACGGCTCGTCGACCCAGCTCGCGCCCGATTCGCGCAGGTCGATCCGCAAGCTGGTGAGTCGGCGGTCGCGCACGACGTCGGCTTCCAA
>JAYTOM010000436.1:0-8216 GCA_043747765.1 Actinomycetota bacterium
TCGGACACCATCGCAGCAAGCCTGCAACGACAACGTCGCCTCGTCTCCCGTGGCGCGGCGCTTGTTGCGCTCACGGTCGGATTCGCCGCTTCGACGGCAGTGTTCAATGCCACCTATCAACAGCAGGCACAGATCGACGCAGTGCTCAGCAACGGTGCAGACGTCACCGTCACCACGTCGCCAGGCGCTTCGGTTTCGCCAGCGTCGAGCATCGCTACGGCGATCGCCGCGACTCCGGGTGTGCGCCACGTCGAGCAACTGCAGCATCGGTTCGCCTACGTCGGCGCCGATCTGCAGGACCTCTACGGCGTCAACGCCGCGACGATCGCCGACGCCGGTCGGTTGCAGAACGCCTATTTCAAGGGCGGCACTGCGCATCAGTTGATGGCGACACTCGCGGCGCGACCGGACAGCCTCCTCGTTTCGTCGGAGACTGTGCACGACTTCCAACTGCTGCCGGGTGACGCGATCACCCTGCGGCTGCAGAACGGGGTCACCAAGACGTACCTCGACGTGCCCTTCCGTTACGTGGGAGTGGCCAAGGAGTTTCCAACAGCACCTCATGACAGTTTCATGCTCGCCAACGCCTCCTACATCGCTTCGATGACCGGAAACGCTTCGATCGGTTCGTTTCTGATCGATACAGGTGGACACAACACACTGGCAGTCGCCGACGCGCTGCGCGCAACCGTCGGGACGACAGCCAACGTCACCGATCTGATCAGCACGCGACAGATCGTCGGCTCGAGCCTGACGGCCGTCGATCTCGGCGGTTTGACCAAAGTCGAGCTCGGCTTTGCGCTGGCGCTCGCTGCGGCTGCGACGGGTCTGACCCTATGGCTCGGCCTGGCCGAGCGCCGCCGCACCCTCGTCATCGCAACTGCACTTGGAGCCAACCACCGTCAGCTCGGCGGCTTCGTCTGGGCCGAGGCGGGCGTGGTGACCATCGCCGGCATCGTCACCGGTGCGATCGGGGCGTGGGCGCTGTCGAACATGCTCGTCACGGTGTTGACCGGTGTTTTCGATCCAGCGCCGGAGTCGTTGGCGGTGCCGTGGCCATACCTGGTCGGAGTGCTGGCGATCTCCACCGTCGCGACCGGAGTCGCAGCCGTCTCGGCGCTGCGCAGCGCTCGATCGCCAAGCGTCGAGTTGCTGAGGAGCCTCTGAATGACGCAACTCGATTCCGGTTCCACGCCCGACAAACGCCCGCTGAACGATGTGCGGTTGTCGTTGAGGTGGCTTGGCCTGCTCTGTCTGCCGGCCATCCTCGCCAGCCTCGTTTCGTACACCAGTGCTTTGCAGAACTCCGGCAACACAACCGCCGTGGAGCAGTCCGTCGAATGGCTGAGGGGTCATCACTACGGCGATACCGTCTCGTGGATCGAGCGGCTCTACTACTCGCACAACCAACCGCCGAGGGGTGGAACGTTGGCCAATGGGCTGCCCGCCGCGGTTTCCAACGCGACCACCACGACCCCAGTCCCAGGGGCGCAGGGAACCGCCCTCGATCGCATCGTTCCCCTCGCCGGTCAACCCTTGAAGGGGGAGGGTGTCTGGCAACCGTACGGTGACGCTGCGAACGGTTCGGCTGCGATGCAGGTCGCCTACCTCCGACCCGACCAGGTGCACGGCACCGTGCTGGCAGCGGTCGTGCGGATCGACCAGACAGCAGCTTCGTTCCAGCTGGTCCCGGGGAGCGGCGAGCCGGGGCACGGCCCGTGGCCGAGCGGCATGGCCGTCGCGGCGGGAGACCTTCCACGGCTGTTGGCCGCTTTCAACTCCGGATTCCGGATCGCCGACTCGCGAGGCGGGTACATGGAGGAAGCGCAGACGGCCGCTCCGCTTCGCCAGGGCGCTGCCTCGCTCGTGATCGACGCGAGCGGCAGCCTCGACGTGGTGCATTGGGATGCGTCAGCGGCCGCAAAGAAACCGACCGCCGTGCGTCAGAACCTCGACCTGATCGTCGACGGGGGCCAGCTCGTTTCCGGCCTCGACAACAACGCCGGGGAACGCTGGGGACACACCGTCGGCAACGAGCTCTTCGTGTGGAGATCAGGTGTGGGTGTCGATGCAAAAGGGCGAATCCTCTACGTCGCATCCGAAGGATTGAGTGTGGCTACTCTCGCTGCGCTGCTACAGCGGGCGGGGGCGGTGCGCGCAATGGAACTGGACATCAACCACGCGTGGGTCAGCTTCAACGTCTTTCACCACGACGCCTCCGGTGCAATATCGGGGACCAAGCTGTTGGACGGCATGTCCAAGCCGGCGTCCAGGTATCTCAGTCCGGACGCACGCGATTTCATCGCGGTGCTGGCCCGGAAACCGATCGTCGGCCGATGACGCGAGTGGCCCCGGCCGCCGAGCTCGTGTTCGCTCTTGCGGGCGTGCTCGCGGTGAAGGCGATGGGTGGCAGCTGGATCTTCGTTCTCGCACTGATCGCACTGGCGGGCGTCGCCGCCCCGGTCGTTCGTCGGCGAGCGGAGCTGGCGGCGATGTGGACGACACGCAGGACCCGACTCGCGGATCAGGTCAGGACCGTTCGGCAACAACAGTTCCACGATCTGTGGAGACTGACCAAGATCATCGCCGCTGTGATGTTGGTCTGGACCATGGTCTCGTTCACCCGCTACGTCGGCCACGCCAACGGCGACACGTTCTCGGAGCGTGTCGCGACATGGGGACGCGACAACTACCTCGGAAGTGTCATCGACCTCCTCGAAACCCACCTGTACAGCACCCCGCCGTCGAAGGCTCCTGCGCAGCAACTCGCCCTCTCCACGCCCGCCGTCCGCCGACCGTCGAGTACGCCATCACAAGCAGCGCCGGTAGCAGCGCCGGTAGCGGCGCCGGCTGCAGCGCCGGCAGCGACCGGAACCGTGCCGAGCGCGAGCAAACCGGTCCTCGCCCCGTCGCCGTTGATGCCCCTGTTCGCTCCCGCACTGGCGGGCGAGGGACAATGGTCACCCATCGCCCGCGCCGGTGGCCAGGACGCGATGTGGGCCACCAGCATCCGGCCGCTGGCGTCAGCTGGAGGCGTCGTCGCATCAATGGTCGTGATCGATCAGACACATCTGCGCGCCGGGTTGTTCAACGGCGCCGAACAACCGGGCGGCACCTGGAAGCGCGGAAACCGGGTGCCCGCATCACTGCAACCGGCGCTACTCGCGGCGATGAACGGTGGCTTCCGCTTCGAGCACATCAAGGGTGGATACAAGACCGAGGGCGTCACGGTGAAACCACTTCGCGTCGGCGACGCCACCCTTGCGGTCGGAACCGACGGACGGATCGCTGTCGGGCAACTCGGACGCGACCTGTTCGATGACGGGTCGTGGGTCAGCCTTCGCCAAGACCTCGTCCTGATCGTCGATCGCGGCCAATCACAGGTGCAGCGGGGCATCGACGAGGGCGTCTGGTGGGGCGCCGACTACGGAAACAAGGTGTACGTTCCACGGTCGGCGGTGTGCGAACTCGTTGACGGACGCATTGCCTATACGCTCGTGGGCAATGTGGACGCTACCCAACTCGCCGAATCGCTGATTGCGCTCGGCTGTGTCAAGGCAATCCAAATGGACATCAATGGCACGTGGCCGGTCTTTTTCACGTTCACCACAGGCAGCGACGGAACCGTCGCCGGTCACTTCATCGACCGGAGAATGGGTGGTGACCCCACCCGATACCTCACCGGATCGACCAAAGAGTTCTTCGGATTCTTCGACTCCGGCCTCGTCCCAGCAGGCAGCGTCCTTGACAGCTGATCCCTCGATGCGTCTTCGGCGACTGATCGGTATCGCGCCGGCGATCATCATCTCGGCGGCGTACCTGATCCTGCAGCCCGCCTCGAAGGACTTCGCCAGCGGCGATTTCCGGGCTCGTCTGTTCAGGGATCACGTCTACGTCTGGAACCTCCACTGGTTCGCCGGCCATCCACTTCCCGGCTACGGGTTGGTCTCACCGATGCTCAGCGCGCTGCTCGGCGTCACTCCCGTGGCAATCGCATCGATGGTGCTGGCCGCATGGTCCTTCGGTGAGATCATCGCCCATCACATGACCGCGCGAGTCGGTCTGTTATCACCGACCATTGCGACGATGTTGTTCTCCGCAGGGTGCGGACTGAGCCTGTGGGGTGGTCGACTCACGTTCGGACCGGCAGTCGCCTTCGGAGCGATCTGCGTGCTTTTGCTGCAACACCACCGTCCCCGTACCGCCATGGTCGCTGGCGCACTGTGCGGACTGTCGTCTCCCGTCGGTGCACTGTTTCTGGCAATCGTGCTCAGCGCATGTTGGGCAGCCCACACATTCCCGAGGCGTTCGATCCTGCTCGTCGGTGGCGCAGCACTCGTGCCGCCGGCGGCCGTCGGAATCTTGTTCCCGGAGGGCGGGTGGTACCCCTTTCCCGGCGGTAGCTATCTGATGCTCGGCCTCGTGCTGGCCGTGATCGGCTGGTTCGGACGCCGTATCGCCACGGTTCGAGCCTTGGTCCTCGTCTACGCTCTCGTTGCCAGCGCAGCCTTCCTCGTTCCCTCACCGCTCGGCGCGAACATCGTCCGTCTCGGATGGCTCGCGGCTGCACCTGCGGCAGTTCTGACGTTCCAGCGGTACCGGCGCACGCTCTTGCCTGCATTCGTGGCGTTCTCGTTGATCTGGGGATGGTCGTACGTCAAGCTCGGTCTCGAACCAGCCGCTGCGTCGGCCAATCCCAAGTACTACGAGCCATTGGCCAGCTTCGTTCTCGCCCAACCAGGTGGCGTTCACCGGGTCGAGGTGGTCCCGACGGAATCGTTCCGCCAGGCTGACGAACTGGCCCTGAAGATCGAAATCGCCAGAGGCTGGGAAGCTCAACTCGATCGAAAGTTCAACCCCGAGTTCTACGACAACCTCACCGCTGAGTCGTATCACAGTTGGCTGCTCCGCAACGCGGTCACGTTTGTAGCGTTGCCGTCGTCGAACGTACAGGCCTCCTCGCAGAACGAGCAGACCGTCGTCGAGGCCGCCCCCGGCTACCTGCACCTTGTCTGGTCGATACCAGAGTGGAAGGTGTATCGGGTCGCCAACGCCGAGCCCCTGGCCGGGAACGGGGCGACCATCACCGACGTCGGCGCCGAGACCCTGACGATGGTCGCGACCAAAACCGGCCCGGCGACTGTTCGCTACCGGTACAGCAAGTGGTTCCACATCACCAGCGGATCGGCCTGCACGCGGCAGGGTCCCGACGGGTGGCTGGAAGTCGACGTCAAAGCTCCAGGAACCATCGTCCTCGATGCGTCGTTCACGGTTGCTGCCGCCACCGGCGACGTCGACCAATGTCACTGAGCCAATCCGCTCCATCTCCTGCTCACAAGTGCCCCGCGGGTCGACTCTTGGCGACCTGCGCGCTCATCAGCGCCCCGTGAGGCGGTTCTGGGCGATTCGCCGCCTGACGTGCCGCCGGGTTCGGGGTTCCGTCACGAATGCGACGAAGATTCTGCAGTGGACCTCCAGGGAATCGCCGACCGACTCGAGATAGCTGAACTGCTCGCGCGCTATGCGCGCGGCCTCGACACCAGGGATTGGGACCTGTGGCGATCCGTGTTCGAGGAGGGGGCGTACATCGACTATCGCTCTGCGGGCGGCATCGACGGTCATCGCAACGACATCGGCGACTGGTTGGAGCAGACCTTCACCATCTTCCCGATGAGCCAACATGCGATCACCAACATCGAGTGCGAGATCAACGGCGATGCAGCGCAGGTGCGGGCGATGTTCCACAATCCGATGCAGTTCCCCGGCTTCGACGGGCCGAGCTTCTGCGGTGGCAGCTACCACCACCGCATGATCCGTACCGCCGCCGGATGGCGCAGTGTCGAGTTGATCGAACAGAGCAGCTGGACCTCCAACTGGCCAAGTTGATCGCCGCAACGATCCGGATCACGACATGCTGGGAGTCGTGAAGGTCCGGTTCGCTGTATCGCCAGGAATCGAGATGTGGGACGGCGACGTGCTGCCCGAATTCATCGACGCCTTGGAATCGCTCGGCTTCGACACCATCTGGCTGTCCGACATACCGATGGGCGCGCCGGTCGACCCCCTCGTCGGACTCGCTTTCGCAGCGGGCCGCACGAAGAGGTTGAAGCTCGGAGCGAACCTGGTCCCGATCGGACGCAACCCGATGCTGCTCGCCAAGCAACTTGCCCAGCTCGATCGACTGAGCAGCGGCCGTCTGCTGATCAGCCTGGTGCCGGGGCTCGATCAGCCCGGCGAGCGGGGAGCGCGCGGAATCGGCGATGCCAAGCGGGGCCGTTTCATCGACGACATCATTCCCCTGCTCCGCCAGTGGTGGAGCGGCGCGCCTGTCGACCATCACGAGAACCGCTACGACTTCGCCGACGTCATCGTTCGGCCGTTGCCGCGTCAGGATCCGCTCGAGATCTGGCTCGGCGGCATCGGCCCTCTCGCGCTGCGCAGGGCTGGCCGACTCGCCGATGGATGGCTCGGTGCGGCGATCACACCCGAAGAAGCCGGCATCGCCGTTGCCCAGATCGCTGCTGCAGCCGGTGAGGCCGGCCGTTCCGTCGATCCCGAGCACCATGGCCTGAGCATCCCCTATGCAACGGTTGAACCGGATCCGAGCGCCGTTACCGCGATGCGGGCCCGACGGCCAGACGCGCCGGTCGAACAGATCTTCCCGGTCGGTGGTGCGCAGCTGCGTGATCTCGTCGGGCAACTCGTCGATCGCGGCCTGTCGAAGTTCGTCATTCGCCCGGTTGGCTCGGCGTCGGCATGGCGCGACGATCTCAACCGCTTGGCCGATTCGGTGCTCGACCTGCAGTCGTAGAAGCCGTTTCGCGGAGCACGTCGCCGCCGACGCCATGGTGTCGACGGCGCGGATGCTCGATGGTTGCCGGAGTGGGCGGGCCGGTTGTCCGATGGAGAGCTCGGTGAGAGCCAGGTACGAGAGGTCCGTGGTCTGTTCGCGAACAAGCGTTGTCGTCTCGCGCTGGAGGGGTAGGGCCAGTACGTGTTGTCGTAATTCGCGCGGATGTTGCCGTTCGACGATTTCGAACAGGTGTGCGAGCGGTTCCGGGTGTTGACCGATCCGGATGGAACCATCGTGACCATGTCGACGCGCGCGAGGCCAGGAACGTGACGTCAGGGTTCGTTGGGGCCGAGTTCTTGTTGCGTGCTCGTGGTGGGGTCCCGGCGGGTGCGGCGGGTGCGGCGATGATCGCTGTGTTGGATGCGTTCGTGCAGGTCGAGTTCGCGGCGGATGTGGCCGAGTTGCGTGAGCGCTGTGGTGAGAACGCGCCGATGGTGTTGTTGCGGCGTACTGATGATGCTGCTGGTCGTGCTGGGCCTGGCGGTGGAGGCATGACGATGCAGGAGTGGATCGAACTGTTGCGGAACTGTCGGTCACAGACCACGAGCGGTGTCGCCATGGATCCGCGGGTGATCGTGGCGGCGGCGATCAACGGGAGGGTCCGACAGATCGGTGGTCGATCCGGCCGGGATCATGGTGCACGCCGGTCGCCGGCAACGGTTCTTCACCGGTGCGTTGCGTGATGTGTTGCAGACCGTGCGGGAACGTAGTTTTCATCCCGAATGCGGCGTGCCGGCTGTGCGTGTGAGATGGACCATGTGATTGGTTGGACCGAACCCGGTGGTCTCACCGATGTCGGCAACGGTGTCCCCGGATGCGACAGGCACAACCAGTGGAAACATGATCACCGGTTCCGGTCACGGATCGACGAACACGGCCGGATCCGCACATACCGGCCCGACAGAACCGAAATCGCGCCACTCCAACAACCAGAACACGAACACGACGACGACCACTGGTGACCACGCTGCAGCCCACGACACCGAGCCGTCAGAACTCGAGGGTTGTCGCCGCATCACGATGTCAGAGATCGGGGATCTCCCTCGGCACCAGATCGTCCGGCGCGAGTCCGTCCACGTCCAGCAGCTGACCCGTGATCCACGATGACGCGTCCGAGACGAGGAACAGGACGGCGAGGGCGATGTCGAGCGGCGTGCCGTTGCGACGCATTCGGGTGCGCCGAGCCATGTCCGCACGGACATCGGCCCCCACGTAGTTCCTTAACGCCGCGGTCTCGATCGCTCCTGGCAACACGGCATTGACACGCACCCGTGGTGACAGCTCGGCCGCCATCAACCGGGTCAATTGGGACACGGCGGCCTTGGTCAAGCTGTGCGTCAAGGATCCGCGAGCAGCCTTCCGG
>JAYTOM010000437.1:0-26553 GCA_043747765.1 Actinomycetota bacterium
GCGAGCGCCCGTGCCGAGCGTTCGGCGAGGCGGCTGACGCCTCCGCTGTCGATGATCAGCACGGTTCAGCCGGTTTGGTGGAGTTGACGATCGCGGATGTGTCGCACGATCGCGTCGGCGCGGGATTGTTGACGTGCGGTCGGTTCGCCGACTTCAGCAGCGAGTTCGGTGAGGTAGTCGTCGGTCGCTTCAAGGACGTCACGACGTTCGAGTTCGGCGCGCACCGCGACCTGGAGTAGTTCTGAGGCTGGCAGATCGCGGCGCTTCAGCTCGTCGTAGAGATCCTCTGGGAGATACACCTGCAAGCGTGGCATACGCCTACTAGAAACGCCCCGCAAGGGCCCTTTGAGCTGCGATCGTGGCCGGGCGATGATTCGAACGGTAGAGATCCGGTAGAAACCACCTCACCCCTGGAGCCTTCGGACACGGTTGACCTGCGGCGTCTCCCTCTTTGGGCTGGGGGGTTTCGTCCCGTCGATCTATACACATATCCCCTGGTCAGGGAATATGTGTTGGTGGAGCTGGGGGGAATCGAACCCCCGTCCATCAGGCGATGAACGACCCTGATACGACCATTCCCGCTGTATGGCTGACGCAGCAACACCGGCGGGTCGGACGGCCATCAGGTCAGATCACTCTGGCTTGGTGGCCCGCGAATCGTCTTTCCGAATCGTCAGCAAACTTTCTTGCAGTCAGTGGTCTTTTCCACCGTCATCCTTCGCTTCTGTTGCCGGGCTGCGATGGATTGGCCCCGTGCGGCATTTCTGCTCACGATGTCTCTTCGCTCACCTGAAGATCAGGCGGCGAGAGCGAACTGCTCGTTGGCAATTCTGTTTTTTGCCCCGTTTAACGAGTCTGAGCAACTCGGGTCGCATGATCGCCCAACAACACTGACGTCGAAACCTGTCAGCCCCGCTGTTTGATATTTATCCAAATGACTATACCGACCCATGGTCTGAACCGGCGCAATAGCGCAATGCGGTTGGAACCCCTTGGGCCACCTGGCGGAGTAGGATCTGCCATATGGCATTGGTCTCCCCGTTCGATCTCACCGAGGCGCAGGTGCGTCGGGGCATTTCCGTCACCGTGGTCGCTCAGCTCACGGCGGAACTCGGTATCGGCACGCCAGCGTTGCTGGAGTGGCTGCAGATCTCGGCCCGAACCTGGGCCAGGCGCAAGCAGAGCGGGCGCTTCGACATGCTCGAGAGCGACCGGGTTGCCCGCCTCGGCCGGCTCATCCGGCGGGCGCGAAACGTGCTCGGTGGGTCCGCTGAGGCGAAGACCTGGATGACGCTCGCCAACCGGGGCTTGGCCGGACGCACGCCCTTCGAGGTCGCTGGCACGGAAACAGGAGCCGAGAGAGTTTTCGATCTTCTCGGCCGGCTCGAACACGGCGTGTACAGCTGAATGCGCGTTTGGCGGCTCGTTGGCCAGCCCTTCGCCGAGACTGCGTTCGACGGCGAGGGTGCCGCCCGATATTCAGGGCGGTGGAACTCGCGTGGCGTCCGAGTCGTCTACACCGCCGATTCGCTGGCATTGGCGACACTCGAGCTTGCCGTGCATCTGTTGGGTGCCCGAGTGGGGTACACGGCGATCGAAGTGGAAATTCCCGACACATCGATCGACGACGTGACCAACCGACGGATGCCGCGGGCGTGGCGATCCGACGAAAAGCTGACTCGAAGCCTCGGCGACCGTTGGTTCCGCTCATCGGCGTCACTCGCATACCTCGTCCCGTCCGCGCTCGTCGACACTCGTAGCGGCGAGCGCAACGTGCTGATCAATGCCACTCACCCACGTACCGGTGAGATCGTGGAACTGCAGCGGTTCCAGATCACGATCGACGCGCGACTGTGACAAGGGCGAGACACCGATCTACCGGGCGGTTGGGTCAGTCAAGGCGAATGGAAACAATCGCCACTGTCGCGTCGCTGTCCGCCACGATGCTCTCACGGCTGCCGGACGAATCGAACAGCACGGCATCGAACACGTTCAGTCGAGAGTCGAATCCAACCATGATCCCGTCGAGAACGACCAGAGCGACGTCGTCGGCGGTGAGCGACGCCTCGTGTCCCGTCCGCAACCGGATCGTCCGGACCGATCCCACAGCCGCATCGCGTCGCACCATCAGGTTCAGATCCGCGACCGGACCATCGAGCAGACGACAGGCGGTCGTCGATTCGCCATCGAACGAAAGAGGGGGCGACGAGCAGTCCATGCGATGCTCCGAGCCCCCATTGATGGTCAACGCCATGCCGGCACCTCGAGCGACGACGATGTGGCGGTCGATGCCGGGCATGACCGAGAACGGCACGTCGTCGGGGACATCTGCGAGGCTCAGCCGCCACGTCCAACCAGACGTGTCGGCTGGCCAGAGGAAGACATCGGCGGTGATGCCGAGACCGTTTGCCCACGGAACGATCCGGTGTTCGTCGGACCGCTGTATTCGCGCGATCAGTCGTCTCTGCCCTTGCGCTGGCGGCCGAGCGCACGTTGCATCTCGCGTTGCGTGTCACGTTCAGCCATTGCGTTGCGCTTGTCGCCCTTACGCCGGCCGACGGCCAACGCCAGTTCGACCTTGACCCGACCGTGTTTGAAGTAGAAGCTCAATGGAACGAGCGACAAGCGCTCCTGCTGGACGCGAGCGGCGATCCGCCCGATCTCCTCTGCGTGCAACAGCAGCTTTCTCGGCCGGTCGGGATTGTGGGCCCCGACGCCGTGAGCGAACAGGTACGGCGGGATGTGCACACCGTCGAGCCACACTGCGCCGTTCAACACACGAGCGTACGCGTCGGCAATCTGCAGGTGGCCAAGCCGGAGGACTTTGACCTCGCTGCCCTGTAGCACGATCCCGGCCTCGAAAACATCGAGGATCGAGTAGTCGAAGCGCGCTTTGCGGTTGCTGGCGATGTATTTCTGAGCTTCGATTCGTGTGGCCATGATGAGGGTCCCTGACGGGAACGTTCACCATACCGCCACGACATCGGGCGCACCGATAGCGTGCGCTCGATGTTGGCCGTCTCCCGCGCTGCGTATGCCGAGCTGATCGCCCACGCCTACGACTGTTATCCAGAAGAAGCGTGCGGGCTCCTCGTCGGTCATCTGGCGAGGGGCTCCGTCGCGAGATTCGTCCCCTGTGAGAACGTCACGCACTCGGCGAAGGTGTACAGCGTCGCCCCGAAGGCCCTGATGCGTGCCGAGCGCGAGGCAGAGCAAGACGACATGGAGGTGATCGGTGTGATGCACAGTCACACCCACACCGAGCCCTATCCGAGCGTCACCGATGTGAACCAGGCACCGGACCCGACGTGGCACTATGTGATCGTCAGCTTGAAGCGCGAGTCTCCCGAGGCGCGCAGCTATCTTCTGGTCGACGGCACCATCACCGAGGAAGCAATCGCGGTCGGCTGACCGGATCAGGGGAGCGAGATCATGGCGACAGTCATCAACGACACGGCGAGCGGTGTGATGGATCACGTCGATGTCGACGTTGCATCAGGTGACCGTTGGCTGATGCAGCCAGAGGCGTTCGAATCGTTGACCGGCTGGACGTTGAAACCCGAAGGCATGTGTCGCGGTGAGGTCTGTGCGCCGATCTATCAGCGCGACACGGTGCTTGCTGATGGGTTGGTCGACCTGTTCGGCGCCGCTCCCGTGATTGGTCGCAGCGTCGTGGTGGACGTCGCGAGGGGCATTGCGGCGCTCGGCGCTTCGGCCACGACCCGGGCCGACGAGATGACGAGCCTACAGGCGCCCGACTTCACGCTCGATGACACGCAGGGTCGCCCCGTCAATCTGCACGATTTCGATCGGCGTAAGGTGTTGCTCCTGGCCTGGTCCAGTTGGTGAGGCTGTCGGTATGAGCTGCCCGTGTGGCAGACGCTTCAGGAAGAACTCGGCCCGCACGGCCTGACCATCATCGCCGTGGCCATCGACAGCGATGTCGAGGCACTCCGCGAATGGACAGATGCCGCGCCTGGCCTGATCTACGCTGTCGACCGTGACTATGCCGTTGCCGAGCGCTACGGCATCGTCAACGTTCCGGCCACCGTGTGGATCGACGAGGACAGTCGCATCGTGCGGCCGGCAGACACCGCAATGGGCGATGACCGGTTCCGTGCGTTCGCTCACGTCGACTCGTCCGTTCATCATGACCATCTCCGCAAATGGGTGATCGATGGCGAGCGCGACCTCGACGATGCCTCAGTGGCCGAGCTGATGGAACGACCGTCGCCCGAATTGCAAGAGGCCCGTCTCCACCGTCGCATCGCCGTGGTCCTGCATGATCGTGGCGATGTCGAGGGTGCCAGGGCTCATCTCGCCGCAGCGGCCGATCTGGCACCGAACGACTGGGTGATCAGACGCGGCAACATGCCGATGAACGACGTCGACCCGTTCGGCAACGAGTTCTTTGCGTTTGTCGGCGAGTGGATCGAAGCGGGTAGCCCGGGCTACCGATTGCAGACTGGCAAGGAAGACTCCGACACCGAGCGGCGCGAATACTGGAACGAGTGAGCTCGCCAATCTCAGCCGTCGATACAATCCCGATGAGAAACATCGGGAATTGATCTCGCCTGCGGAGGACGTCGTGGTGCCATTCAGCAACGTGTACGAAATGATCGGCAACACACCGATGATCGATGTCAGCAACCTGTCACCGAACCCTCGGGTACGGATCTACGCGAAGCTCGAAGGACAGAACCCGTTCGGCTCGGTGAAGGACCGGATCGCCAAGGCAATGATTGAGCAGGCAGAAAAAGACGGACGCCTGCAACCCGGTCAGACGATCCTCGAGCCTTCGTCCGGCAACACCGGGATCGCCCTCGCGGCGATCGCCAAGATCAAGGGCTATCCGATCAAGATCCTGATGCCGGAGAGCGTCAGCACCGAGCGTCGTCAGATGCTGGCTGTCTTCGGCGCCGAGATCATTCTCACCCCGGGGCCGGAGGGCAGCAACGGCGCCGTTCGACGTGCCCAGGAGATGGCCGCAGCCCACCCCGAGTACTGCTTCCTCTACCAATACGGCAACGACGCCAACCCGCAGGCCCACTACGAAGGAACCGGCCCCGAGATATTCCGAGACGTTCCCGAGATCACCCACTTCGTCGCCGGCCTCGGAACCAGTGGAACCCTGATGGGGACCGGCCGGTACCTCAAAGAACAGAATCCGGACATCAAGGTCATCGCTATCGAGCCTCCGATCGGAGAGCGCGTCGAAGGGCTGCGCAACCTGGAGGACGGCTATATCCCGCCGGTGTTCGAACAGTGGAACGGATTCGAGATCCTCGACCGCAAACGCGTCGTTCGGCCGCGTGAGAGCCTCGAATGGATGCGTCGACTCGTCGCCGAGTGCGGCGTGTTCGCCGGAATCTCAGCTGGCGCGGCGATGGCCGGGGCGGCAAAGGTAGCCGAACAGATCGACGAAGGCGTGATCGTGTTCATCGTCTGCGACAACGGCTGGAAGTACCTCTCGACAGGCGCGTACACCGACGATCTGGACGCGGCCGAAGCCAAGGCCGAGACGATCATCTACTTCTGACGGAGCCCCCGATCCAGAACAGGGCACGTCACTTCGACGGCCAAATGACCGTTCCAGAAATGTCATAAATCGTCTTCAAGACGGATGTGTCGAACATTCGCGAGATGTCAGGTGGCTTGCCGCCGAACAGTCCGACCGCTGCGTACATCGCAACTTCGGCGCGCAGCATGTTCGGCTCCGGCATCCCGAGCGCGTCTTTGGTGATCGTGCGGTCGGCGACGATGTTGGACTCGGTCTGCCAGCGGAACGCCTCGCCATCGGGCGAGAGACCATTCGGATTGCCATTGTTGTCGATGAAATCGACGGCCACCATCGACGCTGCCGCAGGATCGTTGACGGCGTCGATCAAGCCCTTCATGGTGGCCCGCATGAAGTCGGTGGCGGCGGTTGGATGAGCGCGCATGAAGGTGCCGTTCGTGTACAGAACGCCGAAACTCCCGGGAATCCTCTCGGCGGCCGGATCGAACTCGGTGAACGGGATCCCAGCCCGATTCAGTTCACCCGGTTCATTGCTCTTGAACGCCGTGAAGCCGGTGATGTTCGGGAGTGCGATCTGCGCAGCGGGATCGAATCCTTCGATCGGCACGATGGTGTAGTCGGCGGATTCGTTCAGACCGGCTTGGGCCAGCATTGCTCGCACGCTGGGCGGCATCTCTCGTTTGACGCCGATGCTGGCGCCCTTCAGACTGGCCAGCGTGGTCGATGGGCTCTTCTTGACGATGAGGGCGTCGATTGCCGATCGGCCCTCCACCGAGAGAGCAACGAGACCAGATGAGGGTGCGCGTTGAGCGTATTCGACGAGCCCGCTGAACGAGCCGGCGCTCGCGAACTGTGCGGTGTTGTCGGCGATCTTCTGATAGTTGTCGGCGAAGATTCCCGCCACCACATCAACGTCGAGACACAGTGCGGCGTAATAGCCCTTCTGCTTGGCGACCAACACATCGACGATGCTTGCCGACGCTGCGAAGTCGTAACCAGACAGATAGGTGATGGTGCCTGCGGCTCTGTTCGCAGCGCATCGATCTGCAGGAAACGGCTTGCCTGCTGCGACGCCGGTACCGACATCGGACGCTGTTGCCTTCGTGGTGGAATCACTGGAGCATCCCACAATCGAGAGTGCGCAAACGGCGCCGAGAACGGCGGCGCGCAGGTTGGACATTGCGCGGAGCGTATACGACGAGTTTTACGGTGACGTGACGCTCGCGTTAAGGAGCGTCAGGTCGTTTCGAGACAGCCGCGAACAGGGCCAGGACATTCGCGCCACCGATTCCGACACGGTGACCCGTCCGTGAAATGAACCCCAGTTGCAGACCGATCGTGGGATCATGCACAGTGAAGAACTGTTCGTGACCGTTGCTGTCGACGACAACTTCGGTGAGCAGTGGGGCATCGACTGCGGTGAGCGCTGCCCGTGCGTATCCGGCATTGAGCACGTCGATCGCGATGTGTTGGATTCCGCTGCCGTGATGCTGCAGGTATTCGGCGACGTCGGCGCTGGCGGCCGGACCGACGAGGACCATCGTGACGCCTCCAGCGGCGACGGCTTGGATGCCCTCTGTGTCTCCGCCAGCGAGAGGAACGCGATGGAAGCCGAGATGATCGGTGAACGTGGACAGCGCCGCAGCGAGATCGTGCACAGCGATGACGATGTGATCCACGCGTGTGGCTACCGTGTCGAGCGCTGAGCGGGCGCTCTCCGGCGCAGCCGCTTTGTCGGGCGCAGCGTCAGGCCGTGTGCCGGCGACCTCGATCCGGTGGGTCTCTGCCAGCAACACCCGGAACACCTGCTCGGCGAAGTCCGGATCGACCCCTGCGTCGATCGCCAATTGGCGACGACTGGTGATCACGTCGCGCACGCGAGCTGGTTGGATGACGGGGGTGTCGGTCGACTCCTTGAGCCTGGCGACCTCTTCGCAGATGGCGAGGCGGGCGGCCAACACGTCGACCAATCGTCGGTCGAGCTCGTCGATCCGCTGGCGGAGTTCGGGAAGGCCGGTCACCGGCTCGAACTTATCGTGGGGAACGACTCAGTCTCCGAACGTGTCCGGGAGGGGAGTGCTGCGCGGCCGATCCGACGGTGCGGCGGGAAACGGGTTCTGCGGGTTGGATCGTGGACCATCCAGCGGCGAGCTCGGTCGCGCGATTCGGGACTGCTCCAGTGGCGGTTGAGTGAACGGTGGTTGCGCATATTGCGGCGTCCTCGACGTTGCGGATCGTCGGCCACGGGCGGCGAGGCGAGTGATCAAGCTGACCAACGCGAAGACGATGAAGAACCCACCGCGCGCCCCCCAATACCAGTCCGTGAAAGCAAGTGCAGCTGCCATGGAACTGGACGGTAGCCGCTGGCATCGAACGTCGTGGCCCATACCTCTCGGCCGCGGTTGGGAGTTGCCGATTCGGCCTTTAGCATTGCCAGGTCCGTCGGGGGCTCTTTCGAGTGCGCTCACGTGATGCTGTCGAACCGCTGGTTCGCGGCGACCTCCTTTTGGAAGGCAGACATGTCGAAGCAAGACGTCATCGGGGAGCACAAGCTCCACGAAACAGATACGGGCTCACCCGAGGTCCAGGTCGCGCTGCTCACAGCACGTATCAACCACCTCACCGAGCATCTCAAGATGCACAAGAAGGACCACCACAGCCGTCGTGGTCTGCTGATGCTCGTTGGTCAGCGCCGCAGCATGTTGGACTACGTGCGCAACCGCGATGTGCAGCGATACCGCGACATCATCGCCAAGCTCGGCCTGCGTCGCTGACAGCAAGAAGTAGCCGTTCGCGGCGAATCCTGCGCGAGTGTCACGCCCGGCGCAGTGTGATTGTGCGGGATCAGGGGTACTTTGCCTTCTATGCACCCGCGCACCAACATCGATGACAAGCCGCAGACGCTCGTCGGGGTGTCCTTCGACGACACTTTTCGTGCCCAAGAGTTCCTGACCGCCGCGTCAGGTCTCGCCGCCAAGAAATCGCTGCAGGTCCACGACGCCGTTCTCGTGGCCAAGAACGCCGACGGACATACCCGAGTCGTCGAGACGATCGATCCGTCACCGGGCAAGGCTGCACTGTCCGGTGCGATGTGGACCGGCTTGCTCGGCCTGCTGCTGGCGGGCCCTGTCGGCTGGATTGCCGGTGGTGTGATCGGTGCCGGTGCCGGAGCAGTTGCCGCGAAGGCAATCGACCTCGGCGTTCCCGACGCGTGGGTGCAATGGTTCCGCGATGCCGTCCAACCTGGACGCACCGTCGTGGTGCTGCTGCTCACCGACGTGAACGTGGATGCGCTCGTCACCGAGGCCAAACGATTCGTCGGTGCCGAACTGCTGTACACGAACATGGATCCGTTCAGTCTGGACCGGATGGCGGCTGCGTTCGGGGGCGACGCAGAACCAACTCGCGCCCGTTGGTCGGACGAGGTCGAGCCGTCCGCCGACCCCGCACACCTGGCAGTGCCCGATGCAGCGCCCGACGTCACGCCCAGCGCGCCCTGAGCGAACGTGCCGTTGCTGACCACACCCGTGCCGTGGTCGATCGTGGCCCAGAACCTGCCCGAGCACGCCCGGAACCCGATCCACACTGATTCCGGGGCGCAGGCCGCCGGCTTTGCTCGTGCCCTCGTCGCCGGCGTCACCACGTACGCGTATCTCACTCACCCTGTTGTCGTGGCTTGGGGTGAGGACTGGTTGGCGAGCGGCGGAGGCGAGGTCCGGTTCCGCTCACCGGTATTCCAAGATGACCCTCTCGACCTCGTTCCGGCGTCGGTCGATGGGGATGTCATGATCGACGCCCGCGTCGGCGATGACTTGCCGCTGGCTACGTTTCGCGCCGTCCGAGATTCAGGAGCGCCGCCCTCGATGCGGTCGGGCGAGGTGTTACGCACACGTCAGATCGCACTGGACGGAGAGCTGGGGGCCGAGTACGGAGTTCGCGCCGGAGACGACCTCGACGTCTTCGTCCGCCTCGGCCTCGTCCACCCTGCGGTGTGGCCGGCCCTGGCCAACCACATTGTCCATGTCGACGTCGCGCGCGGCGCGTGGATACACACCCGCAGCATCATCCGGCATCATGGCATCGCTCGCGCCGGGGCCACGGCCACGGTGCACGCAGTGGTCGTCGAGCGCTTCGATCGGTCCGGGGAGCGGGCGGTGCTCGATGTACGAATCGACATCGACGGCCGACCGGTCGCGACCTTGGAGCACGAGGCGATCATTGCTCTTCCGCGCTCCGGACCGAGCTGACATCGCGTCCCGGGCCAGCTCTCCAGGACAGTGACGCCATCGGCAATGCACGAGATGGTAGGGTTGTTCTCGTCCCGGGTTGTTCTCGGGCCAACTAACCACCAGAGCGGACAATCGGATCGGTTGTCAGTCGCCTCTGCCGGGGTTGTGAGCTCGGTTGCCGGAATTGATCGGGCGACGTGCGGTTCCGATGCCGACACCGCCGACTGGGAACCGGCCTCCGCTCCAAATTCCGAGGCGTGAGACAAAGCGCGCCCGGACGAAAGGAGCTCTGATGGTTGACGCCATTCGAGTGTCGGGGCCCGTGTCGGGTACTGACAAAACTCTGTCCTTTGAAACTGGCAAGCTCGCGCAGCAGAGCCAGGGCGCAGTGTTGGCCAGCATTGGTCGCACCACTGTTCTCGCAACTGCAAACGCAGCCAAAGAAGCCAAGCCAGGCACGGACTTCTTCCCACTCACCGTCGATGTCGAAGAGCGTGCATACGCCGCCGGCAAGATCCCCGGTTCGTTCTTCCGCCGTGAAGGCCGCCCCACCGAGGCGGCGATCCTCACCTGTCGCTTGACCGACCGCCCACTGCGCCCGTGCTTCCCCGACGGCTTCCGCAACGAGACCCAAGTCGTGCTGACCATCCTCGGGGCCGACCAGGAGAACCCGCATGACGTGCTCGCGATCAACGCCGCTTCGGCAGCGTTCGCGATCAGCGGCATCCCGTTCGACGGCCCGATCGGTTCCGTGCGCATCGCCTTCAGCCAAGATGGCGAGTGGATTCCTCACCCCACCTATGCCGAGGGTGAAGCCGCAACGTTCGAGCTCGTCGTCGCCGGCCGCAAGCTGGACAACGACGATGTCGCGATCATGATGGTCGAGGCCGGCGGAACAGCGAAGAGCTTCGCCTACTACGCCGACGGCGCCCCGAAGGTGGACGAAGCAGTTCTTGCCAGCGGTCTCGAGGCCTGCAAGGTGTGGATCAAGGAGTCGATCGAACTGCAGAGCCAGCTCGTCGCCGCCGTGATCGCTGCCAAGGGTCCGATCCCACAGCTGAAGTTCAGCGTCCTGGTCGACTACGCCCCGGAGATCTTCACCGCCGTCGAAGGAATCATCACCGGCTCGCTCGGCCACGCAATCACGATCAGCGGCAAGGCCGAGCGCAATGCCGCCACCGACGCTGCCAAGGACGAAGCCATTGCCGCACTCTGCGGCGACGGTGCCGAGTTCGCCGGACGTGAGCGCGAGGTCAAAGAAGCTGTTCGCAGCCTGACCAAGAAGCTCGTCCGCAAGCGAATCGTCGACGAAGGCCTGCGTATCGACGGCCGTGGTCCTCGCGACCTGCGGCCGTTGTCGTCCGAGATCGGCATCCTGCCGACCGCGCATGGCAGCGGGCTCTTCCAGCGGGGCGAGACCCAGGTCATGAACGTCGCCACCCTGGCCATGCCGCGCATGAACCAGTTGCTCGACACGCTCGACCCCGAGACCCACAAGTACTTCCTGTTCCACTACAACATGGCCCCTTGGGCCAACGGTGAGACAGGTCGCGTCGGTACGCCGAAGCGTCGCGAGATCGGTCACGGTGCGCTCGCCGCCCGTGCCCTCATCCCCGTGCTGCCGAGTCAGGAAGAGTTCAGCTATGCGCTTCGCCTCGTGGCCGAAGTGTTGGCCTCGAACGGTTCCACCTCGATGGCGTCGGTCTGCTCCGGCAGCCTGGCCCTGATGGACGCCGGTGTGCCAATCAAGGCGCCCGTCGCCGGTATCGCCATGGGCCTCGTCTTCGCCGAGGGCAAGTACACCACGCTCACCGACATCCTCGGTGCCGAGGATGCGTTCGGCGACATGGACTTCAAGGTCGCCGGTACATCCGACGCGATCACTGCTCTGCAGCTCGACACCAAGATCGACGGCATCCCCGCCGACGTGTTGATCGCAGCCCTGGCGCAGGCCAAGGAAGCTCGTGACGCGATCCTCGAGAACATGAACGCCTGCATCGCCGAGCCCCGCTCGACGGTCAACGAGACCGCTCCGAAGATCGTGTCGTTCACGGTTCCGCTCGACAAGGTCGGCGAGATCATCGGGCCGAAGGGCAAGGTCATCAACACGATCCAGCAGGAGACCGGCGCCGACATCAGCGTCGACGACGACGGCGTGCACGGCATCGTCTCGATCGGCTCCGTCGACGGTTTCCGTGTCGAAGAGGCCAAGGCTCGCATCCTCAGCATCATCGACCCGCCGAAGGCGGACATCGGTGGCGTGTACATGGGTCGCGTCGTGAACATCACCAAGTTCGGTGCGTTCGTGAACATCCTCCCGGGTCGTGATGGCCTGGTGCACATCTCCAAGCTCGGCAACGGCAAGCGCATCAACGCTGTGGAAGACGTGCTCAGCCTCGGCGACGAGATCGAAGTTCGCGTCGACGAGATCGACGACAAGGGCAAGGTCAGTCTCAGCCCGGCATCGAACCCACCGGCCGAGCCGGGGAGTAGCAGCAGCGACGAGCGCGCACCCCGTGCGGATCGCGGCGATCGCGGAGATCGTGGCCCGCGCCGTGACGACCGTGGCGACCGTGGCCCGCGCCGCGAGTCACCGTCGACCAGTAACGACAGCAGCGTCGCCACCGTGTCGTTCGAAGATGCGTTCGACAAGGAGCTCAGCTCCGAGTTCGGCGATCTCGGTCCAGCCGGAGAGGCTCCCCAGCCCGACCGTCCGCCGCGCAGCGATCGTGACCGCAGTCCTCGCCGTCACCGCTGACCAAACCGCGAGCAATCGCTGATCTTGGCGGCAGATCGGACCGAATCGGTCTGATCTGCCGCCAGGTTCGCGTCAGGACCGGGGTCGGACGACGGTGACGGGTCGTAGAGTTGGCAAATCACTGATCTCCGCATCACCCAACTCCCCAACAGCCTGACGGTCGCCACCGAGCGGATTCCGGGAGCGCTGTCGATCTCGGCAGGAGCCTGGGTCGGCGTCGGCGCACGTGACGAACCCGAAGAACTGTCCGGCGTCAGCCACTTCCTCGAGCACCTCTTGTTCAAGGGGTCCGATACTCGTTCAGCGCGCGAGATCAGCCAGACGATCGATCGAGTCGGTGGCGACATCAACGCGTTCACGGCCAAGGAGTACACGGCGTACTACTGCCGGCTGCCGGCGCGCCATCAGGCTCTCGGGATCGGGTTGTTGGGCGATGTGCTCACATCGCCGGCGTTGCGTGACGAGGACGTCGACAACGAGCGTCACGTGATCCTCGAAGAGCTGGCGATGGACGACGACAGTCCCGACGACGTCGCCCATCGGGCCTTCATGCGTCACCTGTTCCCGGATCACCCGCTCGGCTGGGAGACCGCCGGCGAGGTGGAGACAGTCGAAGCGATCACCGCCGCGAATGTGCGCGAGTTCTTCGGTCAGCACTACCGCGCAGGAAACACCGTTGTCGCCGTCAGCGGCCCACTCGATCACGACGCGACGCTCGAACAGATCGAAGAAGCGTTCAGATCTCTGCCGACAGGTGATGGCCGTGTGCCTCGCACCGATCCGGGTTCGGCGACGAGTGGCGAGATCATCGACGACGACACCGAACAGGTTCACATCGTGCTCGGAATGCAGAGTCTGAAGCGCAGCGACAGCGACCGTGAAGCGCTCGACGTTGTCAACCATGTGTTCGGCGGCGGATTGTCCAGCCGACTGTTCGACGAGATCCGCGAACGCCGCGGTCTGGCCTACAGCGTCTACAGCGGCGCGTCGTCCTATGCCGATGCCGGGGCGTTCACGATCTATGCCGGGACGCAGCCGGCGCATGCGACCGAGGTGATGGAACTGATCCACGAGCAGCTGCAGCTGATCATCAAAGAAGGCATCACCGACGACGAACTGGACATCGCCAAGGGCTACCTGACCGGGGCATTCGAACTCGGCCTCGAAGACACCGGATCGCGGATGGCGCGTTCGGCCGGGCTGTTGATCACGACTGGCGAAGTTCGTCCGGTGGCCGAACAGGTGGCCCGTTGGGAGGCCGTGCAGCAGGCCGATACGCGTCGAGTCATCGAGCGGATTCTCAGCCAGCCGTTGACGCTCGTTGCGCTCGGTCCGATCGATGCCGACGCAGTGCCCCAGGGGTTGCGTGCCTCATGAGCACGTTCTCGTGAGCGCCATCCGACGTGACGGCGTGATGACGTGATCGAGATCGGCGTCGTCGGCGCAGGCGGCCGGATGGGTCGAACGATCTGTGCCGGTGTTGTCGCAGCCGATGGACTCGAACTCGTCGCCGCCATCGATCCGGGCGCCGCCGGCCAGACGATCTGTGGCGTCACCGTCGCCGATCAGCTCGATGCTCTCTCGACCGCCGGAGCGCGCGTCGTGATCGACTTCACCGGCGTCGATGCGGCACGTCAGACAATTCCATGGCTCGCCGCCAACGGCATCCACGGGGTGATCGGCACCACGGGATTCAGTGAAGCCGATCTGGCTGCGTATCGCACAGCGTTCATCGCCAGCAACTGCCTGATCGCCTCGAACTTCTCGATCAGCGCGGTGTTGATGATGCGGTTCGCCGAGCTCGCTGCGCCCTACTTCGAGTCGGCCGAGATCATCGAGCTCCACCACGACACAAAGGCTGACGCCCCGTCCGGCACAGCGGTGACCACCGCGAAGCGGATGGCCGCAGCATCGTCGGATTGGGCACCCGATCCGACCAAGTACGAGGTCTACGCAGGAGCGCGAGGTGGCGTTGGACCGGGCGGCATCCACATCCACTCCGTGCGCTTGCGTGGGCTGCAGGCTCACCAGGAAGTCATTCTCGGAACGGTCGGGCAGAGTCTCACCATCCGCCAGGACAGCTACGACAACTCCAGCTACATGCCGGGCATCCTGCTTGCCTGTCGACGAGTGGCTGATGCGCCGGGTCTCACGGTCGGCCTCGAGCACTACATGGATCTGTGAATCGGCTGTTCCCGACCCTGCGGGCGTTCGTCGCGCTCTGCAGCCAGTTCGCCAACGATGTCGGTGGCCCCAGCCAATTCGGTCCGCCGTGTATGACCACCGATGTCGTCGTCGACATCGGTGTGACCTGGTGACAGTCCCAACCCGATTCGCAGGCAGGCGAAGTCAGCCGAGTGCGCCGAGTGCAGCGTCGTAGTTGGGCTCGTTGGCGATCTCGGAGACGAGTTCGGTGTGCACGACCGTGCCGGATTCATCGAGGACGACGACGGCGCGGGTGAGCAGGCCACTCAGCGGACCGTCTGCCAGCGCAACTCCGTATTGCTGACCGAAATTGCTGCGAAAGGTGGAGCCGGTCTGGACGTTGGTGAGGCCCTCGGCGCCGCAGAAGCGACCCTGGGCGAACGGCAGGTCGGCGCTGATACACAGCACGACAGTGTTCTCGAGGCTGCCAGCAGACTCGTTGAAGTGGCGCACGCTCTGCGCACACGTCGGCGTATCGACGGACGGGAAGATGTTCAGAACGACCCGCTTCCCGGCGAGTTCGTCGCGTGTGATCTCGCCGAGATTGGTACCGGTGAGTGCGAAGTCGGGAGCCTTCGTGCCGATTTCGGGCAGCGCGCCAACGGTATGGACGGGGTTTCCCCCCAGGGTTACTTCAGCCATCGTTGTTGTATAGCAGCAATCTCAGGGTCGCGGCGGAGGCGGACCGTTCTTGGCAGTTTTGTACGCGCCCTGCACGATCGTGATGACGAAGAAGGCGGCGACGAGCCACCATTGGTACTTCTCGATGTACCTCAGGATCGTTTTCAGTTCGCTGTCGAACAGCTTCGCGGCGATCCACAACCAGACGAGCCGAACCGCAATTCCTGCCGACAACCAGATCGCAAAGCGCCGCTGGGTCATCTTTCGTTGACCGACGAGGACACACACGATGTTGCTGCCAGGCATGAAGAAGGTCAGCGCAGGTCCGCCCCGGTCGGCGGCGCGCTGCAGCCAACGGAACGTGGCCGGCGTGTCGCCCCGGACCTGGCGCTCGAGCCACAGGACGCCGCGGTCGCCGTAGAAGTAGCCGAGCGCGTAGCAGACCCACGCAGCGGCGGAGAGCCGAATGTAACCGACGATTGCGTACGCGAACGGGTTGATCCCGGCGGGGACGGCGAACAGGAGGTGCCGCATCCGCGAGGAGAGCAGCAGGAGCAGCGAGGGGCTGCGCTTGATCAACGTCGGGAAGATGATCGCGCCGACCTGCGAGCACGCGACGAGCGCGCCGAACGCGGCAAGCAGATAGGCAAGGCGCATGTCGCGGCTGGCCGGTGTTGCCACGTCGAGAGCCGACGATCCGGACGGGTCGACGAGGGCCGGCTCTACGAGGGCCTCGGCGGCCGGCGGGTCGAACGGGGCTTCATCGCTGATGGGACAGACAGTAACCTACAAGACGTCGGCCGGGGGCATCGTCCCGTGCTCCGGCACCGTCTGAGGGGGAGTTGCAGCATGCAGGGTCTAATGCAGGACGCGCCACTGTCGATCATCCACTTGTTCGATCGCGCCGAGCAGTATCACGGTGACAAGACGATCACGACATCCACCGCAACCGGCCTGGAGCACGTGAACTACGCGACGTGGGCGCAACGCACCCGTCGGCTCGGTGGCGTCCTGAACACTCTCGGCATCTCGGCCGAGGGCCGGGTCGCGACGTTCGCATGGAACACGGCTCGCCACCTCGAGCTCTATTTCGCCGCCCCGTGCAGCGGCCGTGTGCTGCACACGTTGAACATCCGCCTGTTCCCCGAGCAGCTGACGTACATCGTCAATCACGCCGAGGACGAGGTCATCTTCGTCGACCGCAGCCTGATCGCTGTGCTGCAGCCATTGTTGAAGACGTTCGAGACCGTCAAGCACCTCGTCCTGATGGACGACGGCAAAGGCGACGTCCCCACTGATCTGGCCGGCATCCAACTCCATGACTACGAGGAACTGTTGGACGCTGCCGAACCAGTGCAGTGGACCCCGGTGCCCGAGAACTCGGCCGCCAGCATGTGTTACACCAGCGGCACGACCGGCAATCCGAAAGGTGTCGTCTACAGCCACCGCAGTACGTACCTGCACACCTTCGGCGTGATGACGGTGGATTCGCTCGGCGCTTGCGAGAGCGACGTGATCCTGCCTGCGGTCCCGATGTTCCACGCCAATTCGTGGGGGCTGGCCCACGCCGCAGTCGCGACCGGGGCGAACCTCGTGATGCCGGGCGCCGATCTGTCGGGCAGGGCCATCGCCGATCTGATCGTCGAACAGAAGGTGACCGTCGCTGCTGGCGTCCCGACCATTTGGATGAGTGTGTTGCCGGAGCTGAAAGGCCGCGACACCAGCCACCTCCGAGCGATTCCGTGCGGTGGCTCGGCGGTTCCACGCGCGCTCAGCGAGGCGTATCGCGAGGTGACCGGCCTGCCGATCCTGCAGGCGTGGGGGATGACCGAGACCAGCCCGGTTGCATCGGTCGGGCATCTGCTCGCCGCGGAGCGAGCACTGCCGGACGACGAGCAGGCCGACCTGCGAGCAACGGCCGGGATCATCTCGTTCGGCGTGGACTGTCGAGTGGTCGAGCCCGATACCACCACCGCTGTACCTCGCGACGGCGAGACGAGCGGCGAGCTGCAATGCCGAGGTGCCTGGATCGCTGCGTCGTACTATCACGATCCGCGCTCGGCGGAGAGCTTCACCGACGATGGCTGGTTGCGCACCGGCGACGTCGCAGTCATGGACCCGACCGGCCGGATCCGTCTCGTCGATCGCACCAAGGATCTGATCAAGAGCGGTGGCGAATGGATCAGTTCTGTGGAGCTCGAGAACGAGTTGATGGCGCATCCGAAGATAAAAGAAGCGGCGGTCGTCGGCGTGCCGAGCGCGCGCTGGAGTGAACGGCCTCTTGCCTGCGTCGTCCTCAACCCCGGCGAAATGATGACGAAGGAAGAGGTCATCGAATTCATCGCTCCGAAGTTGGCGAAATGGCAGATTCCCGATGATGTGGTTTTCATCGACGAAGTGCCGAAGACGAGCGTCGGAAAATTTTCGAAGAAGACACTGCGTGACCGCTTTGCCGATTACGTCCTGCCTGACCACTGACGGTTCCGTCCGACAAGGCCGAGAAGCCGGGTCTGTGCGTCGGCGGAGGCATCGATGAACATCGCCTGGCCGAAAACGCCAGGGCCACGCATCGCGTCGGCGACCGGTTCGAGTGCGGCGAGTGACGCCGCGACGAGATCGGCGTCGAGTTGGTCGTCCACGCCGAGAGCGCGAGCGAGATCCCACGTGTGGATCGTCGTGTCGCCGACGTTGTAGCCGATCATTTCGTCGACTGTGACGTGACCACGCCAGGTCTGCACGATCCGGTCAAGGACATCCGGTTGGTCGAGCGCGGCGGAGATCGCCGCAACCGCCACGGTCCACGTCGCTGCGGGATCCTGTCCGGCATGGCGACCCGGATCGACCATCGGATTCATCGGGGCACGCTGTCCGTCGATCGTCGCGACGATGGCATGTTGCACGGCAATGACGTGCCCGACGACGTCGCGCGCCGACCATTCCGAACACGGCGATGGCGCGTCCCAGCGACGGCTCGAGCCGAGTGCGACGAGGTCTCCGAATTCGCTGACAGCTCGTGAATACCGAACGGAATTCATGCTCATTTCATGCAGCGTATGACGTGTGTCGGACATCGCACCTCGGGCTTGTCAGCAGCCGGGCCGCGAGTAAGGTACGCGTTTCGAGGCGTGACCATCTGGGGGGAACAGACATGAAGATGCGAAAGTACGCAGCACTGACAATTGCCGGGGCGACCCTGTTGGCCGCCTGCGGTAGCAGCGCCAAGACGGTCACGACTACGGCTGGTACTGCGGTGGCGACCACCGCCGCAGGCACTGCCACGACCGCTGCCGGAGCAACTGTCGACTGCAAGCCGGTCACGCCCGGCGTGCTCAGCGTGATCACCAGTTTGCCGGGCCCGACTTGGTGGGGAAGTACAAAGGCAGAAGTCGACCCTGACTCGATCAAGAGTGGCGTCGAGTACGACCTCGCCAACGACATCGCTGCGAAGTGCGGTCTGACGATGAAGTTCAAGAACGTGGGCTTCGACGCGCTCGTCGCCGGCCAGGTTGCCAAGGAGACGTATGACCTCGCCCTGTCGCAGGTCACCATCACGACCGATCGTGCCAAGGTCGTCGACTTTTCCGTCGGCTATTACAAGAGTGATCAGGGAATCCTGGTCAAGACGGGAACCAAGATTGCCGCGTGGGCCGACTTCAAGAAGTTGAAGATCGGTGTCCAGGCGTCGACCACAGCCGAGTACGACTTCACGTCCGGCACGGTGCCCGGCATGGCGATCGCAGGTGTCAAGTCCTACCCGGACCTGTCGTCGGCATATGCGGCCCTGAATGCCGGTCAGGTCGACGCGATCGTGATCGACACGGCCATCAACCTCGGTGAGGCCAAGCAGTCTGGTGGCAAGTTGACCGTTGCCGCGCAGTTCAAGACGGGCGAGGAATACGGAGTGATCTTCGGCAAGGGCAGCGGCAAGAAGGCGATCTTCGATCCGTTGATCCAGGGCCTCATCGACGATGGCACCATCAACACACTGTTGGCAAAGTACCTCGGCGACCCGACCACCGTTGCGTTCATCGACGTTCCTGCGTCCTGAATTCACGTCGGTGAGCGAATCGAGCCTTCTCGTCGACTCACCCGCCACACGGCGGGTGAGTCGAGTGCTCACCTATCGCAAGGCTGCTGCTGTCAGCGTGTTGTTCCCCATCACGGGGATTCCGGCTCTGCTGTATTCGCTGCGCAGCGCTCGGCTCGCACGTGCGGGCGAGACCGAGCCGGCACGAGAAGCCGGAGGCAAGGCCCGTGACTGGGCATGGTACTCGCTCGGCGTCGGGCTCACCGCCTACCTGATCGCATTCATCGTCTACATCTTGGTCAACAACCATGGCGCAGTCCGCGTCGTCTTCTTCGGCTGGTCGACGCTGACCGACGGTGGAGCGTGGAGATCGTTGTTGAAGGGATTCTGGATCAACGTCCAGGTATTCCTGATCACCGAGGTCATCGTGCTCGTCTGGGCCTTGGTCGTCGCAGTCGTGCGGCTGCTCCCGGGGAAGGCGTGCCGGCCGCTGCGTTTCCTGGCAACGCTGTACGTCGACGTGTTCAGAGGGATCCCGGCGATCCTGGTCGTCTACCTCGTCGGTCTCGGTTTCCTGCAGGCCAAGGTTCCGGTCGTCGGATCACTGTCGGAGGACCAGTACGTGATCCTTGCCCTGTCGCTGACCTACGGTGCCTACGTGTCCGAGGTGTACCGGGCCGGCATCGAGTCGGTGCACTGGGGGCAGGTCGCTGCGGCCCGCTCGCTCGGGCTGTCATACACGCAGACCCTGCGTCACGTGGTCGTCCCACAAGCGGTCCGGCGCGTCGTCGCTCCCTTGTTGAACGACTTCATCGGTCTGCAGAAGGACACCGCGATCATCAGCGTGATCGGCGTGCTCGACGTCGTCAGTCGCGCTCGTTTCGTCAACAACTCGCGTGGAACTCTGGCGGCCTACTCGATGGCGGCGTTGTTGTTCCTGGCGGTGACCGTGCCCTTCACCCGATGGCTCGAATGGCTGCAACGTCGAAGTCAGAGCAGAACCCAGGGCGGTCGCTGACCATGGCATTCCTCGAGATCGCAGACGTCCACAAGTCGTTCGGCGCTGCGCACATCCTGCGCGGGATCACGCTCGATGTCGATCTGCATCAGGTCGTCTGCCTGATCGGCGCGTCAGGAAGCGGCAAGAGCACGCTCTTGCGCTGCATCAACGCGCTCGAGATCATCGATCAAGGAGTGATCCGCCTCGATGGCGACCGGTGTAGCGGGATGGGGATCGATGTCGACGCGTTGCGACAGGAGGTCGGGATCGTCTTCCAATCCTTCAACCTCTTCCCGCACATGACCGTGATCGACAACATCACGCTTGCGCCGCGCAAGGTCCTGCGGCTCAGTCAGGACGCAGCCGAGCACCGAGCGATGCAGTTGTTGAGGCGAATCGGGCTGGCCGACAAGGCCAAGGACTATCCGGACCGGTTGTCCGGTGGGCAGGCGCAACGCGTCGCGATCGTGCGCGCTCTGGCAATGCAACCCCGCCTGATGCTGCTCGACGAGATCACGTCTGCGCTTGATCCCGAGCTTGTCGCCGAGGTCCTCAACATCGTGCGTGACCTGGCCAGAGACGGAATGACGATGATGCTCGCGACGCATGAGATGCACTTCGCCAAGGAGGTGTCGTCGAAGGTCTGCTTCCTCCACGAGGGCGTGATCTTGGAAGAGGGGCCGCCCGAGCGGATCTTCGAGAATCCCACAGAGGAACGAACCCAGGCATTCCTGAAACGGATCATCGACGCCGGCCGGCTCTAGCGCCACCGGCACATCGATCCCCTTGACAATGAGACGGATTCGTCTTATCGTCTCAGCATGAGCCCGGCCGAAACGCGCATCTTGGACGCGACAAAGCTCTGTTGTGAGCGCTTCGGTATTGCCAAGGTCAGTGTCGACGACATTGCCGGGGAGGCCCAGGTGTCCCGGGCCACCCTCTACCGGATGTTCCCCGGTGGCCGGGATGTCGTGCTCGATGCTTTGCGTGTTCGCGAACTCGAGGAGTTCTTTGCCAAGTTGAAGGCCGGCGTCGCCGGCGCAGGCAGCCTCGAAGAACTCATCGTGCGCACCGTGATGGTGGCCACGCACGAACTTCGCGCCGATAAACACCTTGCTGTGATGCTGATGTCCGAGCCGGGCGACACCCTGGCCCAGTTGACGGTTTCCGGTCTGCCGCGCATCATCCGGATGGCATCACTGTTTCTCGCTCCGCTCGTCGATTCCCACCTCGGCCGCGTCGAGGGTGCGCGCCTCGTCGATCTCCTCGGCCGCCTCGTCATCTCCTACTTCCTCGCGCCATCGGACCACGTCGACTTCAGCGACGAGATGTCCGCCCGCATGTTCATCCGAACCCAGATCCTTCCGGCCTTTCAGCCGATGCCCACACCTTCAGGAGCAGCATCATGACCATCGTTCACAACGACAACCAGACCATCCTCGGTCGTGGCGAGATCAACGACATCGACCAGATCCTGGCAATCCCCACAACGGATCCGAACGAGGTCGAACACGTCGTCAAGAACAACGCCGACTCCATCTTCACCTGGGACTATTCGCTGGCCCGGCCGCAACTGCGCAAGCTGTACGAGAAGGCCAAGACCGGCCAGTGGAACGCGACCACCGACCTTCCGTGGGACACCGAGGTGGACATCGAGAAGGTCGTCCAGACCGACTCGGAGATCCTCGGCACCGGGCTCGACCCCAACACGTTCATCGGCACACCCGTGGCCAAGTGGGGTGACAAGGAATGGCTGAACTTCGGTATCGAAGGACGCAACTGGCAGCTCAGCCAGTTCCTGCACGGTGAGCAGGGTGCACTGATCTGCACCGCCAAGATCGTCGAGACCGTGCCGTGGTACGACGCCAAGCTGTATGCGTCGACCCAGGTGGTCGACGAGGCCCGCCATGTGGAGGTCTTTGGTCGCTACCTCAACGAGAAGCTCGGCGGTCAGTACCAGGTCAATGCCCATCTGCGGCTGCTGCTCGACGACATCATCAACGACAGTCGCTGGGACATGACGTACCTTGGCATGCAGATCATGGTCGAGGGTCTGGCGCTTGCCGCGTTCGGCTTCCTGCACCAGATCACCCAGGAGCCCCTCCTCAAGAAGTTGCTCCGCTACGTGATGAGCGACGAAGCGCGTCACGTTGCGTTCGGTGTGCTGTCCCTCAAGGAAGTCTACGACGGCATGACCGATGCCGAGATGAAGGACCGCCAGGAGTTCGCCTTCGAAGCTGCCGTGCGGATGCGCGACCGCTTCATGCAGCAAGAGGTCTGGGAGCGGATGGGTGTCAACATGCGCGACATCATGCCGCTCGTCATCGGTGACCCGACCCGAGAGATCTTCCAGACGATGCTGTTCAGCAAGATCGTCCCCAACTGCAAGAAGCTCGGTTTGCTCGAGCGCAACGACAAGTGGCTGCGTCATCGCTTCGAGGACATGGGTGTGATCCAGTTCGAGGATTGGGCTGACACCGGCGAGGAGTACAGCTCCTTCGGGCTTGATCAGGAGGCAATGCCGGTCGCCGGCGACTGACAGCTGGGCCGTGATGGTGCAAGGCAGACAAGTTCAATACAAGTTTTGAACGCGGACTGGAATCCACAGCAGTTGTCGAGCGCCGAGCAGTTCGCCGGGGGAGCGGTGCGCTTCCAGCTCGGCGACATTGCAACGTGGACCGACCACCGTCAGGTGGACCTCGTGCTCTGCGGCGAGTCTGCAATGGGTGCCGGACCATCGTGGCGTTCTCGGGGCATGGACGGCGGCATTGCAGCCGGGTGGCCAGATCGCCGTGCAGGTTCCCTCGAATGCCTCGGCGCCGTCGCACAGGGTCGCCCAACAGGTTGCCGCGACCGAGCCCTTCGTGTCGGCCCGAGGAGTACGCCGGCATCCTGTTCGAACTGGGATATGTCGAACAGCACGTCCGTTTGCAGGTGTATCCACATGTTCTGGACAGTTCGCGTGATGTGGTCGAGTGGGTCCGCGGCGCGACCTGGACGCGCTTCCACAATTGTTCGAGCTTAAAGTCTTCGCAGAATACCTCGTTGCGTACGAGCAGGCCCTGATCGACGAGATCGGCGACCGGCGACCGTACTTCTTTCTGGTCCGGCGGGTGCTGATGTGGGGGCGCCGCGGCTGATCAGGCAACGGTGCAAACGTGCCAGTCCGTGAACACAAATGAAACTTTTATGCGTGTTCTGGAATGGTGTCCGCGGCGTCAGAATGATGGGATGGCCCCGAATTACCCGGGGTGATGGTCGGAAGGACCTTTCTGATGGCACGCTTTGGTCGGGTACTCACGGCGATGGTGACACCGATGAACGAGGACGGATCACTCAACCTCGACGTCGCCCAGCAGTTGGCGAGGTACCTCCAGGCGCACGGCAACGACGGGCTCGTCGTCGCCGGGACCACGGGCGAGTCGCCGGTCCTGTCCGACGACGAACGCCTCTCGCTGTTCGCAGCGGTGATCGAAGCCGTCACGATTCCCGTCATCGCCGGCACGGGCACCAATGACACTGCCCACTCGGTGCACCTCACCAAGGAGGCAGCAACGATGGGTGCGGCCGCGGCGCTGGCTGTCACTCCCTACTACAACCGTCCGTCGCAGGCCGGCCTCGACGGGCACTTCCGAGCAATGGCGGCGGCCAGCGAGATGCCGATCGTGCTGTATGACATTCCTGCTCGAACCGGGCGCAAGATCAACACGTCGACGATGTTGAAGCTGTTCCGAGAGGTACCGAATATCCTCGCACTGAAGGACGCTGCTGGAAACCCGGGCGAGACGGCCGCCCTGATCAGCGCTGCGCCGGATGGCGTGGACGTGTACAGCGGTGACGACGTGATGACGCTGCCCCTGATGGCCAGCGGAATTGTCGGGACGATCGGCGTGGCCACTCACTGGACCGGTGACGATCATCAGCAGATGTTCGACTTGTGGGACAAAGGCGACACAGTGGGCGCACGGCTCGTCAACAGCCGGATGTTGGAGAGCTTCGCGTTCGAGACCGGCGACGAAGCCCCGAACCCTCTCCCGAGCAAGGCAATGATGCGCCATCTCGGTATCCCGGTGGGCCAGGCCCGCCTCCCCATGGGTGATGCGCCCGATTTCGTGGAGGAGCGAGCCCCACTGGTTTGGGCCAACCTGCAACGATGGAGGGATGATTTCCCGCTTCGCCCTAGCCTGTGAGCCGTGACAGCTCCCGTCAAAATTACCTTCCTGGGCGGACTCGGCGAGATCGGCCGCAACTGCATGGCAATCGAGCAGGACGCGAAGCTGCTGCTGATCGACTGTGGCCTGATGTTCCCCGACGCCGACATGCACGGCATCGACCTGGTCCTTCCCGACTTCACCTGGCTCCGTGAGAACAAGGACCGTGTGGTCGGCTGCGTCGCCACTCACGGCCACGAGGACCACGTCGGAGCGTTGCAGTACCTGCTCCGCGAGCTGAGCTTCCCGGTCTACGGATCTGCGGTCACGCTCGGCCTGGCCCGGAACCGGATCGAAGAGGCCGGCCTGATGGGCCGAACCGAGTTGATCGTCGTCAAGGACGGCGAGCGGCGGATGATCGGACCGTTCGACGTCGAATTCATCCCTGTCACGCACAGCGTGCCGCATGCTCACGCCGTCATCGTCCACACCCCGCAGGGCGTCATCGTCCACTCGGGGGACTTCAAACTCGACCTGACCCCTGTCGACGGGCGGCGCACGGATCTCGCCCGTCTCGGCGCGATCTCTTCCACAGAGGGCGTTCGCCTTCTGCTCGCCGACAGCACGAATTCCGAGGAAGCCGGCCATGCGCCGAGCGAGAAGTCCGTCGGCGCCGTGCTGCGCGCGATCTTCGCCGAGCAGACGGGACGGCGAATCATCACCGCCAGCTTCGCCAGTCACCTACACCGAATCCAGCAGATCGCCGATGCGGCGATCGCCAACGGTCGCATTGTCGCCACACTCGGTCTCAGCATCCGCAAGAACGTGCGGATGGGCCGCGACCTCGGGATCCTGCACATTCCCGATGCGTCGCTGATCGACATCGAGGACGCGGACAAGTATCCGCCGGAGAAGTTGTGCATCGTGTCGACCGGGTCTCAGGGTGAGCCGATGTCGGCGCTCGGGCTGCTCGCACGCGGTGAGAACAGATGGGTCAAGGTCGGCGACAACGACACAGTCATCCTCAGCAGCCATGCCATTCCCGGTAACGAGAGCAACGTCAACCGGGTCATCGACGGTCTGCTCCGCGCCGGCGTCGAGGTCATCCACAGCGGCGTCGCCGACGTGCATGCCACCGGCCACGCCCAGGCCGACGAAATCAAGACCTACCTCTCCATCGTCAATCCCGAGTACTACGTTCCGATCCATGGCGAGTACCGCCACTTGGTCGCCAACTCCAAACTGGGCGTGATGATGGGGGTCAAGCCACAGAACGTGCTGCTCTGCGAGGACGGTGACGTGCTGACGCTCAGTGACGACGGTCTGGCGCCGAGCGGTCGCGTCCCGGCCGGGTATCTGTACGTGGACGGGATCGTCGGCGACGTCGGCCAGGGAGTACTTCGCGACCGCAAGGTGCTGGCCGAGGAGGGTGTCGTCGTCGTGGTCGTCACCGTCGACATCGTGACCGGCAAAGTATTGACCGGGCCCGAGATCATCACTCGTGGCTGGGTCTACGCGCCCGAGGCCGAAGATCTGCTCGACGAGGCCTGCGACAGGGTGGCCGCGGCGGTCGAGGCCGCATTGGCCAAAGGCGAGCGCAATGTGGATGCACTCGAGCGCGATGTCCGCCGGGCGGCAGGCAAGTTCGTCAGCGAGCGCACCAAGCGTCGGCCGATGATCGTGCCCGTCGTGATGGAGGCTTGAGCTTGGCGAGAAACGCCCGTTGGTACACGGCAGTTGTTGGCCTCGGGGTCGTACTCGCCGTCGTAGCCGGCGGGTGTGCCGATTCGAAATCGTCGGGATCGACCAGTCCGGCCGGTGGCATCTCGACCACGACGGCTGCTCTGATCCCCGTCGGCAAGGCGCCGGTCCTGATCGAACAGATCCGGCCGGCGATTGCTGCGGTGGAAAGGGCCCTCGGTGGACCGCAACGGTACTTCGAGGTCAATGCCACTCCGACACTGGTCAACGTCTATGTGGCCGAGTCGAACGCCACTCGCGCTGTTGCGTATGTGTTCATGACGGGGGCCTTGCAAGCGCCCGC
>JAYTOM010000438.1:0-3399 GCA_043747765.1 Actinomycetota bacterium
TGTGCTCGTGGCGGGCCTTGTGGACGGCGTCGAGTCCGAAGAACGTGAAGAGCAGATTGGCTTCCATGCCCTCGGCGCGGGGGCCGTTGGCCATGATCAGGGCCGGATAGATCCCGTCGAGGGAACCATTGGAGATGATGATCGAGACCTTGGTGATGGGGTCGTTCATGTCGTTCCCTTTCGATGTTGTGTGAGGAGAGTTCGGGAATCATTGATTCCTTCCACTGCTCTGGTGCGGTGAAGAAACCTTCATCGTTGAGCTCGATTGGTGGTCTCGGCGATGGTGCTTGTCGGCATGATCTATGCCTTTCCTGTGGTGATGGTCGGCGTACCGGTGGTGGGCATGTCGGCACCGATGCCGGTGACGTCACGTCCGGGCAGGAGGACGTGCCAGTAGAACCACTGCAACATCAGCTTGGCGAGCTGGTTCATCCTCGATTCCTTGAGGAGCGGCAGCCCGACCGAGGCGGGGTAGTGACCGGGCAGTGGCTCGGTGTCGTAGTTGAAGTCGATCAGCAACGCCTTGTGGAACCCGGTCTCGATGAAGCAGTTGGTGTGGCCACCGAAACCGTCGACCAGTGCCTCGCCGGCGAGGCGTGGAGGATGTTGTCGACGACGGTGTCGCCTTCGAAGTGGGTCACCGAACCCGCCTTGGATGCGGGCACGTTGGCGGCATCGCCGATCACGAACACGTTGACCGCGACCTTGGACTGCAGAGTGTGCTCGTCGGTCTCGACGAAGTTCAGCGCGATGTGCTTCTCGGCGAGCATTCCGGCCAGCCGATGTGCGGCGACCGGCTTGGTGAACGCTGCGTCGAGCGGTGTGACATAGATGATCTCGACCCGGTCTCTGATCCCACGCTCGCGGAAGTACCAGTCTGCGAGGAAACAGAACTCCAAAAGGTGCGACCGGGCACTTGATCGGCATGTCGACGACGTCGACCACCTGGCATCCGCCGTCGAAGCCGTCCAACGCCTGCTGCAGCGCAGTGGCGCCATCGAGGTCGTCGAAGGTGAACACCGATCTCCACCTCATCGACAGAAGAGGCCCGGCGCAGCCGGTTCGCGGCAAGCGTCCCGCCGGCACCACCGCCGAGGATCACGACGCGCGAGGTCATGTCTTGATCGTCCCACCAGACGCCATTCGAGGAATAGGGCCAAATGCCCTTCCTGCTCGGCACGTGTCGTTGAGCCCTCTGCCGCGCTCCTTGCTACGTTTTTCCAGGTCAGAGCGTGACAGCGCCCGACCGGTGCGGCTGCGTCTTCAGCTCAGACGGTGTCGATCTCGGAACCACATCACGCCTCCGCCGACGGCACTCGTCGACGAGTCCAACGAGGCGGAGTCGTGCGCCGACGATCAAGGCGATACCGAATGCGATCATCAAGACTGCGGCGAGCCCGTTGAACCACACCAGCTTGAGTTCCATTTTGGCGTCACCGAACAGTGCGACGTGTCGGGTTGCGAAGCCGACGTTGCGGGCGAGGAACAATCCGATGGCGCCGACGACCACTGCGATCATTCCGAGGACAATGAAAGCCCTGTCGCGGGCGGGTCGCGGGCCGGCGAGCGCCATGTCGATGCGTGGTGCGTGATCGCCGGGCGCGACCGCGTAGAGCATCAGGTGCAGGAAGAAGATCAGGGCGTAGCTCCAGGGCCATTCGTTGTCCCGGTAGGCGACAGACAGAAAGATCGGGATGGCGTTGAAGGCGCCGATGAGCGCAACGAGCCGGGTGCGGTAGCCGATCAGCAGGAGGGCGGCGAGTGTGCCGTCGGTCAGGATCACGATCCAGCCGAAGAAGTGGAAGCGGGGCAAGATGAGGTGCTCGGTGATCGACTTCCACACTCCCCAGACGGGGGTGTCGACTGCAGAGCGGGTGTATTTGTAGAGCCCGCCCTTGGTGTCGTCGCCGAAGTTGGGGGCGACTTTCCAGTGCAGGTTGGCCAGCCAGAGCAACCCGGCTGCGATTCGTGCTGCGGCCATCACGAAGTAGCGCGCTCGTGTGTCCATTGCGTCGAGTCGGTCCCGGCGCGCCGTGGTTGTCATTGGTTGATCGATCTCCACGTTGGACCCCCTTACTGCTGCCGGATGCGCCCCGATCATGACAGGGGTATACGTTGCCGCAGCCCCTGTTGCGCGAATGTTTCGATTTGTCTGGCAGTACCTTCGCCGGCTTGACGTTATGGTCCGGTCCGTGCAGCGACGAGGAGATTGTTCGATCGGGGTGATGGGTGGATCGCAGCGACGATGAGCCTCATACCCGGCTCCTTCCATCGACGGAGGCTTTGTCATGCCTGATGTAGTGCTTCCTGCGTTGAACGAGGCAGCGGCTGTCGAGTGGGTTCTGCGTCGTCTACCGGTCGGGTATCACGCGATCGTCGTCGACAACGGTTCGACCGACGCAACCGCGAAGATCGCCAGACTGCACGGTGCCCAGGTGGTGTCAGAGCCGATACGAGGTTTCGGGTCGGCGTGCTTCGCCGGTTTGAGCGCAGCGACAGCCGACATCGTGTGCTTCATGGACTGTGACGCGTCGCTCGATCCGATCGCGCTTCCGCTGTTGGTGAGCCTCGTCGAGCGGGGCGACGCAGATCTGATGATCGGCGCGCGGGTGGCTCGCAAGGGTGCCTGGCCACCGCATGCCCGACTGGCAAATCGGGTGCTGGCGAGCGAGACCCGGCGACGCACCGGCCTCGACATCCGAGATCTCGGCCCGATGCGCGCGATGCGACGCCAGGCATTGCTCGATCTCGGGCTTCGGGACCGGCGTAGCGGCTGGCCGCTCGAGATGGTTTTGCGTGCGCAGCGTGCCGGGTGGACGATCCGAGATACCCCGATCGACTACCTGCCACGAGCCGGCCGTTCCAAGGTCACCGGCACCGTCGCTGGGACCGTGCGTGCCATCAAGGACATGGGCCGACTGTTACGCGACAATGATCGGAGATGACCGGTGCATCTGACTGTGATCGCGAAGGCGCCCGTCGCCGGTCGGGTCAAGACGCGAATGTGCCCGCCGTGCACGCCCGCTCAGGCAGCGGCCATTGCCGAGGCGGCGCTCGCTGACACGTTCGATGCAATCACGGTGGTGGTCGGCGGAACCGGCATCAGACCCGTCCTGCTGATCGACGGTGAACCGCCGGCATACACGCCCGCCGAATTCGATGTGGTCCCCCAACGCGGTGACGGCCTGGAACAGCGGCTGCGGCACGGCTTCTGCGATCTCGGCCCGGGGATCATCGTCGGCATGGACACGCCATACGCCGTCTCCGGATTGGGCGCGGCTTTCGGTCAGCTCGGGCGCGGCGTCGATGTACTCGGGTTGGCCATTGATGGTGGTTACTGGGCGATCGGAATGTCGTGGGTCGACGTCGACTTCTTGGCTGCGGTCTTTGGTGACGTTC
>JAYTOM010000439.1:0-2530 GCA_043747765.1 Actinomycetota bacterium
ATCGGCAAGAATCCGGCAGAGCGGATCCCGGTCGGCGCGAAGACCGAGCGGCGCGTCGACCCGATGCACGTCGCTGAGATCGCCGGCAAGGTCACGACGCTGGCCGAGGCGATGCCGGAGCGATGGTCGGCGGCGGTGCTGTTGATGGCTTCGACGGGTCTGAGGCTGGGGGAGTGCCTCGGCTTGACCGTCGACCGAGTCCACTTCCTGCGCCGAACCATCCGCATCGATCGGCAACTGGCAATGTACGGGCAGGAATCGTCGCCGTTCGGTTCGCCGAAGACGCGGGCGGGAGTTCGCACGATTCCGGTGTCGCAGTCGGTGATCGACTTGCTTGCGGCTCACCTCGCACAATTCCCAGCGGCTGACAGCGGGTTGATCTTCACGATGCCGAAGACACGGGAGAACGAGGCCGGCCGGCCTATCAGTCGCAATCGATGGGCCGACGCCTATCGGGACGCCTGCGCCGTCGCTGAGGTCAACGGCCGCACCCGTACACACGACCTTCGGCACGTCGCAGCGTCCTCGATGATCGCCGGCGGGCTGTCCGTCGCGGCCGTCCAGGCAGTGCTCGGACACTCGTCGCCTGCTGAGACGTTGGAGGTGTACACGCATCTGTGGCCGGGCGACGAAGACAAGACGCGTCAGGTCATGGAAGCTGCGTCGTCGCGCTGGTTGAGCGCTACGTCCTGAAACGAGCTGTGGGGTTCTCGTGGGGTTGACGACCCGCTGAACCACATAGCCGCAGGTCAGGCGTAATGTGACGGTGAGTTGGCCTATAAGCGGAATTCTGTACCCGGCTCTCGCCGAGCGGTGACCATCCATCTGTGCGGCCTACCCGAGAGGTATCGCGCCACTTTCGTGACGTGATGGACGAGCCGCCCATCCTCTCTGCTCGGCCTTGCTCCGAGTGGGGTTTACCAAGCCGTGCCGGTCGCCCGACACGCTGGTGCGCTCTTACCGCACCGTTGCACCCTTACCTGTGAGCGGTTGCCCGTTCCATTGGCGGTCTCTCTCTGTTGCACGTCCGTGAGGTCGCCCCCACCTGGCTCGCGCCAGCACTCTGCTCTGTGGAGTCCCGACTTTCCTCGACAACGTCAGTCCGAAGACTCCGTTGCCGCGGTCACCCGGCCGACTCACCGTCGGCGACAGTGTAGGGGGCCGGAGATCGAAGGCGGGTCAGCAGTCCTTCTGGTAGCTGTACACGAACGAGTTGAGGCTCGGCGTCTCGATGTTGAGCGAGAACTGAGCGCCCGAGCTGAACGCGCCGATCGCCAGTTGCACCGCCGAGAGCGTGCCGAACTGGCTCGGAATCGCGTAGTACTGCTGAAGTTGCCCTGTTCGGCCGGCCGCCGTCGTCGTCGTTGCATTGCCCGCTGACTGGGCGATGTTCTGCGTGGTTGTGGTGGCGACCCCGGTCGTTGTGGTCGGGGTCCCGAGGTTGGCATTCAGCAGACTGTTCAGACCGATCAGATTCTGCGGGTTGATGATCATCGCCAACGCAGCGGCACGACGCGCCGACTCAGCAGCGTGGCCGATCGTCGGCTGTCGATATTTGGCAATCGAGAACTGCGGAACGAACGACTGATGCATCGCTGCAGCCAACTGTTCGAGGGCGTGGACGAGCGCCATTGCATCGCGATTCGGGTCGTCGCTCGGGGCAATGTCGGCTTCCTCTGCCCCTTGCTTCGGACGGCCCGTGATGCGACCGCTGATCGGGATCAGGACGACACGGTCGAAGCGTGTGTTGGCACACGTCCACTTCTTCGAACCCGCCATCACCGTCCACTTCTGGAGGTCGGCGATGGCCTTCTGGTTCGTGGCGATGTAGTCGTCGACGATCATGGTCTGGGCCGCGGTCAGTTGGCCGAGCTTCTTGGCCAGATTGTGGCCGTCGATCACGCTGAAGTGGATCGACGTGGATGTACGGAACAGCACACCGTCGGTGACCGTGCCATCCGGCAGTACGGGAACCGGCGTTCCGACGCCGACGCGAGCCGGATGGGCATCGCCCGGTTCGTTGCTGCCACACGCCGCTATCAGTGCTGATATGGCGATGGTCAGACCTCCGAGGCGCAACACGCCGCGTCGGCTCAGTTCGTGGCTGCTCCACTGGTCGGGTCCTGGCAGGATCGAATCGTCGTGGCTGTTGTCGATGCTGTTCATGAGATGGTCGTTCATGCCTTCAAGGTCCTGACGGTCACTTCGCTGGGTAGTCAGAGGGCGAATACGGCTTGCCGTCGGTGGCGAGTTGATCATCGAGGCCGACGATGCCGGCGATTCGGGCGAGGACAGTTGCGTGCCGGGCTTCGATGACAACCATCGAAGCGATCAGTGCCGAGCCGTCGACTCCGGCGAGCTTGCCGATGATCTCGGTGTGCGTCGCGACCACGTCATTCTCGAGTTGGCGTGCGGAGGCGGCCACAGACTGCGAGTCCCCCGTGAAGCTGGCCTTCAGCTTGCTGTACAGGGGCGTGATCGGCGAGTTCGGGGCGGTGCGACCAATGAGACCCGAGATCGACTGGGCATA
>JAYTOM010000440.1:0-5777 GCA_043747765.1 Actinomycetota bacterium
ACCGTCGACCGGTCGAAGTCGCATCGGCAACACGTCGATGTGCACAGTCGGCTCACGGCAGCACTGCAACCGCGCGACGGCATCGTCGCGCTGATCGACGAAGCGTTCGCAGCCGGTGTACCGATGGCCGTCGCGTCGAACTCGCCACGATGGTGGGTGCAAGCCCGAGTCGATGCGGCAGGGTTGGCCCATGCACTACGGACCATTGTCAGTGTCGACGATGCCACCGCGCCGAAGCCCGATCCGGCCCCGTTCCGCGAGGCCTGCGCGGCACTCGCCGTCGACCCGACATCGTCGGTCGCGTTCGAGGACAGTTCGACCGGGGTTCGGTCGGCCCGAGCCGCTGGTCTGTACACGGTTGCCTGCGCCGGACCCATGTCACGAGGCCACGATCTGAGTGCGGCGGACCGGGTCATCACGTCGCACACGGAGATCACGCTGGCCGAGCTGGGGCGTGCTCTGCGGGTCCGCCGCATACGATGAACGGGTGCCCACCAACATTTCCGTGAATGGTCGGCCGTGGTAGCCGGCTTTCCCTCCGCTCGTCCGCGCCGGCTCCGTTCCACTCCGGCGATGCGCGAACTCGTCGCCGAGACCTCGCTCGCAGTCTCCGACCTCGTCGCCCCACTTTTCGTGCGCGAGGGCATCGATCAGCCGGTGCCGATCGTGTCGCTTCCCGGCGTGGACCAGCACACCGTCGCCAGCGTGCTGACCGAGGTGTGCGGCCTCGCCGATCTCGGTGTGAAAGCAGTCATCCTGTTCGGCGTTCCCGCTGTCAAAGACGCCATTGGGTCGGGCGCATTCGACCCGGACGGAATCGTGCAGGTCGCCCTTCGTGCTCTGCGATCCCAGCTCGGCGACCGGGTCGTGCTGATGGCCGACCTCTGCGTCGACGAATACACCGATCACGGACACTGCGGCGTGCTCGACGCCAAGGGAAACGTCGACAACGACAAGACCCTCGAGATCTACGCACGCGCCGCGGTCGCCCAAGCCGATGCCGGAGCCCACGTCGTCGCACCGAGCGGGATGATGGACGGTCAGGTCGGCGTGATCCGCCGAGCACTCGATGCAAACGGCCACATCGATGTCTCGATCATGGCGTACTCGGCCAAGTACGCGAGTGGCCTGTACGGGCCGTTCCGCGATGCCGTCGGTGTCGAGATCGTCGGCGGCGGCGATCGCAAGGGCTACCAACAGGATTGGCGCAACGCCCGCGAGGCCCTGATCGAGGTCGAGGCCGACATCGCCCAGGGGGCCGACATGGTGATGGTCAAGCCGGCGTTGTCGTACCTCGACATCATCGCTGCGGTCCGCCAACGCACCGACATCCCGGTCGCGGCGTATCACGTCAGCGGCGAGTACGCGATGATCAAGGCGGCGGCGGCCAATGGCTGGATCGATCACGATGTCGTCGCGCTCGAGCAATTGACAGCCATCAAACGAGCGGGGGCCGACGTGATCCTGACCTATTTGACGAGATGGTTCGCCGAGCAAATGACTGTGCGCTCATGATCCCGTACTGCGACGAAACGCGCTGCCGGGCAGCTGGTTGCCATCCAACGGTGTGCACGGGTGCCGGCATTCCGTCGAACACCGAGTTGTTCGAGCGTTCGTGCCGAGCAATCCCCGGTGGGGTGAACTCGTCGATTCGCGCCTTCAAGGCTGTTGGTGGCACACCGTACGTCGTCGCGCGCGGTCAGGGTCCGTTTGTGTTCGACGTGGAGGGCAAGCGTTACATCGATCTCGTCCAGAGCTACGGCGCCGTTATCCTCGGTCACGCTCATCCGAGCATCACAGCGGCGATCGTCGCTGCAGCGGCCGACGGTACGTCGTTCGGTGCGCCGACCCCTCGTGAGATGAAGCTGGCCGAAGCAATCGGCGAGCGCGTGCCGAGCTGCGAACGAGTGCGGTTGATGAACAGCGGCACCGAGGCCACCTCCACCGCCGTGCGACTGGCCCGTGGAGCCACCGGCCGAGATCTGCTGCTCACCTTCAACGGCAACTTCCACGGTGCCACCGATGCGCTGCTGGCCGCTGGTGGCAGTGGTGTCGCGACGCTCGGCCTGCCCGGTACCGCCGGTATTCCGAACGCAACCGTCGCCAACACGATCGTCGCTCCGTACAACGTGGTGCCCCATCTGACGGAGGACGTCGCGGCGATCATCGTCGAGCCGGTCGCGGCGAACATGGGTGTGGTCGCACCGTCGCCCGGGTTCCTCGAAGGTCTGCGCGCCGAGTGCGACCGGGTCGGCGCGCTGTTGATCTTCGACGAGGTGATCACGGGTTTCCGTCTCGGCACCGGTGGTGCACAGGCCAAGTACGACGTTCGTCCCGACCTGACTTGCTTCGGCAAGGTGATCGGTGGCGGTCTGCCGATCGGTGCCGTCGGTGGTCGGGCCGACGTCATGGAAGAACTGACGCCGCTCGGCAAGGTGTTCCACGCCGGAACGCTGGCGGGCAATCCCATTGCGACGGCCGCTGGTCTGGCTGCACTCGACCTGCTCACCGGTGACGTCTACATGGAACTGATGGCCCGAGCCCGACGGCTGTCCGGTGTGCTGCGCGACGCTTGCTCTGCGGCTGGGCTGGTCGCCCAGTTCCCGGTGGTCGGCACGCTGGTCGGAATGTACTTCGGCGACGGTGACCTGCCGACCAACTTCGATCAGGCCAAGACGACGCGTGAATCGGCATATGCGGCACTGTTCCAAGGTGCGCTGCGCGAGGGCCTGGCCCTCGCGCCCGGTGCCTACGAGGCAATTTTCGTCGGCATGGCCCATGACGATGCAGTCATCGACGAGATCGCTGTCCTTGCATTCGCGGCAGCAACCCACGCTGTGGCCGCCCTCACCTGAGTTTCGTCACGTGGCGATGAAGAACGGGTTGCCAACCTGACCGAACCGGCACGAACCGCGCCCTCGGAGTGGATTTGAGCGGCCCACCCACTCACGGCCGCCCCGAGGGCGCGAAACGTTCCGGGGGGGCGCGAAACGTACAGGTGGGCGCGGAACGTACCAGCGCACGGCCCGCTGCCGCCCACAGAGGAACGGGCTCGCCTACGCTCGACCGATGCGGCAATTCTTCTCGTGGCGACTGTGGGCCGCCCTTGCCGCCATCGTCGTTCTTGCGCTGGCGTGGAAGACGGTCGCCCCCGGAGCCGGCGTCACGGCCGTTGAGCCAGGCGGACCGAAGCAGCGAACGGTGCAGTTGGTGTCGCTCGTCTACTCGGTCATCCCCTCCGAAGGGTTCTCGGTGGCCACAGGGACCGTCGTCGGCTCGGCCGACTTGGTGCTCGACGGGAAACGGACGATGCACGTCTACCCGGGCACGCTCGGCGAGATCGCGTGCCCGGACTACACGGCGATCGGCCGATGCGTGGTCCTCGCCGACCTGCTCGGCGAGGCAGTCGTCTGGTTCGCGCTGGCCCCGGTGCAAACGGGCCTGAAGGTGTTCGCTCCGCCGATCGTCGAACTGCTCCCCAACAGCGTTGCCAGATTGGCGAACGGTTGGCTGGTGCCGCACGCGAACACGGTCGCCCGTCGATGCGACCATGACACCGCCTCGTTGGCCGACTTCATCCGCACCCAGGGTCCCGGCAGCACAACCGTCATCGACGTCATCACCCAGCGGATCAGCCAGGTCGTCTGCGCGACAGCGAGCGCTGAACCAACGACCACCACGATCGAACAGTCGCCACCGAGCATCGATCTCAGCGGCTCGGGCGACACCACGGGTGACCAAACGGGCGCCGGAACGGGTAACACCGATCAGCCCCCGTCTGCGAGCACGACTGTTCCCTGATCTCAGGTCAGGAGCGCCTGCGCCGCAGCCAATCCGGACATCGCCGCGCCTTCCATTTTCGGCCCTGCGAATGCATCGCCGGCGAGGGTCAGGGCACCACCCGGCGCTTCCCAACACGGGTCGGGCCAGATGGTGCGAGGCGTCGCGAATCGCCACTTCTTGACCTGCCCGGCCAGCACTTCGGCAGTGCCGATGAACGGTGCGCCGAGCGCGCGCAGCGATTCGCCGAGCAACTCCTGATCGTCGTCCCAATGAGCCTCTGACCACGACGCGTTGGCGTGGATCGTCAACGCCGGCGAAGCGCTGATGCCCTTCAGTTGGTTGTCGGTGACGAAGCTCAATGAGTCGGTGGGATTCTGTACGCCGCCAGGAACCGAGAGCGACGATGCGCTGTCGAGTGTGACCAGCAGGCCGATCGTGCGTTCATATGGGGTGCGGATCAACTCGATCGGTAGTTCGATGGTGTCAGAGGCCGAGGTCAGCAGGGAGTACGACTGCGGCACCGGACACGTGACCACGAGAGCGTCGGCTCGGACCGAGGTACCGTTGTCGAGCGTGACCTCCCACCGGTACGGACTGTCGACGGTCGCCGGGCGGACAGCGAACACCATCGCCGACGTCCGCACGTCGAGCCCGACTGCGAGCGCCTTGGCCAACGCGTTCATCCCGCCGCGAACGGCGTAACGTGGATAACCGTCACCATCGGCGGTGAAACCCCGACACCATTCGTAGACCAGCCCCGAGGCGAGATGGGGTGCGATCATCGAAGCGAACGCATCGCCGCGAATCGTGAAGAACTGAGCGCCGTGGTCGAGTGTCGCCGATCCGATCCGTCTCGTCGCCAGTCGACCGCCGGGAGACATCCCTTTGTCGAACACGATCACCTCGTGGCCGGCGTCTGCCAGTCGACGTCCAGCCGTGAGTCCGGCCAGCCCAGCGCCGACAACGACGATTTTCTTCGGACGCGACGGCGTCGACATCGGCAGCGACATCCCGCTATGAAGCTGCTGCGTTGCAACGGACGGAGGCCGACGCAGACGCGCCGGTCGCGACGATGGTCAGCGGATGCGCAACGGCCAGTCGGTCAGCCTTGACGCGGCGGTCGAGGAAGTCGAGGAAGAGCCGGTTGAAAGTGGATGCGTGCTCGATCATCAGCCCGTGTGCGGCGCCGGAGATGACAACCAGTTCAGCGTTGGGTATCCGTTCGGCCAGTTCTTCGGCATCGCCGCGTGGCGTGAGGATGTCCTGGTTGCCGACGAGGATCAGCGTCGGAACGTCGAGGTTCTTCAGCTCATCGGCCATCGCGTCGTCGGTTGCCAGAATTGCTCGCACTTGAGCGACGAAGGCATGCGCCGGTCGAGCCAAGCCCAGTGGCCCGAGCCACCCGAGCATCGGCCAGATCCGACGAAACGACCGAGGGCCGATGACCCAGCGCGCCGCCTCGCTCGACATCGCACCCATACCGCCCTCATTGGCCTTTGTGGCCCATTCGGCCAGTAACTCGCGTCGCCACGGATGATGCCGACACGCGGTGCAGGCGAGCGTCAGCGAACGGACCCGGTCGGGGTACTTCAAGGCGATCAGTTGGCTGATGGCCCCACCCATCGACGCGCCGATCAGGTGAGCTGATTCGACACCCGCATGGTCCAGTACGGCAATCGCGTCGTCGGCCATCTGCTCGAGCGAGTACGTGCCGAACGGCTTGTCGCTGCGGCCCGCACCCCGATTGTCCAACGCGATCGTCCGGTAGCGCGGGGCGAGGGCGAGGCGTTGCAAGTCCCAGCCGTGCTTGTCCGTGCCGAGTCCCTGGACCATCAACACAGGCGGTCCGCTGCGGCGGCCGACCGCTTCGTAGTGGAGACGGATGCCGTCGCTCGCGCAGGCGTACGTCATCTCGCCCCCTCCGCCCCGGTCGACGAGTCCAGTATCGCCTGGAGACGGTGCTGGGCCTGCTCGGCCAGTTCGACTTCGGCAAG
>JAYTOM010000441.1:0-11443 GCA_043747765.1 Actinomycetota bacterium
CCAACAGCGCTCTTCGCCGACGAGCCGACGACGGCGCTCGACGTGACGGTACAGGCCCAGATCCTCGATCTGCTCGAGGAGCAGCGCAAAGACCGCAACATGTCATTGATCCTGGTCACTCACGACCTCGGTGTCGTCGCTGGTCACACCGATGACATCGCGGTCATGTACGGAGGACAACTGGTCGAACAGGCTCCGACTCGTGTGCTGTTCGCGAACATGAAAATGCCGTACACCGAGGCCTTGATGCAGAGCATCCCGAAGATCGAAGACCCGAGTCATACCCGCCTGACGGCGATCGGCGGACGGCCGCCCGACCTCGTCCATCCACCGAAGGGCTGCCGGTTCGCTCCTCGGTGTCCCTATGCCCGCGAGAAATGCGAGAACGAGATGCCACCGCTCCAGTCGGCCGAGACGCCAGGCCATGTGTTCCGATGCTGGTACCCCGTTGGCAGCCCCGAGTACTTCGAAGCCAAGGAGCGAATCAGCAAGCTCTCGATGTCGGCGGCTGCGGGCGTCACCGTCGGAGAGGCCTCCTGATGGCGGGTACAGGAACCGCTCACCTCCGCAGCCCGACGGACGCGCTGCTCCGAATCGAGAACCTCGTCGTCGAGTTCCCTGTCGGACGGACCGGTCTGAAGGTCAATGCGGTCAGCGGGATCAGCCTCGATGTTCTTCGCGGTGAGACATTGGGACTCGTCGGCGAATCCGGCTGCGGTAAGAGCACCACCGGGAGAGCCGTCATGCAGCTTCCCCGCCCGACGTCGGGTTCGGTGCAGTTCGAAGAGCACGAATTGACGCGGATGAGTGGCGACACGATGCGCGAGGCCCGAACGCGAATGCAGATGATCTTCCAGGATCCGATCTCGTCGCTCAATCCGCGTCGCAAGGTGCGCGACATCGTGATGGAGCCGCTGACGATCTGGAGCCGCGGCACGAAGCCTGAACGCGACAAGCGGGTCGATCAGGTCCTCGAGGAAGTCGGCATCGATCCCCAGCGTGCCGCAGAAAGCCAGCCACACCAATTCTCGGGTGGCCAGTGTCAACGAATCAGCATTGCCAGGGCCCTCGTGCTCGACCCCTCGCTGATCATCTGTGACGAGCCCGTCTCGGCACTGGACGTCAGCGTGCAGGCCCAAGTCCTCAACCTGCTCGAGGATCTCAAGGCCCGGTACGGATTGACGATGGTCTTCATCGCCCACGATCTCGCCGTCGTCAAGAACATCAGCGACCGCGTGGCCGTGATGTATCTGGGCAAGATCTGCGAGGTCGCCGGCTCGGACGATCTGTACCGGCAACCAGCACATCACTACACCAACGTCCTGCTCAGCTCGATTCCGGTCCCGGATCCGTCGATCATCGTCACTCGTCACCCGATCGAGGGTGAGCCTCCGTCGCCAGTGTTCCCGCCGCCGGGCTGTCGTTTCAACACCCGCTGCCCAGCGGCCGAGGATCGATGCCGGGGCGAGGAGCCTCAATTGCGCGAGATCGCCAACGGGCATTTCGTGGCATGCCACTACCCGGTCTTCGGTGGCGAAGCACCCGTCTCTATCAGGACCTGATCGACCGTCAACACGTTATGTCGTGTGGCGGCCAATGATCGTCGGCTCGGCTACGGTCGCGATCATGCAGACGATGTCGATCGGGCGCTCCGTCTTGCCTGAAACGCCGACACGGGCGAGCGACATTCGCGCCACGCTCGGTATCTACCGATACGGCGCCTGCGACGCGACCACTCGGCTGTCGGACCGAGACTTCTGGCGCTCCACGTACACGCCGGCTGGACCGGCAACCGTGCACATATGGTGGTCTTCGACGTCCATCGACGCCGAAGCGTGGGGTGACGGCGCCGACTGGATACTCGGCCGTGTTCCTCAGCTGATCGGCACTGATGACTACGGCTTCGCCTGCCCATCGGACGCCCATCCGAAAGTGGCCGCAGCCCACCGCAACCATCCCGGCTTTCGTCTCGGTGCGAGTGGAACGTTGTACCACGAGTTGCTCCCGATCATCCTCGCCCAGCGGGTCACCGGCGGCGAGGCCGTCCGCCAATGGCACCGTCTGACTATCGCACTCGGTGAGCGCGGTCCCGGCCCCGATCCAACCCTTCGACTGCCACCGAGTCCGAAGAGTCTGCTCGGCAGAACTGCCTGGTGGTTCCACCCGTTCGGCATCGAGGCCAAACGCGCCGAGGCCCTCCGAACCGTTGCCCGCCACGCAGAACGGATTTCGGAATGGTCATCTCTCGACTCCGGTTCAGCGGCCGTGAAGCTCGGGCTGCTCAGTGGAATCGGAGTATGGACGATCGGCTCCGCTCTCGGCCCGGCTTTCGGCGATCCAGATGCCGTCGCCGTCGGTGACTATCACCTCAAGAACCTGGTCGCGTGGTCCCTCGCCGGCGAACCGAGGGGCACCGACGCACGAATGCTCGAACTGCTCCACCCGTACATCGGGCAGCGTGGACGGGTCGTCAGCCTCCTCGGGCGAGACGGAAACGCCGCCCCGGCCTTCGGACCGCGACAGCGCAACCAGCCGATGTTCCGCTACTGACGAGCGTGCTCGATCGAAAGTCCTTGGTGGTCGCTGCGATGACAGCAGGCGGAACCAACGTGCGTGTTAGCGTCATATCCGCTGCTCGCAGCCCCCTCGCCATGACCGACTCCATCATCGACGCCTCGACTCCCCAATCAGCACCGGTATCGGTTCCGGAGCCGACGAGGCGTACTGGCGCCCGCCGTTTCCTGCCGAGCAACGCGTTCGTGGCCGACCGAAACTGGCGCAAGCTGACCATTCGGGCCTTCATTGCCTATGTGTTGTCACGGATCTGCGTCCTCGCCGGCGCGGCAGTCGTCGCCGCCAATCGCGTCAAAGAGGATCAGGCCAATGGTGTCGCCCGTCCGACCAACGCCGTGCACAAGATCGTCGATGTGCTCACATCCTGGGATGGCAAATGGTATTTCGCCATCGTTCGCGACAGCTATCCATCGCACGTCCCGCTCCACGTCACGTTCGACGACTATCAGGCGCGCACCGCGTTCTTTCCTGTCTATCCAGACCTGGTCCGCTGGTTCGACAAGGTTCTGCCCGGCGGTGATGTCCTCGCTGGCCTGCTGCTCAACTTCATCTTCGGTGCGTTGATCGTGGCGGTGGTCGGCCTGCTCGCGCGGGGGATCTTCGACGACCGGGTCGCGTATCGGGCGATGCTCCTGATGGCACTGTTCCCCGGCAGCTTTGTCTTGTCGTTCAGCTACAGCGAGGCAACACTGATCCTTGTTGCCGCTGGCAGTCTGCTGTGTCTGCAACGGCGCCAGTGGGTTGCCGCCGGAATCCTTGCCTCGCTCGGCGCTGCGACCCGGCCGAACGGCATCGCGTTGATCGCAGCGTGCGGAATCGCCGCGTTGTTGGCGATCAAGGACAAACGAGAGTGGCGCAGCCTGAGTTCGCTTGTCATCGCACCGATCGGGTTCATCGGGTTCCACGTGTTCCTGTGGCGCCGTACGGGAGAGAAATTGGTGTGGTTTCGCGTTCAGGGAGAGGCATGGCACGAGGGCACGAGCTTCGGGTTCACGGCTCTGCGCAACACCATCGACGCGTTCGAACGGCCCCTCGCCTCGCCCACCGACATCATCACCGCCGTCTCGTTCATCGCGACGATCTTGCTCGTGTACGCAGCGTACAAAAAGCGCTTGCCGTGGCCTGTGGCCACCTACACCGCTGTCGTGCTGATCCTGATGCTCGCACCGAGTACGGTCACCGCCCGACCGCGTTTCCTCTACACAGCCTTTCCGCTGCTGATCTCTGCTGCTGCGTGGTTGACCGATTTCGAGGACCGGCACGCCGTCACGTCCCGCGCAGCGGCGCAAGCCGCATCGACCGACGCTGTCATCGTCGAGTCACACACGTACGAGTTGTGGATGATCGTTCTCGGGCTCAGCGCAGCCGGCCTCGTCGCGCTCACGGGGCTCTACGGAGTGTTCGGCGCGATCCCATAGGTGATATCTCGTCGGGACTGGCCGCCGCTCCGCTTCGGCTAATGGGGCGAGGTCGGCTTGTGACGAAGTTTCGAAATGGTATCGGCCACGGCCCATCTGGTGACCAGCAGCATCGACTCGGCGATGATCCTCGCCGACATCTTCGACGTGCCGAACTCGCGGTCGACGAATGTGATCGGTTGCTCAACCACCGAATAGCCCCCGCCCACCAGCCGACGGACGAGTTCGGTCAAGAATGCGTAACCCTCTGCACTGGTCGAGGTCGGGTCGATTGCGGCCAAGGCCGACGCACGATACGCCCGGAAGCCCGAGGTGCAGTCGTGGATGTGCAATCCGAGTACACCACTGGTGTAACGGTTGCCCCACCGAGACAGAAGCCGACGGTGTACAGGCCAGTTCACGGTGCCGCCGCCGGCGACGTAACGAGATCCGACGACAGCATCGGCACCCTGCTCGATCCGTCGCACGAGCGACGCGATCGCAGCCGGGTCGTGCGAGAAATCGCAATCCATCGACACGATGACATCGGCCTCGACTGGCGGAACCACGTCGGGAAAGGCAATGCCGCGCAGCACGTTGTCGAAGCCGTTTCGATAGGCGCTGCCCAACCCGTTCTTGGCAGAGCGATGCAGCACAGCAATGTTGCCGAGATCGGCCGCAGCCTTCTCGGCGAGGTCACCGGTTCCGTCAGGACTGTTGTCGTCGACGATGAGGACGTGCGCCTGCGGCATTGATGCCCTGACGGCCGTCAGAAATCGGACGATGTTCTCCGCTTCCTGAAAGGTGGGAACCACGACAACCGTTTGCACGAGCGGTCAGGCTAGCTGTAGCGACCGTCGGCGAGCGCAACTGCCGTGTTAGATTGCCCCGCCTGGTACCGGTGTGCCGACGCCCCATATGACCGCAACTTTCGACGCTATTCTCGCCAGGTTCAAACGCTCGCGCACCACCCTTGATGTGGCCCTGCTCGTCGCCCTTGCGTATGTCCCGACCATTCTCGCGGCCCCCGGAAAAATGCCGAGCGACACCAAGCTGTACCTGTACTTGAACCCGGGACGGCTGACCACCGACGCGCTGTCGACCTGGGACAACCGCCAATTCGCCGGGTGGGTTCCCCACCAGACCCTGAGCTACCTGTGGCCGTCGGGTCCGTGGTATTCGTTCTTCAACTGGATCGGTGCCCCGGACTGGGTCGCGCAGCGGCTGTGGCTCGGGACGCTGTTCATCTTCGGTGGGCTCGGAGTGCGCTGGGCGGCCAAGCACCTCGGGATCGGCCCGGTCGGTGCCCTGGTCGCCGCACTGTTCTACCAATTGTCTCCGTATGTCCTGCCATACGTGTCGCGGACCTCGGCACTGCTGTTGCCCTGGGCTGCTCTCGGTTGGCTCGTCGGTCTGACGATCCGTGCGGCCACGAGAAGCGCGTGGCGTGACGTCGGCATTTTCGGCATCGTCATGTTGACGGTTGCCGCACCGAACGCGACCGCGATACTGATGATCGCGCCTGCACCTGTGCTCTGGCTGCTGCATGCTGGCTGGACCCGGATCGTCTCGTGGCGACGGGTCGGGATCACCGCGGCCAAGATCGGCGTGATCAGCGCGCTGATGTCGGTCTGGTGGATCGCGATGCTCTCTGTACAAGGCAAATTCGGAGCCGATGTGCTCGGCTACTCGGAAAGCCTGCAGGCCGTGTCATTGACCTCGTCCAGCGCCGAAGTGTTGCGCGGTATGGGTTACTGGTTGTTCTACGTTCGCGATCCGATCGGATTCGCGACGACGGCCTCGTTCGACTACATGTCGTCGGGACGGTTGATCGCGATCAGTTTCCTGATACTCGGCATCGGACTGCTCGGCATCATCACCACCAAATGGGCTGGCCGCCGATACGCCGCACTCCTGGTCTTCGTCGGAATTGTCCTGGCCGTCGGCGTTCATCCGATCGACAATCCGTCCCCTCTGATGAGCGGTTTCGCCGACAACTCACGCTCGAGTATCGCGCTCGCGCTGCGCAGCAGCACTCGTGCGCTGCCACTGAGTACGTTCGGCATCGCCCTCGGTGCGGGAGCGCTCGTGACGGCGCTCGGCAGAACCCGGCTTCGCTGGCGCCATCTCGTGCCGTGGATCGCCGGCGGTCTGGCCATCGCCAATCTGCCCGTGCTCTTCAACGGAGGTTTCGTCGATCCGAATCTGACCCGCGACGAGAATCCACCGAAGGCGTGGACGGACGCAGCTGCTGTGCTCGATGCCCAGCCTGCCGGGTACCGAGTGTTCCAATTGCCCGGCGAAGAGTTCGGTGCCTTCCGGTGGGGATACACCGTCGATCCCCCGTTGCCGGGGCTGACTGACAAACCGCTGGTCACCAGGGACCTCCTCCCGCTCGGCAGTGCCGGGGCGATGGACCTCGTCTACGCACTGGACAACCGGTTCCAGGAGGGAACTGCGGAACCAGCTGAGATCGCTCCGATCGCGCGCCTGCTCGGGGTCGACACGATTTGGCTGCCAGGTGACGCAGCGTTCGAACGTTTCCGCACCCCACGCCCCGAGCTCACCCGACAGTTCTTCGAGAACCCGAATGTACGGGGGCTCGGCACTCCGACCGACTTCGGCGCACCAGCGACGAACGTGCCGATCCTGCCGATGGTCGACGAACAATCGATCAGTCAATCGGTGGTTGGCCAGCCGATTCCGCCGGTCGAACTCGTCCCGGTCGACAACGCCGTCTCGATGATGCGCACCAAGACCGACCCGGTGGTCATCGCCGGCAGTGGAGACGGGGTCGTCGACGTCGCTGCGGCGGGGCTCCTCACCGGAGACGAACTGATCCGATATGCAGCCGACCTACCGGCCCCCGGCAGCTCCCGAGCAACGTCGTCGTCCACCACCGATGCCGTCGCTGCAGCGGCTCACGTGATCGTCACCGACAGCAATCGCGATCGTGCCTATCAATGGCGCAGCGCACAGGACGTTGCTGGCTTCACCGAGGACGGTTCCGGCACCGGTGTCTTGCGGTTCGACAGTTCCGACCAACGCACTCCGGTGTTCACCAACCCCACCAGCGCAGACATGACCATCGCTGAACAACGTGGCGCGCTCCATGCGGCGGCCAGTTCGTACGGTGCGCCGTCGGCGTACCTCCCGGAAGATCGTGCGGCGATGGCGGTCGACGGCGATCTGTCGACAGCGTGGCTGGTCGGCGATCGCTACAGCGCGGACGGCGAATACCTGCGTGTCGATTCGGACACACCGATGACGACCCTCAACCTGATCCAACCCCAGGACCACCGCAATCGCTGGATCACACGGATCGACGTGCACGACGACTCCGGCAGCTATCCCGTGGACCTCACCGACGCCTCCAGGACGACAACCGGTCAGCAGATCGCGCTACGGACCGCCTCCAAGCGCGCCACGCTGACGATCGCAGACACAGCCTCCGGCGACGTGCAACCGGGTCAGGGGCTCGACGCTGTCGGGTTCGCCGAAGTCAGCGCAGGAACGGGACCGACCGAGGAAGTCGTTCGGGTTCCGAGCAACGTCCTCACCCGTGTCGGTGACAGTCAGCGCCTCGACATCGTCCTCAGCCGACTGCGGACCAGGGCCACGAATCGCTGGCGTTCGGACCCGGAAACTCATCTCGTGCGTTCCTTCACCCTTTCGACGGCGCGGAGCTTCTCTGCGACGGTGACGACGCGACTCGACCAACGCAGCACCGACGCTTCGATCGCATCGCTCATCGACTGGACGGGCACGACCGCTGATCGTCGGCTCAGGGGTGTACCGGCAATGGGTGGATGGGCCGCCACCGACGGCGACCCCGACACGTCGTGGGTCAGTCCGTTCGATACAGCGCTCGGGAGCAAGCTCACCATTCCGCTGTCTGCTCTGACCACGATTGGCACGTTGCAGTTGCATCAAGCACTGTCCGACCAGTACGCCGTGATCACGCAGGTTTCCGTCAGCAGCCAGTCCGGTGCGCAGACCGTGACCGTTGATCCACCCGACGCGAACGGACTGAGTACCCTGACATTTCCCGCTGTGACCGGCACCTCGTTGTCCATCACGGTGACCGGGACCAACGACGCCGTGACGACCGACCGACGTTATTCCGAGCCGGTGCGTTTGCCCGTCGCGATCAGCGAGGTGGCGGGCCCAGGCATCGTCGCCCGGAAATTGCCGACGAACTTCACCAGCGGCTGCATCGGCAATGCCGTCACGATCGATGACAAGCCGTTGGGCATCCGTGTCGATGCGAGCCTCGCCGACCTGTTTGCCGGAACCGCGACCACGACCACGCTGTGCGATGCGTCGCCGACCGGTCTTTCCGTCGGCGAACACATCGTGCGATCAGCCGTTGGACTGGTCACAGCGCTCGACGTCGACCGAATCGTGATAAGCAGCGCCGGATCGACCCAAGTCGCGGCCCCGACCAAGCCCGTGACTGCAACTGTGGTCTCGTCGACCAGGACCTCGCGCACGGTCCGCGTCGAGCCCTGTCCGACAGGCTGCTGGTTCGTCTTCGGCGAGGGATACAGCGTTGGATGGAACGCGACCAGCGGCAGCACATCGCTCGGACCACAAGCACAGGTGGATGGTGGATTCAACGGTTGGTATCTGCCGCCGTCCACCTCGCCGAGAATCATCCAACTCGATTTCAGCGGTCAGCGCACGCTCGTCATCGGTCTCCTCTTGAGCGGTCTCGGCCTCCTCATCTGCATTGCCCTGATCGTGTTCGACCGGCGTCGAATCGGTGGCGAACCCGCTGGGCCGCCAACCGCTCGGCGCCTCTGGGGACACCCGACGTCGGGGTCGCCGTACCGGTGGAACAGCCCTGCCACGCTGAGCACCGCTGTCTCAGCCGTCGCTGGCGCGCTCGTCATTGCGCCCGGGTGGGGCATCGTCTGTGCAGCCATCACCTTCGTGGCCGGCTTCGTCCTGCGCCGACCTCGGCTGAGCGGATACGTCGCTCTGTCGATCGTTGCGTACATGGCTGTGGTCATGGTCCGCCGAGTTACGTCATTGCACCCGTTCGCCAACGCCGGCTGGCCCGGCCAGTTCCAAGACCTGCACCGGCCTGGAATGGCCGTGATCGTGCTCCTGCTCGCCAGCGCCGTGACGACGGACAGAGCAGCGACGACGGACAGAGCGGCGACGAGGATTGAGCCAACCAAACGAGCGTCGGCAGGCGAACGAGCGCCAACAGCGGAATCGGCGCCGTGAGCGAACAACGCACCAACTACCTCCCCGCCATCGATGGCCTCCGGGCATTTGCCGTCGGAGCAGTTCTGCTGTTCCACTCCGATCATCTCAGCGGAGGCTTCCTCGGCGTCGACGCGTTCTTCGTCGTCTCGGGCTTCCTCATCACTCGCCAGATGCTGCAGGAGGTCGATCGCACCGGACGGATTGCCCTGCGCGAATTCTGGTCTCGCCGAGCACGTCGGCTGCTGCCGGCGCTCCTTCTTCTGTTGTCCGTCGTGACCGCCATCGCGTACAGATTCGGCCTCGCCTCAGAGCGTTTCAAGATTCGCGACGATGCCCCGTGGGCCCTCGGCTTCGCCCTCAACTGGCACCACATCGCAGCATCGACCGACTACTGGACGTCGTTGTCGTCGCCGTCACCGCTGACTCACGTGTGGAGCCTCGCCGTCGAGGAGCAGTTCTACCTCGTCTGGCCGCTGGTGATGGTTCTGTTGATCTGGCGACGCCGCAACCGGGAACGGACCGTCTTGGTCGCATCGTTGATCGGTGCAGCGTTGTCGTTCGGACTGATGGCGTACGTGTTCGAACCCGGAGCCACGACACGTGCCTACGAAGGCACCGATACGCGAATCGGCGCGCTGCTGATCGGCGCGGCCTGCGCCACCTCGATCGTGAGCGTTCGATCCGAGCAGATCGTCTCCCGCCTCGGGCGTTGGACCGGCATTGCGGTTCTTGCGCCCACGACGGTACTGGCATGGATGTGGCTCCGGGTCGACGGGCGCAACAGTTGGCTGTATCACGGGGGATTCCTGTTGCACGCCGTCTTGTTCGCCGCACTCCTGCTCGTTGTTTCCAGCCAGGTGCAGCGCGTATGGCTGGCCCACCTCTTGACGCTTCGGCCGATGCGCTGGTTCGGAACACTGTCGTACGGCCTGTATCTGTGGCACTGGCCGATCTACATCGCGCTCAGTCCGGATCGACTCAACCTGTCCCGCTGGCCGCTGACCGCCGTCCGGCTGGCAGCAACCGTTGTCGCCGCAACCGTCTCGTACTACGCGGTCGAGCGTCCGGTCCGTTACGGCCTGCAGCGCCGACCCGTTACCAGAACCGCATTGCTATCGGTGGCAGGCATCGCGATCGCTGCTGTTGCGATCGTTGTCATCCCACTTCCCGAGTCACATCCAGCGCCGATCGACCTGGCCTCGTTGACCACGCCGATCGCTGCTGCGGGCGCCACTGCGACAACCACAGCTGGGCAGACCGCAACGGTCCCTCCGACAACGCCCGCCACAACGCCCGTTCCGACAACCGTTACCCCGACAACGGTCGTGCGTGGGTCAGCCACGACTCCTGTCGCATCGTCGGCGGTCCCGACCGCCACGAGCACGACCACGAGTGCGACCACGAGTTCGACCTCGACCACTGCACTCGTCGATACGACAACGACCGCCCCGGCACCTCTCCCCGAACTGCATCAGGTCCTGTGGCTCGGCGACTCGATTGCATTCACGACCTCGCTGGGCTTCATCGCAGCGATGAAGCCGATCGGCGTGAACGTCGTCGACAGTTCATTCCCAGGTGTCGGCCTCCTCAACGCGACCGGGCCATCGATTTTTGCCCAGATCGCCGAGAAGACCGCAGCCCAGAAACCTGACCTGCTGATCTGGCAGCTGTCCACCTGGGACGAGCCGTACGGCGAGGACGCGATCTACGGTGCGCTCGGTCATCTACGCGACCTCGCTGTCAGCAACGGATCCCATCTTCTCCTGATTCCGCCACCTCCGCTGCGGGCCGATCACGACGACCACGGTTTCATCGCCGACCGGAATGCAGCGGCTCGTCTGGCCGCCGATGATTCGGCGCATGTCGCGTATCTCGAGACGACCCCTTTCTGGGGCCCAAAGTTCGTATACGACTTGGACAGCGACCACGTTCCCGAACGGATGAGCGACGGCGTCCACCTCTGCCCATCGGGGTCGGCACGGTTCGCAATCTGGCTGACCACTCAGCTGGAAACGCGTTACGGCAACCTGTCGGTGGCCGACCCGGCGATCTGGGCCGTTGGTGAGTGGACCCAGGATCCCCGCTACGACCGAGTTCACGGCGGCTGCAGCCTGCTGCCGTGACCCACCCTGTTCGCGGCGATCGACGGGCACACCGCTAGCTACTTGCCCCGGAAGAAGTCTCTCGTGGGGGCTGTTGGAGTGCGCGAGGTCGGTTGGGTGTCGCGGTTGGTGGGCTCGATGGTCAGTTGTTGT
>JAYTOM010000442.1:0-3238 GCA_043747765.1 Actinomycetota bacterium
GCGGCTGGACGGGCGACGACGTGAACCCCGCGAGGTCGCTGATCGCCCCGAACGGCGACTTCCCGGGCGAAAGGTCGGCGCCGGCGCAGAATGCCGTACCCGCGCCGGTGAGCACGATCACCCGTACGTCGTTGTCGGCGTCGCACGCCGAGTAGGTCGCACCGAGCCCGGCGATCATCTCGCCCGTCAACGCGTTGCGCTTCTCCGGGCGGTCGAAAGTGATCACAGCAACACCGTCGGTGACCTCGAGTCGAACGAGATCGGTCATGACGATCGGAGCTGTTGGAGCAACCACGTCGGTCGCATCAGCCGCGCATCCGCCGCTGCCACTCGTCCGGCGGAAGTCCGAGTTCGTCCATCCGCTTGCGGATGAACAGCGGCGCCGACACGGGAACGCCGGTGCGCACGTTGTGCACCATCTCGCCGTCCTCGGCCCAGATGTGGCACGTGTTCAGGTTCATGCCCCACTGCGCCTCGCGCTCGGCTTCGGTGATCCCTGCCGCGTTGGGCCGTTGTACCCGCTCGCCCCGTTCGGCCGCGGCGCGTGCGGCCCGCTTGGCATCGCTGGCGCTGATGCTCCAGAAGCACTGCACGGCGACAGGCGCCATTGCCTGCAGCAGCGCCGTCGTGTGCGTGCACCCACGGGGACCACCGAACAGCTCGCGCACCTTGTGCGTGAACCCGCGGGCGATCGACAGCCCGACCAACTTCTCGTAGTGCTCGCTGATCGACGGGCAGGATTCGTTCGGATGCATCTCGAAGTGCACGACGGCACCGACGATCTCCAATGTCGGGAAGGCCACCTCCAGGTCCACCTGCATGTGGTGGATCGTCAGCGGGCTCTCGTCCTCAGCGAGGTACAGCAGGGGCGGTTTCTGGTCACGGACGGCGCCTCTGATGAGGATGTTCGGATCCTTGCGAAATGCGCGGACCCGGTACTCGCGGTCGTGAAGGACTTCGAGATCGGGATCGTCCGGCAGGATCTCATTGCGGTCGAACAGGCCCGCGACGGACCCGTCCCTCTGCAGTGCTTCAGCCGGAATGATGTCAGCGCTCACGCCACCGGTGTATCAGCGATCAGCCTGCCGAGGCGAACCAGCGACGGCATCGTGCTGCCCAAGCTCAGCTCGATCTGCTTGCCCCACAGGAAGCAGCGATGCAGCGGATAGTCGCGATCCACACCGACGCCACCATGCAGGTGCTGGGCGGCGTAAAGAACCTGCGAGCCACCGTCGCTGGCCCAGAACTTGGCGCTGGCGACCTGCTCGGCGGCCGGTTTGCCTTCGCTGAGCCGCCACATCGCCTGCCATGCAGTCAGCTTGACGCCCTCGGTGTTCACGTAGCTGTCGCCAGCACGCTGGCTCACGGCCTGGAAGCTGGCGATCTGACGATCGAACTGGATCCTCTGCTTGGTGTACTCGGCAGTCAGGGCAAGGGCGCGCTGGCAGACACCCGACATCATCACGCACTCGGCCGACGTGGCCAAGTCGAGCAACCATTCGGTCCCGTCGGTGCCCGCGATCCTGACGCCAGGGGCGGCAGCGAACGTGACCATTGCCTCGGGGATACCGCTGGTCGTCTCCTCTCGCTGCACCCTCACGCCCTCGGCATCAGATGCCACTGCGTACAGGCCGTCCGTCGTGGAGACGATGAACGTGGACGCCGCCGTGCCTGCCGGCACGCAGACCTTTTCGCCCGTCACCGTCTTCGAACCGTTGGGGCCGTCGCCTGCAGTGGCAGTCGGTGCATGGACGTCGCCGCCGGCCTCCTGCAGGGCAACGGTGACGATGCGATCGCCGTCGGCAACGCCGTCGAGCCAGCGCTTCTGGTCATCGGCACTGGCGTACTTGGCGATCGTCGCTCCGGCGACCAGAACGGCGAAGGCCGGAACGGGTGCTGTCGCACGACCGATTTCTTCGAGCACGACTGCTGCTTCGAGCAATCCGAGTCCCCCGCCGCCGACGGTCTCGGGCAGTCCGATTCCGACGATGCCAGAATCGGCGAGCATCTTCCACAGTCCCATGTCGAGACCGTGCTCGGCTGCGGCCGCGGCCTTGTGGCTGTCGTTCGTGACACGCTCGGTGAGGATCTTGTTGGTCAGCTCGCGCAGGTCGTCCTGCTCGGCGGAGAGTCTGAAATCCATGGCTGTCGCTCCCTACCTTGTCGCCCGGGGGAACCCGAGTCCGAACATCGAAATGAGATCGCGTTGCGTCTCGTTGGTGCCTCCACCGAACGTGAGGATGATCGTGCCGCGATACGCGGATTCGAGCCGAGCCCTGAGCACGGAACCGGGTGAGCCGGCCTTGATGTAACCGATTGGGCCCATCACCTCGAACAGGAGGCGGTAGGCCTCTTGATAGAACTCGGTACCGAAGACCTTCACCGTCGACGCATCGGCGACATCGAGCGCGCCCTGGGTGGACGCCCAGGCCACCTTCCAGTTGATCAGGCGCAGGAATTCCAACTTGGCGTGCACCTTGGCGAGATTGATCTGCACCCATTCCTGGTCGACGATGCGCGAGCCGTCCGGCCGGAGGGTGGTCTTGGCCCAGTCGCGGACCTCGGTGTAGGCCCGGTCGACAACGCCGCTGCTGCAGAGCGTGACGCGCTCGCGGTTGAGCTGTGTGGTGATCAGGGTCCACCCGGCGTTCTCCTCGCCGACGAGGTACTTGGCAGGCACGCGAACATCGTCGAAGAACACAGAGTTGATGTCGTGATCGCCGATCAGGCTGAGCGGCTGGATCGTGATGCCGGGTGTGTCCATCGGCAAGAGCAGGATGCTGATCCCCTTGTGCTTTTTGACCTCGCTGTTGGTGCGCACGGCGAGCCAGCAGTAGTCCGCACCGTTGGCGAGACTGGTCCAAGTCTTCTGGCCGTTGATGATGTACTCGTCGCCATCGCGCACCGCTGACGTCTTCAGGCTGGCGAGGTCGGTGCCTGCGCCCGGTTCGCTGTATCCGATGCAGAAGTGCAGGTCACCAGCGAGGATCTTGGGGAGGAAGAACTCCTTCTGCCACTCGGACCCGTATTCCATGATCGTTGGACCGACCGTGTTGATGCTCAGCATCGGTACCGGCGCGCCGCTGCGCATCGACTCGTCGAAGAACACGAATTGTTCGATCGCGCTCTTGCCCTGGCCACCCCATTCCTTCGGCCAGCCAATGCCCGCCCAACCGTCGGCGCACATCTGCTTCCAGACCGAGCGGGTCTTCGGCGAGATGCCGTGGCCCTCGGACAG
>JAYTOM010000443.1:0-4987 GCA_043747765.1 Actinomycetota bacterium
CACCAGCAAGGCGATCAATGCCCACACCGCCAGCATCATCGGGATCATCAACCACATCCATCCCCAACCACCATTCCAGTTCATCATCGTCAGCCTCCAGTTCGAGTTCGTCCGACTTCATTGCACACCTGGTGCGGATGTGGCACCACGGCCCAAAGTCACTTCTTTGCTGGCTCGTTGTTCACGGGGCCGACCAAGCAGCCAGTTGGCTGCCGGTCTGGCGAGCTGTCCAGCGCGATGCCGACGACGCTGATGCACCAGGCCACTGTCACGCGGGTGCGGGCCGCCGTGGACCGAATGGTGCGGTGGTCATGTCGCTCGCGTGCTCTTCTTCCGACGCCGCGAAGGGTGCGCCGAACGACGGCGGCAAAGGTCACCATTTGCACGGTGGCGGCGAGCATCGACGCAGTGAGGTCGATGGCAGAACGCGCTGATTCCAACCCGACGGACGGCCGTGGTCGGACACGGAGTGTCCATCACGCGACCAGTCGCCTTGCTGGGTCTGGTTGGTCGATGATGCATCGGCAGGTCGCGATAGCGCATCGTGCTGTGTCTGCGATCGTCGAGCTGACGGCCCTGTCCTTCGTGCTGACGATGAACGCGGCAGGGATGAGGGCGGCTGCTCCGGTGAGCACGCCGGCCCTGTAGCCGGCGGTGCTTTGGTGGTTGCGAGGGGTGCGGCGGGCGAGGTGGATGGCGTCGACGGCGGCGCGGAGGTCCGGCGAACGGGGCTGCGCCGTCGACCCAGCTTGCGCAGCCGTGAGCGCGTCGGGCAAACCTTCGCATACGACCAGAGTGTCGGCCGGCGCACGGGCTGTTGTGACGGGGAATGCCAGTCGTGGGTGGGGCGCGATAGCGCCAGACGGGTTGTCGTACTTGCGGCCCGTTTCGTCGGGGTTGAGGTATCGGGCTTGCACATACGTGACATTCCCCGCCGGATCAAAGGCCGGGAACGTCGCGGCGACACCAGCGCCGTACGGCGGGCCGCGTTGGCGGCGAAGAAGCCGACGCGACGGATCGGCGCCGATGCGGTTCGCTTCGATGGTCTGGTCGTTGATGTTGCGCTGGTGCAGCCATTCGCGTACTGGACGGCCAACGGGCCCGTTGAGGACGCTGCGACAGGTGTTGACGTAGTGCTCGACGAGCGGGTCCATCACCTTCGTCGGCGAAGATTGGGTCGGCGGTTTCGGATGGATCGGTGGGAGCGCCTGGTTGGGGATCATCCCGGCACGGTTGGCAAGCCAATCGATAGCGTCCGCGCGACTTCGCGTGCTCGTCACCATCACGAGGTCGACCGCGTCGCCGCGGTGATCGCCGGACCAGCATCGCCAACGCTCGTGGCCTCGATGGTCGCGGTGCAACGTGACTGAAGCTCGGTGATCGTCGTGGGCTGGCGCCAGCAATGCCAACGTCGTCCCGGCCCATGTCGCTCGGCTGGTTGGGTGAGTTCGTTGAGGAGCACAGACAAATCGGTGCGGTCGAGCACGTCGCCGATGTCCCATCGGGGGCGGCGGTCATGGGTGACGTTCATCGGGAATCAGCCATCGCTTGATCGGTATCGAAGAGTTTTCTCTCGGCGGCAGTGAGGATCGTTTGGACAATGGCTGAGCGGGCCCCGATCTGCCAGATCGCTCGACCTTGCACGAGTTGACCAAGCCAGGCACGTTCGCGCTCTGACAGATCGAACATCTCCGCCGCGGCAGCAAGCTGCTCTGGTGGTTGGCGAAGCAGGACCCTCGTTTGGATGTCACTCAGGAGGCCGGCCGCGATCTTGGCCGAGGCCGTGCCGTCGTCGGCCTGCGCGGGGAGATCGGACGGTCGGTGACACACCAGAACAGTCGCCACGCCGTAGGTGCGTGACAGTTTGTGTGACGATTGGAAGTAGGCCGCACCGTGCTTGACAGCGGCCCAGGCCCCGTCGACAACTTGGATCGATCGGCGGTGCGGATGGCCGCGCAACGCGCCCGTCAACCAGTGCGTGGCAGCGACCATCACCAGGGGGCAGGGCGTCGCTGTTGGAGTACACCGCGGACAGGTCGAGGACCACGCCAGGGCCGTTGTCCCAGTCGACAGACACGGTGGTCGCGGTGTCGAACATGCCCCGAAGGGTGCGGGAGCACAGCTTGTCGAGCGCGAACGTGACCGGCGCTGTGGCACGGGCAAGCTCGAGCGGAGTGTGCCGCGACAGTCGCACCAGTTCGTCGGGAGGGTCGAGGATCTCACTGCTCAGATTTCGAAGCGTGAACGCGACGCCTGAGCGGCAGCGCTGCTCGATCGCCCATCCGAGAACAGCATCCTCAAGCGGCGACAGATCGCGACCGAGCACACCGCAGACGAGTTGAGCGGCCAGCGTCTGCCGAGCGATCACCGAGCTGTCCGAGTCACCGCCACCGGGATCCATCGGATTCACACGATCCGCGCCTCCCGGGTACAACTTCACCGTCGCAAGCCGAAGGTCGGCGGCGAGTGCGCCGTACTCGCCCTTCGGGTCGATGACCGCGAGATACCTGTCGGGCCCATACACGGCCCGCAGGCGACGCACGAACGCCTTCACGGTTGCGGACTTGCCGAAACCGACAGAGCCCATGACGATCATGTTCGGGTTGCTCAGTCGGCCAGCGTTGTAGAACTCGAACGGATCGAAGTAGAAACCGGACAACCCGCCGGTGACGTTGGTGCCCAACAGCGCACCGCGTTCACCGAAGCCGGCATCGGCATGGAACGGATACGCCGAACACAAGTGAGCCAACGTCGAGCGTTGCCAATCGACCGGCAAGCCCGGCGCCTGCGCCCAAACCGCCGGCCTGGGCTGATCCGTTCGTCGATGTTGCGTGGTGGTTGTTGGGTGGGCCGCACGATGGTCGCGTCTGGCTTGTTCGGACGGTAAGAGTCGACGATTCGAGCGCACAACGTTTTCGCCATCGCCCCCGCTGCACCGAACGACCCAACGGGAGAGACGCAACCCAACCTTCAGCCTGGCGGGCGGCGAGGGGCCGCAGGTCGAGCATTGATTGAGCAGCGGATTGCTCGAAGCGAGCGCAGGCGTCATCCAACTCATCAAGATCAGCGGCGGTAACGGTGACGAACCCAACGTGGCGAAACTCGGGGTTGGCCTTCGGCCAGTTCGCGCTCGCGGGTCTCCACGTCGGTCCGGCGGCGGTGTTCGCGTGCAGTCAAGCGAAGCCGTGCTTCTCCGTCTGCTGCTGGTCTGCCTCGATCGACGTCAACTGTCGGTTGGCATCCTGCGCTGCTCTCGACAGGGGCACCGGTTCAGCAACAACGGTGACCGTGCGAGTGGCGGCATCACCAACTACGAGCGGGGCGAGCCAGTCGGCGGCGACCGGCAGCATCGGCCAGGTCGCGATTCGGAATGAACGATGCACCGAGCCGTCGACCCGCAGGTGAAACCAATCAGGCTCGACAGCCATCGGCCCCCACTCGATGGCTCCCTTTCCGACTGCTGCGCTCAACGATCGACGCAGCGAGTTGAGCCGTCCGTCGGCGACCCGGACCGGATCAGAGCGAAGCCGGATCGCAGCCGACAACTCCGCTGATGATAACGGCGCATCGACTCGTAAATCGCCAGCTTCAAGGCGAGACGTCAGCAGGCGAACTTCGTCGCACACCGATTCGACGCCTACCTCCAGGGCCGTGCTGCGCCGACGGGTACGGACTCGACGGAGGTCGACGGTCACCGTCACCAACACGTCATGGGCGATCGTGAATGGTGCTTGCTCATGGAGCAGCAGTTGGTACTCGATGGACGCCGTGTCGGTGTGAGGCGACCCTCCGGTCGATGCCATGAACTCGCGATGACCAGCAACACCAATCGGGTGCGACCACTCCTGCCACGTGATCCGTGCCACTGGGCACTGAGCCCGCGCCAACGGGGCCAGAGCGGCACCCCATGCGCCGACCATGCCGTCCTGTTCACGCGGCGACGACACCGCGAACCCCTCGCCCGCCACGCGGAGCACGATCGAGACGGTCCCGGCTGGACGGTCGTGGACAACCGCCACTGACGGCTGACCCGGCAACCAAGCTGCTGGAACGTTGAGTACCTCGATGCCGGCGAGCACGTCGGGGACGTCGTGCTCGAAACCGGGACCAGACCCCAGAAGCGACGACCTCACCCACACCCGACGTGAACGCCAACGTCGCCAAAGCAAGCGCCCACCGGGTGCCGCGACCTCGTGCAGCGGTGCCCGACGCCAACGCCCGAACGACACGACCATTCCGGCGACCGGGCCCAGAGCGCCAATGAGTGGAACTTGCGCCATCAACGCGACCGTGAGCCACAGCACCCCGATGATCAACGGCATCGCCTGTCGCATCGACAGGCCGAGCAGCAGGCCCGGACTGACACCGTCACCGAAGCGGTACTTGGCGGCCCGGGGGGTCGACTCGGAGCTCATGACTCGCCGTCCCGTTGTCCTCGACCGCTCGCCGGGGAAACGGAGGACTGCCCCTCACTGCCCGACGGGGATGATTCAGTGTTCGACGGCGGCTGGTAACGCTGCGCGGCGGCCGACGGACCGCCCACATTTCGAGTACCCGCATGCGACCCGCTAGAGGACGAACCGCCGGAAGACGCGCCGCCGGCCGCCGAGCTTGCGCCGCCAGCCTCCGAGGTCGCACCGGCGGCCATCTGTGGCAACGAGCGTGTCGCCGCGGAGGCCGCTGCCGACGCGCCGAACGACTTCACCATCATCCCCGCTTGCACGCCAGACATCGCGCCACGACCCCACCCGCTGACGATCCCCGACGACACGGCCGCCGACTCAACGCTCGGCAACAACCGGTACACCACCCACGGCGACAACCCGGCGATCGCAAAGCATGAGAACCCGGAGATCAACGTGCCGAGTGCCGCAGCGCCATCGCTCGTCGGTGCGCCAATACCGGCGTTGGCGACCAGCTTCACCCCGACAACCAACGTCATCGTGATCGCCGGCTTGGCCAACACCAACGCGACCGTCACATGCAC
>JAYTOM010000444.1:0-2594 GCA_043747765.1 Actinomycetota bacterium
TATGAGGGCATGGTCGTCGGCGAGTGCGCGCGCGAAGACGAAATGGTCGTCAATGCCGTGCGGCCGAAGGAAAAGAACAACATCCGAACCCACAGCCACGACGATGCGGTCAAGCTGCCGACGCCGAAGATCCACAGCCTGGAAACCGCGATCGAGTGGATCCAGGACGACGAGTTGGTCGAAGTGACGCCGAAGAACATCCGGATCCGCAAGAAGTACCTGGCCATCGAGGACCGCCGCAAGGCGAACAAGAAGGTCAAGGTCTGATCGTTCGGAGGTTTTGCGCTACCGGAGGTTTTGCACCACACCCGGGTGCGTTGGAAAGCCTCCGGTGGTGGAAAGCCTTCGACTGCTTCAGCGCTTTTTGCGGACGGCAGGGTGGGGCAGCGGTACGCCTCGCTGCTTCTCCAACTGCTTGACCAACATTGCGTAGACTCTCGCGCCGGTGAACTCGATGATCTCGTCACGTAGCGAGATGTAGACGGAGTCGCTGCCGGTGAACGCGTCGGAACTCTCGGTGCACCACCAATGGAACTCTGCGCCTCCCTCGCCCCAGTCGCGGCGCTTCCATTCGCGCAGCGTGCTGGTCACGTGGCCGTGAGCGTCGGTGTCCTCGTGCAGGCGCAGCGGCAACTGCCAACAGACGTCCGGTTTCCAGTCGAGCGGACGTTCCCCGATGGCCAGGGCAGCCGAATGCAGCGCGCATCCTTCGCCGCCGGCGAAACCCGGCCGGTTGAGGAAGATGCACGCGCCGTCGTGGATGCGCGTGACGACCGTGCCGTCGGCCTCGGTGTCCGTCCAACCGTTTCTGGTGCCCTCGCCGTGGAACTGCCATTGGGCCGAAGTCAGGCGGGCGGAGCTGTCGACAACTGTCTGCACGTCGGCGGTGTCGATGAAGTGCGCGCCATAGCTACAGCAACCCTGATCGAGCGACGTGGCGTCTTCGGTGAGCACCCCCTTGCAGCCATTGCCCCAGATGCAGTTCCAGTTCGAGCGAAGGAAGGTGACATCGAAGACCCACGTCCGTTCTTCTTCGGGATCGTCGAAGCTGATGTACTCGTGCAGATCGTCGGGTCGGGCCACGTCGACGAACGTAGCGGAAAGCCAATCGAGAGCAGCAGACCCCACAGATAAGCTGGTCAAACCATGAGCATGCCGCCCCAGAACGCCGATCAGCTCCGCGACGCTTACACGGGTTTCTTCGCCGAGCGCGCGCACACACCCGTCGCTTCGGCGAGTCTGATCCCGCACGATCCCACGGTTCTCTTCAGCGTTGCCGGGATGGTGCCGTTCAAGCCGTATTTCGTCGGAGATGAGACCCCCCCGTTCAAGCGCGCTGTCACGGTGCAGAAATGTGCTCGGGCGGGCGGCAAGCACAACGATCTCGACGACGTCGGTCGGACCAAGCGCCACCTGGTGTTCTTCGAGATGATGGGCAACTTCAGCTTCGGTGATTACTTCAAGGCGAATGCGATCCCGTGGAGCTGGGAGCTCGTCACCGAGACCTTCGGCCTCGACGGCGACCGGATCTGGATCACGGTGCACGACAGCGATGACGAGGCCGAGCAGATTTGGCACGACGTGGTCGGTGTCCCGATGGACCGCATCCAGCGTCTCGGCGACAAGGACAACTTCTGGCAGATGGGCGACACTGGCCCGTGCGGTCCGTGCAGCGAACTGCACATCGACCGCGGTCCGGCGTTCGGTCCCGAGGGCGGCCCGCTGAACGATCCGCAAGGTGACAGGTTCATGGAGTTCTGGAACCTGGTCTTCATGCAGTACAACCAGGCGCCGGACGGTTCACGCACATCGCTGCCGAAGCCGTCGATCGACACGGGCGCCGGGCTCGAGCGCATCCTCGCCCTCGTTCAGGGCAAGGACAGCGTGTGGGAAACCGACGTGATGATGCCGCTGATCGATCAGGCGTCGTCGGCCACCGGCAAGCGGTACCTGGAGGGTGACTACGACGACCGCAACAGTTTCAGCCTGCGCGTTCTTGCCGAGCACGCACGCAGCAGCACGATGCTCGTCAGCGACGGCGTCTTCCCGAGCAACGAAGGGCGCGGCTACGTGCTGCGTCGCATCATCCGTCGTGCCGTCCGCCATGCCTACCTGCTCGGCACCGAGAAGCTGGTCATGCCCGGCCTGGTCGAGACCGCGATCGACGTGATGGGCAATGCCTACCCGGACGTGATCAAGAATCGTGATTTCATCGTCGGGGTGCTGACCAAGGAAGAGGAGCGGTTCCGTCAGACGCTCAAGACGGGTCTTGTCATCCTCGAGGACGAGTTGGCCATTGTCGGCGCCTCGCCGGGGGTCGCGATGCTCAACGGCAGCACTGCGTTCCGGCTCCACGACACGTACGGCTTCCCTCTCGAACTGACCGAGGAGATCGCCGGCGAGCGCGGCGTCGCCATCGACCGGGCGAGTTTCGACATCGACATGGCCGAGCAACGCAAGATGGCCAAGGAGAGCCGCAAGAGCAATTCCAGCGGCGGTGACGATCAAACCGAGTCGTATCGCGAACTCAACGATCAGTTCGGCGTTACCGAGTTCCTCGGCTACGTTCAGAACGAGAGCGAGAGTCGGGTGCT
>JAYTOM010000445.1:0-2633 GCA_043747765.1 Actinomycetota bacterium
GTTTCGTTCGCGGCGAGATACCTCAACAGGTCACCGGTGTGGGTGATGAACAGGTTGGCGACACCCGATTTGAGGGCCGCGTATCCTGCTGCGAGATCCGCCACGGGGTCGCGTCGGGCGACCCGGAAGCCGCCTTTTTCCAAGGACTGGGCGTAGATCTCGGTCAGCAATTTGCTTTGATTGTCGTTCTCGGAGACGACAGTCACGGTTTGCGCGACGCTCGATGTCGAGGTGCTGGAACTGCTCTTGCACGAGGCCAGACCAAGCGCGGTCAGAACCGTGACACACGCGCCGATGCGTGTGAAGTAACTGCTGTTGATCATGGAACCCTTCGATCGTTCTGCCGAACGAGAGGTCAGATGCCCCCCGCGAACGTGTCGATCATCAATCGGACATCGTCGGCCAAAGGATACAGAATGGGGCACGTACAACCGGTCGCGACATATTCGGCGACTTTGGCCCTGACCTCGTCGGGCTCACCACTTGCGGTGATCATCTGGACGATGTCGTCCGGAACCATCGCGCTCGCCGCGACCACCTGGTCGTGGGTCGCCGGCCAAGTGAGCACCGTGGCGATCTCGTCCAACAGCTCTTGCGGGACGCCCGACGCCTTCATGATGTGCGGCTGCTGGCCGAGGTACTGGGTGACGAGCAGGCGGGCATTGTCCAGCGCCTTGGCCCGGTTGTTGTCGACCGAACACACGACAAGTTGGGGCCGGTCGATGTCGTCGATGGTTCGCCCACTCTTGGCTGCGCCGCGTTTCAGGGCCTCGATCGCGCCGACGTTGTAGCCGGGCGAGACGAGGTAGTTGAGGACAGCGCCGTCCGCGATCTCGCCGGTCAGCTCCATCATCTGCAGTCCTGTCGCACCGATGTAGATCGGCACGTCCTTCGGACGCCGCTCCTGGTGGACATAGTCCAGCTCGACCCCGTCGAGGTGGACGTAGTAGCCGTCGAACGTGACTGTCTCGTTGTTGAGCAAGGCGCGCACGACCGTGACGATTTCGCGCATCACGGTCAGCGGACGGAGCCGGTCGATGCCGACTTTGGCGGCCAACGGATCCCACCAGGCGCCGAGTCCACAGATCATCCGACCCGGCGCGAGGTCGTCGAGCGTGCTGAACGTGCTGGCCAGGCGGGCCGGGTTGCGGGTCCAGCAATCGATCACCCCCGAGCCGATCTTGATCCGGTCAGTCGTGGCTCCGAACGCAGCCATGGGAACAACGGCGTCGCGAACCAGGCGGCTGTCGGCCTGCCAGACGGCGTCGAAGCCATTGTCCTCGGCGTAGCGGACGAGCTCGATGCCCTCGGTAATCGTGTGCGCGTCCTGCAAGTACAGGGCAACTGGTGTGGTCATTCCGCGATGGTGGTCGCGGTCTTTGCAAATTGTCAAGGCACGACTCCGTGAACAGTGCGTCCGGGCCAGCATGACCCGGTTGGAGAGGCGGCGGGAGGTACCGTTGGATGGTGATGGACGACGTCAGCAATGCGCCGGGCCGAGTTGATCATGGAGCCGTACAGACCGACGAGCGTCAGCACGCAACGGTGAATGCCGTGGCGGAGCAGCCCGACGTCGGGACCGGAGCGCCACCATCTCGGCCGAGGTCGAAGCACGGTGTCGACCAGTCGGTGAGACGATTGATCACCTTGACGACGGCAGCGGTGCTGATCCTCAGTGCGCTGATCGGCTATGCGCTGACGCGCACAAGAGCATGGACCCGCACGGGAGCGCCGATCACCGTCAGTGGCTGGGCGCCCTATTGGCAGACCGATTCGGCGTTTGCCTCGTTCAACGACAACCATGCCGTCTTCGAGAACCTGTCGCTGTTTGCCTACCAGGCCACTGCAGCCGATGTCGTCGCCCCGTTCAGCGGACTGGCGGGCGGTGTGTCCGACACGTATCGCGCCGCCGCTCATGCAGCCGGCGTGAAGCTCACCGCCTCCATCATCGACGGCACCGCAGCGCACGTGATGGCAGGGATCCTCGCTGATCCGCAGAGCCGCACAGTGCACGTCCAGACGATCACCAGATTTGCTCAGACCAATGGCTTCGACGGCATCGATCTCGACTACGAGAAGTTCGCATTCAGCGATGGGCGCAGCACCTGGCAGTCCACGCGACCGAATTGGGTCGCGTTCGTCGACGAACTTGCGGCCACGCTGCACAAAGCTGGCCTGACGTTGACCGTCAGCGTCCCGTCGTCCGGGGACTATCCGGTGTACGACTACGCGGCGATCGGCAAGGTCGTCGACAAGATCAGGATGATGGCCTACGACTACAGCACTAGCGCTCCCGGTCCGATCGCGCCGATCTCGTGGGTACGTGATGTTGTTGTATCCGCGAAGAAATTGGTGCCGCAGGCCAAGCTGGTGCTCGGCATCCCGGTGTACGGCTACGACTGGCCGGCCGACGTCGTCGGCACATGCCCGGATGCCGGTTCCGGTCAGCCCGCACGGCGCAACGTCTCCAGCAAATCGGCGGCTGCCCTGGCGGCGAGCAAAGGCATCGTGCCGACGTGGGACGCCGTGTCAGCGGAGCGAACGTTCAGCTACACCGAGGCATTGACCGGGACGGACGCAACCGGCGCAACTGTGTCGTGCACGGTCAGCCACGTCGTTTGGTACGCCGACGC
>JAYTOM010000446.1:0-14485 GCA_043747765.1 Actinomycetota bacterium
CAGGGCAGCCAGGCGTGGGGCAGCATTTTCCGCCCGGGCAGCATTTTCCGCAAGGGGTACACCGACAGCCCGCGTAACCGTAGCTACGTCATCATGAACTCGGTGCTGTATCACCTGCACCCCGTCAAGGTGAAACGACACGCTGTCAAAGTCAGTTACACGTTGTGCCTCGGCGGACTGAGCTTCTTCCTCTTCATCGTCCTGACCGTGACCGGCATCTTCTTGATGTTCTTCTACCGCCCGGAAGCAACGCAGGCCTGGAACGACATCAACAGCCTGCAGACCTCGGTGGCCTTTGGACTACTTGTGCGAAACATGCATCGATGGGGCGCCCACCTGATGGTGCTCGCCGTGTTCCTGCACATGGCGCGCGTGTTCTATCACGGTGCCTACAAGGCTCCCCGCGAGTTCAACTGGGTGATCGGCATCATCTTGCTGACCCTGACCCTGCTCCTCTCCTTCACCGGTTACCTCCTGCCATGGGACCAACTTGCACTGTGGGCTGTGACCGTTGGTACGAACATGATGGGTTACACGCCGGTGCTCGGTTCCCAGGTCAGATTCGTTCTCCTCGGAGGCGCAGAGATCGGACCAGCGACGCTCTTGCGATGGTATGTGCTCCACGTGCTCTTCTTCCCGTTCATCATCGTCATCTTCATGGCCATCCACTTCTGGCGGGTTCGTAAAGACGGCGGCATCTCGGGTCCGTTGTGATGACTGTCACTGTTCAGCAAGACATGCAGCAAAGACGATCAGCAAGAAATCCAGCAACGATGCCCAGCAAAGACGCTCAGCAAAGACGCTCAGGAACTGTTCGAGAAAGGGGTGATGCACGATGACTGAAATTCCCGAGCACCTGCTCAAGAGGGCCCAAGCGGCGCGCGAAAAGGCCGAGGTCGCGCCGGCCGCCGCGGCGCCGGCCGCCTCCGACGCGCCTGCAGCCGATCCGCGCATCCCGGCGCACCTGCTCGAACGCAGCCGCGCCGCGAAGGCCAAGACCGAAGGCGGAGATGCGGCAGCGTCCACCAGTGGTGGTGGCGGCCTTGCGGTTGCCGAGCGAATCGGCGCCGTGGTGTCCGCTCCGGCCTCCGGTGGCGGCATCCCCGTCGGGGCGGGGCCGGGTGGACACACTCAGCGACTCCTGACCGTCGTCAAGAGCGGATCGATTCAAGAGGTCAAGGCGTCTCCGATCGACAAGGTGCACACCTGGCCTCACCTGCTCGCTGTTGAGTTCGTCGCCGCACTCGCTGTCTTGGCATTTCTGTTCACGTTCAGCATTTTCGTCAACGCGCCGCTGCTGCAGTTCGCCAACATCAACAAGACGCCGAACCCTTCGAAGGCCCCGTGGTACTTCCTCGGTCTGCAGGAGCTACTGACGATGTTGAACCCGATGATCGCGGGTGTGACGGTCCCTGGTGTCGGCCTGATCGTGATGATCCTTGCGCCGTACATTGACAAGAATCCTTCCAACAAGCCCGAGGACCGCAAGTTCGCGACCTGCTTGATGACGGTCCACCTGATGTTCTGGGCCGTACTCGTCATCATCGGCTCGTTCTTCCGGGGTCCCGGGTTCAACTTCACGCTGCCGTGGCGTGACGGCATCTTCTTCGATCTGTGATCCGTGAAAGTGAGGTGACAACATGAGTTCAGGTGCCATCATCGGAATCGTCATCGCTGCCGCCGTCGTGCTCGGCGCTGTGGTGTTGCTCACCGCAGCGCGTCGGACCGACGTGCGCGGCGCCGGTGCGCTCTCACGCGAGACGCGCAAGCGCGACCGCGACGCAGACATCGATCTGCCGGCCGGAATGTCGGGGCGCGAGGTCGAGCGGGCTGCCGCCGAGAGCCGGTCCACCGCCGTTGCCAAGCCGGACGAACTGTTGCCAGTCGCCTGGGTTGCCCCCGACGCCGACGCAATCGGCGTGTCACGCCGTGTTTTCTTCAACCGTGCCTACATCAGCTTGATGGGGCTCGGAATCGGTGGCTTCGCCGCAGCGGCGTTCGTCGGCTTCCTGTACCCGCCGAGCACCACGGGCGGTTTTGGTGGCGTCGTCGGTGCGGGCAAGCTGGACGACGTCTTGCTGAACATCCGCCTCAACAGCGGGTTCTTTTACCTCCCCGCCGCACGAACGTGGATCACTGCCTATCCGCCAGACTCGATCCCCAAGGCCAAGCGAATCTATCAGCCGCAACTGCTGCCTGGCATGGAGGCTGGTCTCGTCGCGCTGTACCAGAAGTGCCCGCACCTCGGCTGTCGTGTGCCACAGTGCGTCAGCTCGCAATGGTTCGAGTGTCCGTGCCACGGAAGTCAGTACAACCGCGTTGGCGAGAAGAAGGGCGGCCCTGCTCCTCGCGGGATGGACCGTTTCATCCTCAGCGTCAGCGGCACCGGCGACGTCAGCGTCGACACACTGGGCGGAGCGGCATTCACCGGCCCCGCCATTGGTACGAACACCACAGGACAAGAAGCCGAAGGCCCACACTGCATCACGGGCGGGGAGTGAACTCACACATGTTTGCACTGTCAATGCTGGCGAGTAGTCCTGTCGCGCTTGCATACATCCTCCTGGCGATCCTTGTCATCGGCTTCATCCTCTACGCCCGAGCGAGTCGTAAGGACGCTCGCCCCGAACTCGGATCGGAGATCGAACTTGCGGCGAACCGCAAGCCCTACTACAACGATGAGATCCTCGAGGGTCGTCGGCTCGAGCGGGTGCAGTTCATTGGCCTGCTGTTCCTGATCGTCAGCGTCGTCGGTCTGCCGCTGTACTGGGTTCTCGAGCCTGGCCGCGAGAAAGGTGCGCTCGCATTTTCCGACTCGCGCGCGGTGAAATGGGGCAACGAGCTCTTCCGACCGACTGCTCAGGGCGGATTCAACTGCGCCGGCTGCCACGGTGGCATGAAGGGCAGCGGTGGCATCGCTGCTTACGCCATCACCGACCCGAAGACCAACCTCGTCACGTCCGTGAACTGGAATGCGCCGGCGATCAACACGGTGCTGTACCGGTTCGACCCGTCGGAGGTGACGTTCATCCTCGTCTACGGACGACCGTTCTCGCCGATGTCGCCATGGGGCCTCGACGGTGGTGGCCCGATGAACGCGCAGCAGATCCAGAATCTGGTCGCCTATCTCACGTCGATCCAGATACCACGTGTGGGTTGCGCGCCGGCCGAGAAAGACCCACTGACCTGTCCAACGGGAGTCCTGCCGGCGGACAAGCAGACCGAGATCATGACGGCCGCGCAGAAGTCAGTCGACAACGGTCGATATGCCACCCTCGGCCAGGCTCTGTTCAACCTCGACCTCGACAGTGGTGCGTACAGTTGCGCCCGATGCCATACGTCTGGCTGGAGCTACGGCGATCCCGGTCAGACAGGGCAGGGGGCATTGGGACCGAACCTGACCGCCGGTGCGTCGGCCTCGCACTTCCCGAGTCAGGCCGATCAGATTGCGTTCATCTCCAAGGGTTCTGTACTCGGCAAGCGCTACGGTCTGCAAGGTCAGGGCAGCGGGCGAATGCCTGGCTTCGGCAACTTGCTGACCCAACAGGAGATCAAGCTCATCGTCGAATACGTGCGGAGTCTGTGATGCATGCCATGTTCGCACTCAACTGGGAGCCGCAGATCCGCGGCGTCATCATCATCATCATCTCGGTGTCGGTGCTCTGCGGATCCGTGTTCCTGATTCTCGGTACGAACGTCGGAGCCCGTCTCGGTTTTCTGCTGTCGCTGTCGGCGGTCGCCGGATGGATGATGCTCATGGCGATTGTCTGGTGGGCGTTCGGCCTCGGTCTGAAGGGCGAGGACACGTCGTGGAAGGCAATGGCGGGGCAGACGATTCTGCTCGACGAGACCGCAACTAAGGAAGCTGGTGTCATTCGTCAGGACGCAGTGATCCCGCCGGCCAGCGTCGATCCGTTGGCGGCCTCGACGGCCATCGACGCAGCGTTGCTGCAGAACGGGTGGGGCAAAGTCGACCCCGGTGCGAAGACGTACGGCCCGGCGGCCACGGCCGGAGGCGTGTTCGTGGACCAGGACGGCACCCACAAGACTGGTACCTATCAGGTGATCAACGTCTTCGACAAGGGTGGCGAGCGATACCCGAAGATCAACGACACGCTCGATTTCCTGGCGTTCCTGCACAAGCCACGCTGGGACATGATCGAGTTCGCGGTGCTCAGGCCACAGCGCGCCGAGCCGGGTCGTGCGCCAGCAACCGCCGAGGTCGACCCGACCCAGCCGCACTTCTACGTGTACATGATCCGTAACTTGGGGGCCAAGCGGGTCCCCGCCGCGGAGATCGCGCTCGGCTCTGGCATCGTGTTCTTCTCGACGTGCTACCTGTTGCACACCCGTGATCGTCGTGTGGCCGTCAACCGTGCAAAGGGTCTCGCTGTACCCGCGGGGGCATAGATCATGGGTCAGTATCTTCCAGTCGTGTGCTTGATGGTCCTTGCGATCGTCTTCGGCGTGGCCAGCAACATGGCCTCGAAGCTGCTGGCACCTCGTCGGCCGTCTGCAGCCAAAGAGGCCCCCTACGAGTGCGGCATCGTTCCCAGTCGTGAGCCCCCTCAGCGATTCCCGGTCAGCTTCTACATCGTCGCGATGTTGTTCGTGATGTTCGACATCGAGATCATCTTCATCTACCCGTACGCGGTGTCGCGTCAGTTTCTCGGCTCGTTCGGATTCTGGGAGCTGCTCTCGTTCTCGGCGGTCTTCTTTGCAGCGTTCGTCTACGTGGTTGCTCGCGGCGCCCTCGACTGGGGACCCGTGCAGAAGTACCGGCGTCTCGACAGTGCCGTGTCCGCCGAACGAACCCTGACCAGCACCATCCGCCGGGTCGGAACCGAGGGACGAGTCGACAGATCGCTCGATGAGAAAGCAGCCTGACCGTGGGAATCGTTCAAGATGTTCGCGACGATGGCCTCGGGGGTCTGTCGCACAACGCACTCACCGGTAAGGTCGAAGACATCATCCGCTGGGCGCGTAGCCGCAGTAGTTGGGGCGCCACGTTCGGACTTGCGTGTTGCGCGATCGAGATGATGGGAACAGGCGGAGCGCACTACGACATCAGCCGGTTCGGGATGGAGGTCTTCCGGGCCAGCCCCCGTCAGGCCGACCTGATGATCGTCGCCGGCCGAGTCAGTCAGAAGATGGCTCCCGTGCTCCGGCAGGTCTACGACCAGATGATGGAACCGAAGTGGGTCATCAGCATGGGTGTCTGTGCCAGCACCGGCGGAATGTTCAACAACTACGCGATCGTCCAGGGCGTCGACCAGATCGTTCCCGTCGACGTCTATGCACCCGGATGCCCACCGACACCAGAGACCCTGATCCATGCGATCGAAACCCTGCACGGGCTGATCGAGACCGGCGAGATCCTCAAGCGGCGAGCCGTCACGGGCGCGGGCGCGAACGTGCACATCACCGAGATCCCTGCTGCGATCGAGCCGATTTCCGTGCTGCTCGGCGCCGCCCCTGCCTCCCTGTCGCGCACGAGCCTGTGAGCGATGAGCAACACGCCTTCCACGACCCACACGGACGCGCCCACTGAGGCAGCCCAACTCGTCGACGCAGCGCCGACCGAGATCCACGGCCATCCACTCACCCTCAGCCACGGCCAGATGGTGGTGCACGTCCCCGTCGCCGACTACGTGACGCTGATCAAGAAGTTGGCTGACGACGGTTACATCCAAGCGACGGACGTGTGCGGCGTCGACTATCTGACGCATCCCGGTCGGGCATTGCCGATCGGTATCGCCCCGGCGCGGTTCGAGGTCGTGGTCAACCTGCTCGACGTCGAGCACCGTCGCCGGATTCGGATCAGGGTTCAGCTACCGGAGGTCGATCCGACCATTCCGACGTTGTTCGATGTCCACCCGGGCACCGAGGCCATGGAACGCGAGGCGTACGACATGTTTGGCATCACCTTCAGCGATCACCCCGACCTGACGCGCATCCTGATGCCCGAGGACTGGGACGGTCACCCGTTGCGCAAGGACTACGAGGTCGGCTCGATCCCCGTGCAGTTCAGCAACGATTACGTCATCTCCAGCGAGCCGTCGGTCGTGCCGGGTGTCCCGGGGGTATCCGGCATCCCAGGCGTCGACTCGGCGTCAGGTGACGAGGTCTCCGAATGACCGAGGTCACCACCCGTTCCGACAGCAACGGCGGCACCCACGAAGACTCCCATGATGCAGCTCACAAGGCCGAGAAGGCCGTGCTGATCCATCAGACCAGCGAGGGCGTTCAAGAGCTTCGACCGCGCAGCGAGATGACTGCCAAGGAACTGATGCGCGAGGTCGGCTCGGTCTTGCGCCTCAGTGAGACCGCTGCAGCAGGTCTCGGCGCCGCCGACGACGGCGAGGGCCGGTCGGTGCCGGGTACCACCGGTGATCTGGACGAACAGACGATGATCATCAACATGGGTCCGCAACACCCGAGCACCCACGGCGTGTTGCGCCTGATGCTCGAATTGCAAGGCGAGACCGTGTTGCGGTGCAAGCCGATCATCGGATACCTGCACACGGGCATGGAGAAGACCGGTGAAGAGCTGACCTTCATGCAGGGCGGCACGAACGTGACGCGGATGGACTACGTCAGTCCGTTGAACAACGAGCTGGTGTTCTCGATGGCCACCGAGAAGCTGCTCGGTATCGATGGTGACATCCCGGAGCGGGCCGTGTGGATGCGAATGCTGCTCAGTGAGATGAACCGGATGAGCAGCCACCTGCTGTTCATGGCCACCAACGGCATGGACCTCGGTGCGGTCAGCATGATGCTGTACGGCTGGCGCGAGCGCGAGGAGGTATTGCGTTTCTTCCAGAAGGTCACCGGCTTGCGGATGAACCACAACTTCATCCGTCCCGGCGGCGTGGCTGCCGATCTCCCGGCCGGTTGGCGCGACGATGTGCTGCGCCTGCTCGAGCTGATCCCACCGCGGCTCGACGAGTACGACATCTTGATGACCGGACAGCCGATCTGGCGCGGCCGGCTACAGGGAGTGGGCGTGATCACTGCACAGGAGGCGTTGGCCCTCGGTGCCACAGGCCCGATCCTGCGCAGCACCGGCACGGCCTGGGATCTCCGCCGTGACATGCCCTACCTGCACTATGACGAAATCGAGTTCGACGTCATCGTCGGCACATATGGCGACTGCTTCGACCGCTACGCGATCCGCCTCAACGAGATTCGCGAGTCGATGCGCATCGTCCACCAGATCCTCGACAGGATGCCGGGCGGCGACTACCGGATCCAGAACAAGAAGGTCACCCCGCCGCCACGGGCCCGCATCGACGAATCGATGGAAGCGCTGATCCATCACTTCAAGATCTTCACCGAGGGTTTCAAGGTTCCAGAAGGCGAGACATACGTCTCGATCGAGAGCCCGCGTGGCGAGATCGGCTGCTACATCGCCAGTGACGGATCAGCAAAGCCGTACCGGATGCACGTTCGTGGACCCTCATTCGTCAACCTCCAATGCCTTCCGCACATGATGCGCAATTGCTTGGTGGCCGACGCAGTTGCCATCATCTCCAGCGTGGATCCAGTGCTGGGAGAAGTAGACCGCTGATGGCCCGTCTGACAGAAGACAACGTGCGCACTGCCAACGAGATCATCGGCCGATATCCGCGCGCTCGTTCGGCGATGATTCCGCTGCTGCATCTCGCCCAGCAGCAAGATGGCTACGTCACCAACGAAGCCATCGCCCACATCGGCGAACTCGTCGACGCCACGTCGGCCGAAGTGTTCGGCACGGCCACCTTCTACGAGATGTTCAAGTTCGAGCCGGTCGGTACCTATCTCGTCAACATCTGCCAGACCATGTCGTGCGCACTGCTCGGTGCCGACGAACTGATGCATCATGCCGAGCACAAACTGGGTATCAAAGCTGGGGGAACCACTGCGGACGGCATGTTCACGCTCGAGCACGCCGAATGCCAGGCCGCCTGCACCGAGGCGCCGACGCTGCAGGTCAACTATCGCTACCGTTTCCGTGTCACCAACGAGTCGTTCGACGCGCTGATCGACGATCTGGCCAGCGGCAAACTCGGCGATGAGATCCCGCCACACGGTACTGTCGCCAAGATCCGCCAGCGGATCCCCGCCGATCGTGGTGTCGGTGCGGTTGCGCCGGAGGACGTGACGTCGGGACCAGCGTGGATGCCGGCGCCCGCGCCAGCCCAGCCAGCACCACGAGGGAGCAACTGATGGCCGAACTCACTGGTACCACCTACCCGCACACGCCTGGGTTCTATGCCGGTGACCGGCCACGGATCGTCACCGGCCGTTTCGAGTACGCCGACTCGTTCACCCTCGAACGCTTCCTTGCCACGGATGGCTACCAGGGGCTGCGCACCGCGTTGGCCAAGCCGGCACCGGACGTGCACGAAGATGTCAGGAACGCCACGGTTCTCGGCCGTGGCGGCGCTGGTTTTCCCGCTGGAACGAAGTGGGGCCTGACACCTCCGGGCATCTTCCCCCGCTACCTCGTCGTCAACGGTGACGAAAGTGAGCCCGGCACCTACAAGGACCGCCTGTTGATGGAGCGCGATCCACATCAACTGATCGAGGGCTGTCTGATCGCCTGCTACGCGGCTGGACTATCCCAGTGTTTCGTCTACATCCGCGGCGAGATGGCTGTTGCTCAGGAACGGGTCGCCACTGCACTGAACGAGGCGTACGCCGCGGGCTACATCGGCAAGAACATTCTCGGCACCGACTTCTCGCTCGACATCGTTCTGCACTGGGGTGCCGGCGCCTATGTGGTCGGTGAAGAGACGGCGTTGATCGAGAGCCTCGAGGGCAACCGTGGAATGCCCCGCCTCAAGCCCCCGTTCTTCCCGGCAGCGATCGGCCTGTACGGCCAGCCGACTATCGTCAACAACGTCGAGACGCTGGCCAACTTGCCGTGGCTGATGCGCAACGGGGTGGACGAGTACCTCAAGATCGGAACGCCGAGCTCACCGGGAACGCGTATGGAGGCCATCTCCGGTCACGTCAAGCGCCCCGGGGTGTTCGAGGTGGTCAACGGATCCACCACGTTCCGCGATCTGATCTATGGCGAAGAGTTCTGTGGCGGCATCCGTGACGGACACGAGCTCAAGGCCTTCGTGCCCGGCGGTGGATCTGCGCCGTGGTTCCTGCCCGATCAGCTCGATCTGCCACTCGAGGGCAAGCTTGTCGGTGCTGCTGGTTCGATGGTTGGTTCCGGAGCAGTCATGGTGATGGACGAGACCACCGACATCCCCAGGGCTGCGCTGAACCTGGCCCGCTTCTACGCCCACGAGTCGTGCGGAAAGTGCACGCCCTGTCGCGAGGGGGGCACGTGGTTGGCGCGCATCCTCGAACGAGTCGTCGCCGGCCGCGGCACAGCCCGCGACCTCGATCAGTTGATCGAGGTCGGCGAGACGATCTGCCCGGGAGCGTTCCCACATGCGTCCAGCGAACGCCTCGGACTGAGCGCTGTTCCGTTCCCGTACAAGATGACGACCATCTGCTTCGTTGGTCCGTCGGCGTACACGCCGGTTCATTCCGCGCTGACGCTGTTCCGTGACGAGTTCGAGGCCAAGATCGTCAAGCGGACGTCCATTCCCGTGACCGCGATCAACCCCGACCCCGAACTCGCCAGTACCGAACCGGTGGGAGCCCACTGATGACCGACGTCAAGACCGAAGCGGTCGACGAGGCGCCGGAACCCGTCGTCGACCCGAACGCAGTGTCGATCACCGTCAATGGCAAGCCGTTCACGGCCCGCAAGGGCGACCTGATCATCAACGCCGCCGAGCACGCCGGCGAGTACATTCCTCGTTTCTGCTACCACTCACGGATGACATCGGTCGGCATGTGCCGGCAGTGCATCGTCGAAGTCGACACGGGTCGCGGACCGCAGTTGATGGTGTCGTGCATGTTCCCCGTCTCGCCGGACATGAAGGTGTACACCGATTCGCCGATAGCCAAGGGCGCACAGGAGGGCATCATCGAGTTGCTCCTCGCCAACCATCCGCTCGACTGTCCCGTATGCGACAAGGGCGGCGAATGCCCACTGCAGGACCAGTCGTTCAGCCATGGCCCCGGCGAGAGCCGTTACGTCGAGGAGAAGCGCCACTACGAAAAGCCGATCCCGATCAGCGACCTCGTCTTCCTCGACCGTGAACGCTGCATCCTGTGCGACCGCTGCACACGGTTCGCTGACGAAGTCGCCGGCGATGCTCTGATCTCGTTCACCCAGCGCGGCAACCTGACTCAGGTCAACACGTTCCCGGACGAGCCATTCGCCAGTTACTTCAGCGGCAACACCGTGCAGATCTGTCCAGTTGGCGCGCTGACTGCGAGCCCGTACCGCTTCAAAGCCCGACCCTGGGACCTGCAGGAGGCCGAGAGCACGTGCACCACCTGCGCCGTCGGCTGCCGCACAGTGGTGCAGTCCACACGCGATGAATTGGTCCGCTACCAGGGCGTCGACTCCGACCCCGTCAACTGGGGCTGGCTGTGCGACAAGGGCCGCTTCGGCTTCGAAGCAACCGGCCATGAGGACCGACTGACCACACCATTGGTGCTCACCGCCGACGGCCACCAGGCGACCTCTTGGCACTCGGCCATCTCGTCGGTGGCCCGGCTGATCCAGGACGCACTCGCGGCCGGTGGACCGCACAGCGTGGCTGTGCTCGGCGGCGCGCGCGGAACGAACGAGGACGCCTTCGCGTTCGCCCGTCTCGCCCACGATGTGATCGGCACTCCGAACGTCTCATCGCAACTCGTCGACGGCCTCCCGGTTGGCGTGTTGGCGATGGCGCGAGCCACCATCGACCAGGCCGCTGCAGCGCCGACGGTGATCCTGCTCGCTCCCGATCTCAAAGAAGAACTGCCGGTCCTGTACCTGCGCCTACGCGACGCCGCAGCGAAGAAGAAGACGCGGATCATCGAGTTCACAGCGAAGGGCAGTGGCCTGACCCGTTCGGCGTGGCGCACCATCTACTACGAGCCGGGCACACAAGCAGACGTCATCGCAGCCACCGTGGCGCAGGCCGAGATCAGCTCTCAGATAGGCAAGGGCGACGTCGTCGTCGTCGTCGGCCGAGCCAACCTGGCGGAATCGTCGGCCCCGACGATCGCTGCCTTGAACGCGCTCACAGCGGCCATCCCCGATGCCAAGATCCTGCCGGCGCTTCGTCGCGGCAATGTCGTCGGTGCAGCGCAGGTCGGGATGCGTCCGGGGGCTGGTGGCCTCGACAGCCGGGGAATCCTCGACGCTGCCGCGAACGGCAAGATCGAGTGCCTGATTCTGCTCGGTTCCGATCCGCTCAGCGACGTTCCAGACGCCGATCTGGCCCGCCGCGCCATCGCTGGCGCGAAGCGGATCATCGCGGTCGACACCTTCCTCACCGAATCGTCCAAGCGCGCTCACGTCGTGCTGCCAGCCGCTGCCTACGGTGAGAAGTCGGGTACCACCTCCAACATCGAGGGCCGCACCACCGCTGTCGCGCAGAAGATCACGGTCCACGGCACATCACGCCCGGACTGGATGATCGCCGCTGAGATCGCCCGCGAGCTCGGCACCGACCTCGGTTTCGGTGCCGTCACCGACGTGACTGCTGCGATCGCAACCCACGTCGATGGCTATGCTGGCATCACCGACGAATCGTTGGTGGCGTCACCGAACGGCATCATCGCCCTCGCCCCGAACATCGGTGCCGTCGAACTTCCGGCAGTCGACCTCGGCGGCCGCAACGCCTACGACTTCCGTCTCGTGGTCAGCCGCAAACTGTACGACGCGGGGATTGCCAACTCGAAGTCCGCATCGTTGGCCCCGCTGGCGCCCGGTACCTCCGTCTTCGTCAATCCGTTGGACGTCGCCCGCATCGGTTCGGTCATCGGCCGCGACGTCAAGATCTCCAGCTCGAAGGGAACTCTCGTTCTCCCGCTGCAGACCGACCCGTCAGTTCAGCGAGGCACGGCCTGGGTGCCGTTCAACCAGCCGATGTCCGTCGGCACCAGTGTCGTCAAGATCGGCGATCTGATCGAGGCCGCCGCATCGGTCACCGATGTTCGGATCGAGAGTCTGTGATGCTCGCGATCGACAACCTCGTCGAGAAGCTGGGCCTGGTCTCGGTCCTCATCGTCCTGATCAAAGTCGTGGTCGTCTTCGTGATCGGCCTTGTCGTCACGATGTTCATGGTCTGGTTCGAGCGCAAGATCATCGCCGGCATGCAGAACCGGGTCGGCCCCAACAAGGCTGGCCCGTTTGGTGTGCTACAGACCCTGGCCGACGGCATGAAGCTGATCTTCAAGGAGGGTCTGCTTCCCGACCGCGCCGACAAAGGGGTGTTCCGGCTCGCTCCATACCTCGCGTTCGTGCCGGCCTTTCTGATCTGGGCGGTCATCCCGCTGGGCGGCGACTTCAGTCACGGCAAGGACGGAGTGGTCAAGATCTTCGGCCACTCGACCTTCGTGCAACTCGCCGATCCGCCGATCGGCGTTCTGCTGCTGCTCGCGCTCAGCAGCATCGCGGTCTACGGGATCATGCTCGCCGGTTGGTCCTCCGGCTCGAAATATCCGCTGCTCGGCTCGGTCCGCGCCTCCGCCCAGATGGTCTCCTACGAAGCGGCCCTCGGACTCAGCATCGCCTCGGTACTGCTCATTTCCGGAACGCTGAGCACACATGGCATTGTCGGTGGCCAGAGCAGCCTCAGCAAGTGGAGCCTGATCGCCACCGGTGTCGTGCCGTTCGTGATCTTCATGATCGCGGCGACGGCTGAACTCAACCGACCACCGTTCGACCTGGTCGAAGCCGAACAGGAACTGGTCGGCGGCTTCAACACCGAGTACTCTGCTTTCTCGTTCGCACTCTTCTTCCTGGCCGAGTTCATGAACACGGTGACGATGAGCGGTGTGATAGTGACTCTGTTCTTCGGTGGGCCACAGCCGATCAGGTTCCACCTCGGCGGTTTTCAATACGGCGGCTACCTGCCCCTCGGACCGCTCAGCGGAACGGTGTGGTTCGTCGCCAAGGTGCTCGTGTTCTTGTACGTCTACGTCTGGCTGCGGGGCACGCTGCCGCGTCTGCGGTACGACCAACTGATGAACCTCGGCTGGAAGATCCTGATCCCGACGTCGCTCGGGTGGTTTCTCCTGTTGGCAGCACAGCGTGTCGCCAGCGACAATGGCTGGAACAAGTGGGTGGTCAGCATTGCTTCCGTCGTGGTCCTCGCGCTCTGCGCTGGACTGTTGATGACAGCGGTGCGCGTCAGTGCCAAGAACCGAGACCGAGAGGGGGCGATGTTCTGATGGGTTACCTCGAAGGATTTCTCGTCGTCGCCAAGCAACATCGCATCTTCGGTGGCAAACGTGTCACCAAGAACTACTCCGGCGGCCGGGTCGCCAAGAAGAACGTGGCCAAGGGCGGCGAAGCCGACCCACACGGTCAGGACGAAAAGGCGCCGAAGCCAGAGCGGTTGCACGGACGTCATGTGCTCAATCGGTACGAAGACGGCATGGAAAAGTGCATCGGCTGCGAGCTGTGCGCCGGCGTGTGTCCAGCGAAGTGCATCTACGTGCGCGGTGCCGACAACGACCCGGACGTCCCCACGTCGCCGGGCGAGCGTTTCGGCTTCGTCTACGAGATCAACTATCTGCGCTGCATCCACTGCGACCTGTGTGTCGAAGCGTGCCCGACCGAAGCAATCACAGAGACGAAATTGTTCGAGTTCAGCTTCACCAACCGGCAGGACGCGATCTACACCAAGGCCGAGCTGCTCGTCGGTGACGACGGGCAACCGCAGCACATGCCGTGGGAGGACTGGCGGCTCGGCGAGGATCTGCACACGAGCGGCTGGATGCGTGCCACGTCGCCCAGCGGCAGCGCCGACTTCGAGGGCATCAACGGTTGGAGCGGCGAACTGGGCTATGGCGTGCGCAGTCCCGAACCTGTGCAGGCCGTTGGTGACGCAGTACGTGACACCGAGAAGCAGGACGAATAACGATGCAGTTGTTCGTCTTCATCTGCGCAGCGCTGATGATCCTGATCGGAGCGATCGGCGTGATCGTCCGCTCGCATCCGGTACACGCTGCGCTCAGTCTTGTGCTCACGCTGTTCGGCGTTGCCGTGATGTTCATCGCCCAGGATGCTCAGTTCTTGGCCGCCGTCCAGGTCATCGTCTACGGCGGGGCAATCGTGGTGCTGTTCTTGTTCGTCATCATGTTGCTCGGCGTCGACCGTGCCGAGTCGTTGCGAATCGATCCGGTCAAGGTTCAGCGACCACTTGCAGCGATCGTCGGCGTGGGCCTGTTCGGCCTGATCACGGCAGCCGTGATCAAGGGGCGCACGTCGTTGCACACCAGAGGAACGGGCATCGAGATCGCCACTGACGCGAATCACGACTCGAACATCAAACAGCTCGCCAACGACTTGTTCAGCAATCACGTTTTCGCGTTCGAAGTGACGTCCGTGCTGCTCGTCATTGCCGTTGTCGGCACGGTTCTGCTCGCC
>JAYTOM010000447.1:0-6132 GCA_043747765.1 Actinomycetota bacterium
CCGACCCCGCATCGCCACCATCAGCCGCACCCCCGGGTGACCGTCCATCATCCGCTCGAGCAACGTGACGTTGGATGGGTCGTCCTCTACATAGAGCACGGTATTCACCGGCATCGTCGTCGTGCGATCCGGAGCGATGATTCTCGGGCTGATGGGGTGATCTGCGCTGACCGGTAGCCCGATCCAGAACGAGCTGCCGAGGATCCCGACCTGGCTCGTCACACCGTTCATCGTGGTGATCAGCGACTTCGTCAACGCCATGCCGAGGTCGGGTACTTCGATGTCTGACGTCGTCGACAGCCGTTCGAATCTCTCGTCACCTCGTCACGGTTCAGACCGGCCTGCACGCGATCGTCCGCTGCGATGTGCCGCTCGACCGATGCGTCGTCAGGACGCAGATCCGGCTGCACGTGATCATCGGCCGCCGTGTGCCGGCCTTGTCGCGACGGGTCTCCCTGATCGTCTCGCCGGTCGGCTACGCGATCTCGTTCATCGGCGACGTCATTGCGAAGTTCAGCGAGCCGGTCGGGCGGGCTGGCGACCTCGTCGCGAAGCTCGGCAACCCCGTCACGAGCATTAGCGACACCGTCGCGCCCGTCGGCCGCGATGTCGCGATCGGCCGCGTCTCGCAAGTCCGCCGTTCTTTCTCCCAAGGCTGCTGACTCGTCCCATCCCAGTGGCCCCGATTGCACGCGATTCTTCTCGGGTTTCGCTGCCAAGCCTTCGACCACCATAGAAACCGCCCAACACTGCGCACGGGTGGTGTCAACGACATCCCCGACTACGAAACCTATCCCCGACCGAAACGCTTCGATCAGCAAGCTTTGTGAAATACACGACTCAAGCAGGACCCAAACCTCTGAGGCTGCCTTGTCCGGGCTCTTCATGGCACGGAGATCTCGGCGAGGGCCTCCTCGAACGACACCGAACGGCGTCGGCCCGGGGAGACCCCGCCAAAATACCCGCTGACGATGTCGTGCTGATACGCGTACTCCAGGCATCGGGCGCGCACCGGGCAGCCCTTGCACAGGGCGATGGTCGTCGACTTGATCGTCCGGCCGGCCTCGACGAAGAACATGTTCAGCTGATCGAGGGGTACGTCACCGCACGCTGCATCGTCGAGCCAGGGCATGTCCGGCGAAGACAGGATGAACGATCCCAGCGAGCCGTTTCCTGGTTCGTCGTTGCCGAGACCGGTACTGCTGTGCGAGTTGATCGAGGACATGAGCGCTCCAGTGCTGTCGTGCGTTGCTGGCGAAGGTGTCAACACACACACGACGGTCCGGATTGCGCCGCCTCGTGCAACCAAGAACTCGACCGCTTCGCTGACGCTGGTGCGGCCCGACCGCGCCCAGCGCAATCCGGTGCCAGCGTGGACGGGTCGGGCCGGTTCAGCGACCTGTCGCGGCGAGCGACGCCGCCAGGCACAGGTCCGTGGCCATGCGGCGCGGCGAGCGACCGCACAGGCGCGCGTGGCGGAACACGACAGCGGCGAGCAGCGTCACCGCACCCCTGGCCAGGTCGTACTCGCTGGCGAGGCCACGCGAGCGGAGGATGTCACGCACCGCACCCGACTGGTCGCCCCGGCGGACCGCGTCGAGCCGCCACGCGGCGGATTCGACCGCACGGCGCGATGAGCTGCCGAATCGATCGGCGATCGACAGCACTTCCCGGGCGGCGTGACCGCCACCGTCGTTGTCGTCGGCAGGCACGTCCGCCAACCGCTCCAACGTCGCGAGGGAGATCACGATGAGTGTCTCGTCGAGTCCAGCGCACCGCTCCTCGAGATCAGCGAGCATCAATCGCACCGCCTGCTCGTCATCACGTACCACCGCCGCGACGGCGCCATAAAGGCTCACGAGTGCGGTGCGGACGAGCGCGGGCTCGGGACAACTGTTCACACGGACAACTGTCCGTCGTAAGTCACCCGCCGCCCGTCGCCAAAGGGAAATCATCGGGTGAAATCAGCGCGCGGTAAGGTCCGTCGTCCACCGGATGATCGAACCGCTGACGCGGGCAAGCGCGATGGCATTGGCGATGGCCGTGAGCATCGGCCCCCACACCTCGTCGACATCGATCCGTTGCACCGACCAGCGCAGCGACGTCGGCACCAGCCAACCGAGTGGGCGGGCCTGCGCCGGCACGAGGTCGACGGTCCGACCGGCACCGTCAGTGAGCACGACGACGTCGCCAGTCAGGTCGGCGAGCCGCACGTCGACGAACTCGGAGCGACGATGCGTTCCGTGCCGCACGACGATGCCCGCCTCGCGCAACTCGACCGCAACGTGCTCGTCGGCGCAAAGAACGACATCTACCGCCGACCTGGCCCACCTGCGCATGACCGCCCGGCCGCACCGATGGGACCGCATCTCGTCGATCAGGGCGACCGCAACCACCCCGTCAGCACGATGCAGCGCGGCGCGCAGCTCGACGAGCGTGCCGGCGAAGTCGGCGTACGGCTGCGGCGCGAAGATCACGTCGTTGTACTCGGTGAGGGTGAGTTGGTCGTGCAACGCCTGCAGGGGTGGGTCGAGCTCGCGACCGAGGCGCCTCGCGGCGCCGAGGAGCGCACGGATGTTGCTCAACGACCCAACGGCGAACGTGTCGCTCCACTCGCGCCGCCAGGCCAAGAACTCGTCGACGACACCGACTTCGAAAAGGAAGCCGGTCAGGAGTGCCCAGTCGACGATCTGACCTTCGGAGAGTATGGGGACGACGACATCAGCCAGTGTCGCCGGCGGAACCGGGGGCACGGATCCACCCGCCGGAACGACTGCGAGTACCTCGACCGATGGGAGCCGGATCATTGCCTCTGGTGCTCCCCCTGAGGAAACGTTCACCAATTGCTCCCACATAGGTGTCGACCAAGCACGAGTTTCTACGCTAGCCGATACTGCGCCGGGGATCGGTCCTTTCCTCGCCGAGGAGCGCGGCGAGGCGGTTCGGGGTCAGCGTGCCGACGCGAGGCGGCAGGAACGAACCGAGGCTCCACAGGCCCTCGCCGTACTCGTCGTACAGTACGTGCTCACACTCGGCGAGGACGGACTGCTCGGCGACTCCGTCGCTGAGCACCGATTCGACCTCGAGCGCACGAGCGCGGGTGAGGAGGACCTGGCGGTCGAACGCATCGACGCACTCGACGAAACCGGCCGCGTCGGCCGGATCACGGAGCACGATCGCACGGAGCCGGCTGATCGCGACAGGCAGCAGATGTGCTGCCGCGTGGCCGTGCTCGACCAAGGTCTTCGCAGCCGGCTCGGCGACGAGTGCGTTCCACCCATCGACGGCTCGGGCTCGGCGCAGCTCGACCTCTTCGTACGCCGCAAGGACGACCTCGACACGCAGGCCACGCGCCGACTTGAGCATCTCGTCAGCGGTGACCGAGCTGCGCAACGCGGTGACGACGGCGGTGATCTCGCGCCGCTGGTACGCCCGCGACTCGCCGAGCTTGACGCCGGGTACGCGGGCGGCGAGGACTCGCAGCCGGTCGACAAACGCTTCCTCTTCGGCTGCGGTGCTCGGCCGGGCCTTCCTGCCCCACGGGTTCCAGATCTCGGAACGGGCCGCAGTGGACTCGTACCGGAAGCTCCGCTCGAGCGGCGCCAGTGATTCGACCGTGGGCACCCCCAACGGGGCGATGAGTGTCTGAACGGACATGATTCCTCCATGATGGCCTCGAGACCACGATCCGTGTGGCCTTCTCTAACGGTCCGTCTGGCACCTCGTCGGTGCACGGTTCCGGCCGGGTCAACCTGGAGTGATCATTCGGTCCAGTGGGGGAAGTCGATCTCCCCCACCCACCTTCAGTCCCTGCCGTGACGCTGGATCTTGCGCATCACCAGAGGGTGCTGGATCTTGGCGATTGCCTTCGCCTCGATCTGGCGCACGGCCTCGCGCGAAAGCCCCAGCGTGTCTCCGATGTCGGCGAGCTTGTCCTCCGGCTCGCAGTCGAGACCGAAGCGGCGCACGAGCACGAACAGCTCGCGCGGGTCGAGTGCTGTGAGGCCGAATGTCTTCAACGCAGAGAGCGTCATGCTCGCCATCACCGTGGGTTCGGGGCCTGCCGTGGAGCTCTCAAGCGTGTCACCGAGGGTGGCGCTTTCGCTCTCGCCGACCGGCTGATCGACAGACTCGAACCGAGGCGGTGCGAGCACTCGCCGGACCTGATCGACGGTCGCGCCGACGGCCGCCGCGACGTCTTCGAAGCTCGGCTTGTGCTCACCGGTCTCGCCCTGCAACTGGCGGAACGCACGGAGGATCTCCGGACGGCGTTCGAAATCACCGAGGCTCACGTTCTGGTGGTCGGCACCACGAACGGCACGAAGCACTTCGCGCTGGATCGGCTTGAACGCCCAGTGGCCGAAGCGGCCCTGGCTCGGATCGAAGCTGTCGATCGCACGCATCAGGCCGAGCATCCCTGCGGCCTCGAAATCCGCGGAGTCATCACGGCTCGAGTTCGACGTGAACCGGCGGCAGTACGAACGCACCAGACCGGAGTTGAACACCACTACCTCCGTCGTCACCGCGTCGAGGCGACGACGCAGGTGCTGCAAGCGGCGGGCCGAGAACGAGTCGCGCTCATCGAGCGTGGCGTCGAGCTCAGCGATGTCCCGCTGCAGCTCCCGGCGCCGCTCGAACAGCTCGGTGTTGGAATCCTTGAAATGATCCGACGAACACGGCTCGTGCTCGGTCTGATACGCCACTTGTGCTTGCATCGTTGCTCCCAATCCTTGTCCCAACAATTGATGCGCTGTTGTGAGCCAACAAGATCGGACGATCCGGCAATCCCCAATAGAGACGAACGTCGCAACTATTTCAGTGCGAATGCACCATCAAGTCGACGTGACATCGTCCGATAAGGAGCGCACCGCCGCAGCCCGCTGACGACACGGACTGCTGAGACAGTCCGGGCTTGTCCGGCAAATGTCAGGCAACGTGCGTCGAACGAACGAGTCCGGACCGTCGTTGCCTATGCGAGCCGTGCCATGATCGTTCCTGTCATCCTGATCCACGCCGACGATCGCATTCGCACGTCGGTCGGCCAGCAGCTTGAGCAATCGGGCGAGATCGCCGTCGTCGCATCCGTGCGTCATGCGGAGACCGGCATTAGCGCCCTCGCCGCGACCCCTGACGCTGTTGTGGTCATGGAGCAGCCGGAGATCGACGCCACCGGGCGGGCCCCGTTCATCGACACGCTCCAGAAGGTGAGCACGAAGACCCGCCTGGTCGTGTTGATCGAATCGATCGAGCCAAAGGCCGTGATCGCCGCGCTCCGCTGCGGCGCCACGAGCATCCTGCGCAGCGACTTCTCCGCGCTCGCCGGTGCCGTGCGCCTCACTGCCGACAACGTAGGTGTCATCGATCCGGAAGCGCTCGGCGTCTTCGTCAACACGCTCGTTGATCTGCCGCGGAACCCGTTGTCGACGCGCGAGCGGGACGTGCTGTCCTGCCTGGCCGCGGGCCTGAGCAACGCCGAGGCAGCGACGAAGCTCTTCGTGTCCCGCGAGACGATCAAGTCCCACGTGGCCCACGTCCTTCGCAAGCTCGAGGTCGAGGACCGCTTTGCAGCTGTCGACAAGGCCACCCGAATCGGACTGCTGTCATGACCACGCGCTGGCTCCGTCACTCAGCTCGCCACCGGACTTTGATCACAACGACGCGCCGCACGCTGCAGGAAGCGAGCAAGACAATGAAGGTGCTCATCGTCGACGACAGCAAGGTGATGCGGATCATCGTCGCTAGGGCCAATACCGTTTAGTTAGAGGTGTTGGTGGTTGCGGTGGCTGGTCGGGTGGGTTGTGGCCAGCTGTTGTGTCGGGCTCGTATGACGTGCCACTTAACGTACTTGCGTTTGATCAGTCGCGGGTTCAACCGGGACCGGCGGGCGGGGTTGAGTCGTTGGCAGAGCAGGAGGATGGCGTGTCGCCAGCCGTGTTCAGGCTGAGCGAAAAGGTCGCGCGCCGCTGAGATAGAGCGGCGCGCGATGCCTAAAGCGACAACGAAGCTGACCCTGTCAGGGTCGACCTTGGCGTGGTCGGCGGCTTTCCACAGCAGGGTAGGAATCGCACAGTGACAGCACAGGTGGCCCCAGATCTCCTGCAGCACCAGCTCCGGGGACTTCGAACGCAGCAC
>JAYTOM010000448.1:0-2598 GCA_043747765.1 Actinomycetota bacterium
GGCCTCGCGGCGTCGCTGCTCGCCCTGGAGCACACATCGAAACTGGTCGTGCGAACGAGCGTGGTCCTCGCCTTCCCACGCAGTCCGATGTTGACCGCCTACGGCACCTGGGACCTGGCCGCATTCTCGGGCGGGCGATTCCAACTCGGTCTCGGTACGCAGATCAAGCAGAACGTGGTCGGCAGGTTCTCCGTGCCGTGGACAGAGCCCGTCACCCGAATGCGCGAGTACATCGAATCGCTGCGCGCGATCTGGGCGTCGTTCGCCACCGGAGCATCGCTGCAGTACGCCGGCCAGAACTACACGTTCACCCGGCTCCAGCCGTTCTTCAACCCGGGTCCACTCGCCGACGGCGTCGCGTCTCCCACGATCTGGCTCGGTGGAGTCAACGAGGGCATGGTCTCGCTGGCCGGCTCGCACGGCGACGGCCTCGTCACCCACCCGACCAATTCGAACCCGCGCTACCTGCGCGAAATCTGCCTGCCGGCGATCGAGGCCGGACGGCTCCGGAGCGACCGGGATCAGAGCCGCTTCCAGATCATCAGCGGCAGCCAGTACGTCACCGGGCCGACACGGGCCGAGGTCGACAACAACCGCGAACACCACCGCCGGCTACTGGCGTTCCTCTATTCGACCCCGCCCTACCGTCGCACGCTGGCGCTGCACGGCTGGGAGGACCTCGGCGAGCGGCTGCAGACCATCACCAGGACCCAGCAGTGGGACACCCTGCACGAGCACGTCACCGACGAGGTCATCGACGCGCTCGTCCCGCAGGGCACATGGGATCAACTGCCGGATCTGATCGACCAGTGGTTCGGGGGTCTGTGCACGGGCGTGATCCTGCCGTTGCCCGAAGATCCGGGCAATGACAGCCGGTTCGCGGAGATCATCGCTGCCGTGCAGGCACGCTGACGGATCTGACGCGAGCGGGACAGACACGAGGCGACAGGCAGGCCGGTCAGCGGTCGAAGGTGGCCGGCAGCCCTGGGGGCAGGCGGCCGATACCACCACGCTCCACCAGCATGTCGGTGAGGTTGCGATCGAGATGACGCGATCGCCAGGTCAGCATCTCCTGGGCCAGCGCAAGGACGATCGCCGGGTCACGCACTTCGGTACGCGCCGTCGGATCTGCGGCGAGATCGAAGCACAGCCACGAACCGTCTCCGAACTGCACGTACTGGTACCGCTGGCCGCGCGACACAGACAGGTTGCACCGTTCCAGACGTCGATCCCACGGCCAAGGGAAATCGCCCCTGCCGATCATCAACGAACGCCAGTCGTATTCCCAGTGGGCAGCGGTTCGCCACGCCCGAGGGCGCTCCCCGCGCAGGAACGGGGTCAGCGGAAAGCCATCGCACTGCGCCGGAACCTCGATTCCGATCGCGTCGCAGATGGTCGGAAACAGATCGATGTTCTCCGTGAACTCGCAGACCACGGTGCCGTGCGCATCGGAATGACGCGGATCACGCACGATGCCGAGGATGAAGTAGCTCTGCTCGAAGAAGCCGAGTTTCTGCAGCAGGCCGTGGTCCCCCAACTGCTCACCATGATCAGCCGTGACGACGATCAGCGTGTCGTCCCACATTCCTCGCTCGCGCAGTTCGGCCCATAGCCGGCCGAGCTGTGCGTCGACCTCGCTGATCATGCCGAAGTACTGGGCACGCAACGCGCGCATCGCGTGCTCGTCCACCGGGGCCGCCGCCTCGCGCAGTTGCAACGCCGTTTCGTGCAGGGCATGACGTTCGGTCACCGGTGCGATCGGCAGGTCCACGTCGGCGGGGTCGTACATCGTCGAGAACGAACCAGCCGCAGCGTACGGCGGATGCGGGCGGAGATAGCTGAGGTGGATGAACCACGGGTCCAGCGCATCGTCGGATGGCCGTGCGGCGGGTCGATGATCGAGCCATTCGAGGGCGGCGTTGGTGACGAACGCCGAGACGCCGTGCTCGGCCGGGCGCTGCGGTTCGCTCGACAGCGCAAGATGGCTGCTGCCGGGATCCTCGTATCCGAGGCCGACCAGCCACTCACGCCACTGCACCTGATGGTCGTCGAGGGCCAACACCGGATCGAAGCCGGGCAGGACACCCGTATAGGCGTGCATGCGCGGATCATCGGGCCCGGTGGCATGACGGGGGTCGACGGATTGGTCGGTGTAGCCGAACAGTGCCGGCTCGTATCCGGCGCGCCGGGCGGCCAGCGCGACGTTGTCGAAGCGCGCGTCCAGCGGCGTGCCGTTGGCGACGACCCGGTTGTTCATCTGGTACATGCCCGTGTACAGACATGCCCGCCCGGGCGAGCACGGCGCAGCCTGGCTGAAGTGACGCCCGAGACGAACGCCGTTGGCCGCCAACTCGTCGAGGTTCGGGGTCTGCACGAGAGGATGACCGGCGGCCGACAGGCAGTCACCGCGGAACTGGTCGAGCGTGATCAGCAGGACATTCAACATCCTCGGCAAGCTAGCGACCGGCAGAGTGCTCCTGTTCACAGCTCAGGGTGCTTCTGGGTGAAAGGTTCGCAATCCCCGCGAATTACTGTCCGCGGAATGCGAGTCGATGTGATGACGTTCCCCCGGCCACTCCAGGAGATGGGTGTCGTTGC
>JAYTOM010000449.1:0-1905 GCA_043747765.1 Actinomycetota bacterium
CGCTCACGTTCGCGATCTGGACCATCCTCGGCAACACCAACGCCGCGGTGGAACGGACCGTGACCGTGCTCGTCATCGCCTGCCCACACGCACTCGGCCTGGCCATCCCACTCACCATCGCCGTGTCGACCAGCATCTCCGCCTCTGCTGGCATCCTCGTCAAGAACCGTATGGCACTCGAACGGATGCGCACGATCGACACTGTGATGTTCGACAAGACCGGCACCCTGACCACCGGCCACCACACCGTCACCGACATCCATCTTGTTGGCATCGACCGGGCAGCGCTACTGTCGCTCGCCCGAGCCGTCGAAGCAGACAGCGAACACCCCCTCGCCCGGGCAATCGTCGACCTCGCCGACCACGAGGACGCGCCCGCAGCAACCGCGACCGACTTCGCGAACCTTGCCGGGCGCGGCGTCGAAGCGACGGTCGGCGGCGCCCACGTCGCCATTGGCGGACCAGCACTCCTCACCGAGAAACAGCTGACCGAACCGCCAGACGTTGCGGCAGTCACCACCACATGGCGAGCACGAGGCGCCGCCGTGCTCCACGTCATCAGCGACGGCAGCATCGTCGGCGCGATCGCGCTCGAAGACGCGATCCGACCCGAATCACGAACCGCGATCGACGAGCTGCGCCGCCTCGGCATCCGAACCGTGATGATCACCGGCGACGCCCAACAGGTCGCAGACTCGGTAGGCGCCCAGCTCGGTGTCGACGAGGCTTTTGCCCAGGTGTTGCCCGAAGACAAGGATCAGGCCGTTGGCGACCTCCAAGCACGCGGACTCAAAGTCGCCATGGTCGGAGACGGCGTCAACGACGCACCCGCACTCGCCCGCGCCGACGTCGGTATCGCCATCGGTGCCGGAACCGACGTCGCCATCGAAGCAGCCGGCGTCGTTCTCGCCTCCTCCGACCCACGCAACGTCCTCGGCATCATCCGGCTCTCCCGCGCCAGCTACCGCAAGATGGTCCAGAACCTCGCCTGGAGCGCCGGCTACAACCTCATCGCCATCCCAGCCGCCGCCGGAATACTCACCTTCGCCGGCATCACCCTCTCACCAGCTGTCGGCGCGATCCTGATGAGTGCGTCGACCATCGTCGTCGCCGCCAACGCCCAACTGCTGCGCCGAGTCGACCTGCGACCGCCGGCGATCTCCGATGCAGCGATGGCCCCAGACAGCACCACCACTTCAACCTCGACCGGGCACTGAGGATCACGAGTTCTGTCGATCAGCGTCAACGGCCGGGGATGTCACGGCGCCTCACTAGCGTCGCCATGCGTGAGGCGCCGGCTGAACTGGAGTAGCCGCGTCAACGAATCAGCAGGAACCTCTTCTCGGCAATCGCCAAGCGCATCCTTGATCCGCGAATAGGTGTCGGCCTCCAGACCACATCGGGCGCAATCCTCGAAGCGTCGATGCTGGCGTCGATCTGTTCGTCGCCGGCGACCTGAGCGAGTTGGTTCGACATACCATCTGCGTCCCGGAGGAACTCGGGACGCCGTCGACGGTTGCGATTGTTGTGGGGTGTTGCGAAGGATCGTCAGCAACCATGCCCGGGGGTTCCGACCGTCGAAGCGGTCGATGGTGTCGACCCGACCGGTGACCTGGCGGGTACGCCGACCGTGTTGATGACCGAGCTCCCGGGACGTCCGGAGTGGGCGGCAGGTCAGCGGTGGATGCGCCAACTCGTCGAGGTCCTCGTCGATGTGCACGACATCGATGCTGGCGAAGCGAGCGCGTTCCGGCCGTTCTCAGTGTACGCACAGGAGTTGTATGCGTTGCCGGAATCGGTGACGAAGCCAGCGGTGTGGGAACGGGCGATCGAGATCTTCCACGGACCGGTCCTGGACGAGGACCGCACGTTTATCCATCGTGACTTCTACCCCGGGAACGTGCT
>JAYTOM010000450.1:0-4172 GCA_043747765.1 Actinomycetota bacterium
CGTTGAATTGCTCGTTTCAGGAAACTGCGATCGCCGAGGTGATCGCGCACGTCTGCGGGTCGAGGATCTGCAATTGACTGGTCGCATCGTCACGAACGATGATCACCCGTCTGCCGATGTAGATGGCAGCAATCGTCGGGTGTCCACCCGTGTTGCAGACGGCATCTGCGCGTTCCATCACGATCGAACCCACGGGCAGGGGAGCGGGCGTGGCCGCCCCGGCTGCGGTGGTTGCGGCTGAAGTTGCTGCAGCTGCCGTGGTTGCGGATGCCGCGAATGTGCTGGTGGTCGTCACGATCGCGGCAAGCACCGGAATGGTTGCGGTGGCGCCGGCTGTCGAACTGCCTGTCGAACTGCCTGTCGAACCGGCTGTCGAACCGGCTGTCGAACCGGATGACGAGTGCCCGCTCGTCGGTGCGCTGGCCGAGGTCCGCGTTCCCGAGTCGGCGGTCGCCGAAAGAGGTGAACCGGGAGCAAGCGCGAAGGCCGCCAGCGCTACGGCCCCGTCGAACGAAGGGGCATCGGCCCATGGGTCGATTCCGACGCCGGCCGAGGCTGCCGGGCCAGCGCTCGGCGCGATCGCCGCGGTTGCTACTACGGCACCACCGGCCTCTGCGGTACCGTTGCCCGGAATTGCCGCAGGATTGGACTGAGCACCACCGTTGGCGGAGTCAGCGGCAGACGTCGCGTCGGGCTGCTTGCCGGATTGATCGCTCGACGTCTCGTTCGGACTCGCGCTGGCGACGCGGGGAGCGGGCTCGGCGGTCGACGACAGGTTCTTGCCGTTCGAGCTGTTGGCATTGACGACGACGATGCCGAGCACCGCGACGATCGCCGCAGCCGCAACGCCGCCGAGCCATCGAAACTGACGCCGGCGGCGGGCCTGCATCGACACGACGTTCGAACGAGTCTCTTCATCGGTCGGGTGGGCGTCGATCAGGTTGGCGTCGATCAGGTTGGCGTCGATCAGGTTGACGTCGATCAGGTTGACGTCGAGCATCATCGCGTCGAAAACGGCCAGCGCCGCTGCGATTCCCGCTTCTCGTACATCGGACGGCACGTCGACCTCGGCCAGGTCACGACGTAGCGCACGGTACGTCGCCACCTCGGCGGTCAGTGACTCGGATGCATCCACCTGGGCGCGCTCGTCGGCGGTGACCTCGTTGTCGAGGGCAGCGCTGGCGAGCAGGCGTGAAGTGTCAGGGGTATCCGTCATGAGGTCCCTGTTGGACGTTTCGAGGGGGTGACTCGGTTCCCGGAATCACCGAGCGCAGACGCGAGTTGGGCTCTGCCTCGAGCAATGCGGCTCTTGACCGTTCCGATCGCTACACCGATGACGTCGGCGATCTCGGCGTAGTCGAGGCCGCCGACGTCGCGGAGCACAACCGGAATCCGGAAATCGTCTGGGAGTGCTGCCAAGGCCTGGTCGAGCAAGATCCGGTCGCCGAGGGCGTCGATGCGCGCCCCGGAGTCCGGGTCGGAATGATCGCCGCCGAGGTCGCCCTCGTCATCGTCGCCACGGCCAGTCGGAGCGAGACCGACCAGAGGACGTCGTCGTTTGCGGCGGAGTTCGTCGAGACTGGCGTTGGTGGCAATCCGGTAGGACCACGTTGCAAAGGTGCTCCGGCCGTCGAACTTGGTCAGGCCGCGCACGATCAGGATCATCGCCTCCTGCGACGCATCGGCTGCGTCGGCGTCATGGCCGGTGACCCGTCGACAGACGGCGTAGACGCGGTCGTAATGGCGCCTGACCAGCAGATCGAGGCTGGCCCGGTCACCGCCGCGAGCCGCCGCAACCAGTGTGTCGTCGTCCGGGGCCGGGTCGGACCCGGACGGAGACGCTGGAGACTTCGACACAGACGAGATGGATGGATCGTAGTCAGTTGCCCCTCAGGCGGCGGCGAAGCTGATCTCGCTGAGCGCTGCTCGGTACGGGAAGTTCGCCCCGCAGGCCGAATCCTTTCCCGCTTCCAGCATCAGCACGAGGACGTACCGCGCTGGGGCTGATGTGATCGGTACGACGACGTTGCCTGCCGCATCGCCGCTGCTCTTCGACTGGACTGCGGATCCCCAACCGGACATCGAACTCGGGGCGGTGCCGGCATTGCTGGTGTAGACGCGGAATTGGAACGGGGCGCTGTCGACCGAGACGCTCAGGCTGCCGGTCGCGGTGGCGGACAATGAGACAATCAGTCCGATACCGGGCCTGCCGTTGAAATATCTGTTGTTGTAGCAACTCGTCGTCCAGTGAGTCGCTGGATTGCCGTCGATCGCCAAGGCAGCGGTGTCGTCGTTCTCGCGCCCCCCGTTCGGATCGCCGGGATCGAAGCTGTGGACGTCGGTGATCGAGACGGGACCCACGGGCGTCCCGAGCTGTGCTGCAGGGCCGCCGTTGGCAGGCGACGTCGCAGTCGGGTTCGTCGTTTGCCGCGAGCCGCTCGAACCGCCCTCGGACAACAGAAATGCGCCGACGATGACGGCCGACAACAGCAGGATGACGACGATGATCGACGGAGTACGGCGTTGCTGGAACTGTTTGGCCGGAACGCCGCGAGGACTGCCGCCCGTCGGGGTGCGGTCGCGAATTGGTGGGGGAGCGTTGATCGGACGCGAGGTGCCCTGGCGTGGCGTGGTCGACCGGGTTCCGGTGGGCGGTGCGCTCGATCGTGGGGTCCCGGTGCGAGGCGTCGGCTGGCGGGGTGTACCCGCACGGGGAGCGCCGGTTCGCATGCGCGATCCAGGCTGGTTGATCTCGGTTGGAATGCCCTCAACCGGTGAACTGGTGCCGCGCGGTGGAGTCATCGTTGTCGTGCGATCGTCGACGCCGCTGGCGATCCGTGCCAGTCGGGCGCGCAGTTCCTCGCCGGTCGACGGGCGATCGTCAGGATTGCGGGCGAGCAACTCGTGGATCAGCGCAGCCAGCCCATACGGCAATGTGGCGCGCAGCCGGCCGAGGTCGGTGGGGTCGCGCTGGAGACGGGCCAGCGCCGTGTCGGCGTCGGTCTCACCGAGGAACGGAACCCGGCCGGCGAGGCACTCGTACAGCACGAGGCCCAAGGCATACAGATCGGCTCGACCGTCGAGGGTCTTACCGCGGACCTGCTCGGGCGACAGGTACTTGGCCGTCCCCATCATCACGTTCTCGCTGGTCAGATCGTCACTCGAGCCCAGACCCTTGGCAATTCCGAAGTCGGCCAAGAGTACGCGACCGTCGGGCGTGATCAAGATGTTGCCAGGCTTGACGTCACGGTGCACGAGACCGGCACGGTGAGCCGCGTCGAGTGCTGCCGCGACACAGGAGCCGATGTGCATGGTCAATTCGGGCCCGAGACGCTTCTGCTCGTCGAGCAACTGGCGCAGGCTCTTGCCATTGACGAGTTGCATCACCACGGCCTGGCGCCCGCTGTAGTCGATCGTGTCGTGTACGGCGACGATGTTGGGATGGCTCAGTCGGGCAACGGTGATTGCCTCTCGGCGGAACCGTTCGGCCACCACGGGATCGGTGGCCAGTGTCGACTTGAGGATCTTGATCGCGACCTGTCGAGACAGCGACATGTCCGTGGCCAGCCAGACTTCGGCCATGCCACCTTGCGCGATTCTACGCTCCAGCCGGTAACGCTGGGCAAGGAGGGCCGGGGGCGGTAGGGGGCTCGTGGAATTCGGCATGACGCGCACGCCAAAGCTAGTGGCCTCGGGAGTTCCCAAAGGGGCAATCAGGGTTTGACGATTTGGAAGGCGAGGCCGATGGTGCCCCGACCAGTGTGTGAACCAATGACCGGACCGATGTCACCGATCAGGATCTCGCCGGCGTAGTGCGGGCGGAGCATTTCGACGAAGTGGTCGACGTCGGAGCAGTCGGCCTGCAGGATCGCCAGATTCTCGACCTCACCGAAACTCTGCAACTTCTCGATCAGGAACGCGAGCGCTTTGCTGCGCGTGCGTTGTTTACCGCCCTCTTCGACCTTGCCGTTGCGGACCTGCACGATCGGCTTGATCGACAGCACCGAAGCGAGCATTGCCTTGGCGCCACCGATGCGGCCGCCCTTCTTCAGGTTGTCGAGCGTGTCGAGCGCTCCCCATACCTCGGTCCGCGACGAGAGGTCTCTGGCCAGAGCGACGATCTCGTCGAACGATCGACCGGCTTGTGCAGCACGAGCGGATGCGGCGACGAT
>JAYTOM010000451.1:0-2359 GCA_043747765.1 Actinomycetota bacterium
GACAAGCTGATGTACCCGATCTACGCGAAGTGCGCCGAGCTCGGCATCGCAGTGTTCTGCTGCGCCGGCATCCCCGGGCCGCGCCTGCGAATGGCACCCCAGCGGGTCGAGCTGATCGATGAGGTGATGTACGACTTCCCAGATCTGACCTTCGTCACCCGTCATGGCTGCGAGCCCTGGCAGGACCTGATCGTCAAGCTGATGCTGAAGTGGCCGAACCTCTACTACTCGACCTCGGCGTTCGCCCCGAAGCACTACCCGAAGGCGATCATCGACTATGCCAACACGCGTGGTGCCGACAAGATCATCTACGCCGGGTACTTCCCGATGGGTCTGTCGATCGAGCGGATCATGACCGAGATGGAGCACGTCCCGTTCAAGGGCGAGGTGTGGCCGAAGTTCCTGCGCGACAATGCCGCCAAGGTCTTGAAGCTGTAAGACGTTCGGATGGATGAGCAAGTGATCGCGGCGAACAACGTGACGACGACCAGACCTTCTCGCCTGACGTGGGTCGGCGACGCACCCCTGCCCGAAGCAGCGCGCAACGCGCTGATGGGACCTGGGGCACGCTTCCAGATCACCACCGAAGACGTGCTCGGCGTTCCGACGGAGGTCTTCGCGCAACGCCACCGGTCGCTGCGCGATTCGATGCGGACCGCCTCGGTGAACTTTGCCGACCGGATATACCTGGCCACCACCGACCACGACTACACCTATGCCGAGACGGCGAGGATTGTCGGGCATCTGGCGACCCGGTTGGCCGACGACTACGGCGTCGGCAAGGGTGACCGGGTCGCGGTTGCGGCTGCGAACTCGGCCGAATACGCGATGGTCGTCTGGGCGACCATCGTGCTCGGCGGGATCACCGTTGGACTCAACGGTTGGTGGACCAGTGCCGAGCTGCAGTACGGCATCGATCTGACGGAGCCGAAGTTGGTCGTGGCCGATGCGCCTCGAGCAACTCGGTTGGCCGACGTCACGATGGGCACCACGCCGCTGCTCGAGCTCGAGCACATCCTCGACGGCCTCCCCGACGGGCCGAGCTCGCTCCCTGACGTCACCCTGAACGAGGACGATCCGTTCCTGATCCTGTTCACCAGTGGCACGACCGGTCGGCCCAAGGGTGCCGTCCTGTCGCATCGCAACTTCCTGCACTTCTCGCAGTCCGGGCTGTTGTCGGGCGCGATCGGCGTGGTGCTGTCCGGCGTGACGCCTGATCCGAACGTGCAGATCGCTTCGCTGATGGTCGGCCCGCTGTTCCACGTGTCCGGCATCGTGCCCCTCGTGTTCTCGATGGACAACGGCAGTCGACAGGTGATGCCGCCAGTGGGCCGATGGAGCGAGGTCACCCATTTCGAACTGACGGAGAAGCACCGCATCCAACTGTGGGCTGGCGTCCCGACGCAGTTCTGGCGCCTGTTGCAGCACCCGGATTTCGAGAAGTACGACCTTGCCTGCGTGGTCGCCGCCGGTGGTGGGGGAGCGAACTTCCCACCGGATCTGGTTCGACTGTTCCAGGAGAAGATGCCAGCCGTCAGCCTGCGTAACGGCTACGGCATGAGCGAGAGCGCAGGCATGGGGACGGTGACGGTCGGGCCGATGTTCGTTGCTCGTCCCGACGCTGTGGGCACGGCGAATCCAGCGACCGAGGTCGAGATCCGCGGGCCCGGTGCGTCCGGCGACGACGAGGTGCTCGAAGAGGGCGAGATCGGCGAGATCTACATGCGTACTGCCGCTGTGTTCCTCGGCTACTGGAACAACGAGGCGGCAACGGCCGATGCGCTGATGCCCGGGCGGTGGTACCGAACCGGCGATTTCGGCCGGATCGAGAACGGCATGCTGTGCCTCGAGAGCCGGATGCGCGACATGATCATTCGCGCCGGCGAGAACATCTATCCCACCGAGATCGAGAACCGCTTGATCGAGCACGCCGACATTGACGACGTCGCCGTGATCGGTGTGCCGCATCAGCAACTCGGCCAAGAGGTGATGGCAGTGGTTGTCCGGCGTTCCGGGAGCGATCTCTCAGCCGCCGATGTACAGCGGTTCGCAGCCAAGACCTTGGGCGCCTACAAGGTTCCGACACACGTGAAGTTCCGCGACGAACTGCCCTACACGCAGAGCGGCAAGGTGCTCAAGCACGAGTTGGAACGCGAGTACGTCCAATGATCCACCTCATCGTCGAGGTTGAACAGAAGTCTCAGGCCGGTGGCTTGACCAGACGCACGGGTGTTCCGGCCAGCCAGGCCTGGATGTCCTCGACGATGTGTGGGAAGAAGATGTCGTAGCACTGGTCGACCACGTAGCCCGTATGCGGCGTCAGCACGGTGTTCGGCAGCGACCGCAGCGCATCGTCGAC
>JAYTOM010000452.1:0-11033 GCA_043747765.1 Actinomycetota bacterium
GGCACTCGAAGCGTCCGGCTTCGGATTCGGGCCTGGCACGACCGACCGCCCTCAGACGGGACGGATGTCGGCGGCCTCGCGACGACCGAGCTTCAGCAGTGGCAGGAACGAAACCGCAGCTCCGACGGCGATGCTGCGTGTGCCGTCGGCAATCGAGACGCAGTGAAAGGCAAATACTGCGGGCGCTTCGTCGAGCGTGATCTCGCCCAGACCCTTCGGCTCGTCGAAGTTGGTGACAATGCCAAGGAGGCGTTCGGAATCTTGCTGCATCAGGAGGAATACCCTAGGCAATGATCTTGGAGATCGGCAGTTCGAGGATGCCTGTGGCTCCAGCATCTTTGAGGTCGGGGATGAGGATGTTGATCTGGTTCTTGGCGACGACGGTTTCGATCGCGAATCCCCCGTCGTTGGCGAGTTCGCTCACGGTCGGCGCCTTCAGTGACGGGACGAGCGCGACGACCGCCTCGAAGTTCTCCTTGGACACGTTCAGCTTGACCAGAACCTTGCCACGAGCGTCCAACGTGCCCATCAACAGGGTCATCAACTGGTCCATCGCGTGGCGCTTGACCGGGTCCTCGAACGACCGACGGTTGACGACGACCTCGGTGTAGCTGATCAGGATCGTGTCGATCACGCGCAGACCAGCGGCTCGCAATGCGCGCCCGGTCTCGGTGATGTCGACGATGCAATCGGCGATGTCGGGAATCTTCGCTTCGCTGGCCCCGTATGACAATCGGATGTCGGCCTGGATGCCGTGTTCGGCGAAGAAGCGCCTGGTCAATTCCGGATATTCGGTGCTGACGCGAACGCCGTGAGCAAGATCAGCCACGCTACGCGCCGGCGAGTCGCCGGCGACCGCCACAATCACCTGGATCGGCAGAGACGTGGCCTTCGAGTACTGCAGTTCACCGAGGCTGACAACGTCGCTGGACGTCTCCTCGACCCAGTCCCGACCAGTGATGCCCACGTCGAACAGACCTTCTGCGACGTAGCTCGGGATCTCCTGCGGACGGAGGATACGGACTTCACTAATTCTCGGATCATCGATCGTGGCCTTGTAGTCGACCGACGAATTGCGGCGCACCGAGAGGTCGGCCGCATCGAACAGTTCGAGGGTCGCCTTCTCCAGCGAGCCCTTGGGGAGAACGAGGCGAAGCACGTCCGACAGACTACGGGCACCGACCGATCAGTGCCGTGCCCATTGTTCCTTGCGATGGTGCGGGTCAGTGCTGAGTCGGCTCGTCGGCCAACAGCCGGATGGCGTGGGGCAAGACGTCGATGATCGCGCCGAGTTGCTCGACGCAACCCTTTGGTGACCCCGGTGTGTTGCAGATGATCGTCCGCCCGCGAATACCGGCGATTCCTCGACTCAATCGGCCGAGGGGACTGACCATGCGCATCGCCTCGGCGAGGCCAGGAGCCTCTCGTTCGATCACGGCCCGAGTTCCCTCCGGCGTCTGATCCCTTGGTGCGAAACCCGTTCCACCCGTGGACACGATCAGCCCGGCGAACCCGTCACTCATCCGGCGTAGGACATCGGCCACTTCTTCAGCACCGTCGGCGGTGACGCGATGGTCGACGACCGTGAAGCCGCTCTGAGTGAGTTGGGCCACGAGTGCCCGACCACTGACATCGTCACGAGTCCCGTGGACGACCCCGTCGCTGACCGTCAGCACCTTGGCCGCCGACGAAGGAGGCTCTGACTGACCGGTCGACGTCATGCTCATCACCGAGCACGGTACCGAATGATCGCCATGCCATCGGTGTCGGCGTCCTGCGGCAGCAGGCGGAAACCGGAACCGAACGGCTGCCACGGCTCGCTCGGCGCGTCGGTGATGACATCGAAACCGTCCGGTGTGGCGTGCTCGATCGACTCGGCCGCTGTGATGGTGCAGACGCTGTAGACCAGCATTCCGCCCGGTATGACGAGCGGTGCAGCCGCAGCCAGCAGACGAGACTGGATGCCGACCAGATCGTCGACGTCGTCGCGACTGATGCGCCAGCGGGCGTCGGGGCGACGGCGCAGCGAGCCGAGGCCGCTGCATGGAGCGTCGATCAAAACGCGATCGAAGCTGTGCGGCGCAAAAGGCGGTGCCGAACCGTCGGCGACCACCACAGGAACGTGGTAACCGAGTCGATGTGCGTTCTGGACAATGAGCGCAGCGCGATGCGGTTGGAGATCTGCGGCGACGACGAATGCTCCGTTGCCGGCCATTGCTGTGGCTTTGCCACCTGGCGCCGCGCACATGTCCAGCACCGACTCCCCCGGTTTCGCCCCGACCAGATCAGCCACCCACTGCGACCCGCGATCCTGGATGTATCCGTCGTCGCGCTTCGTCACCTGCGGCGCCTCGTTCATGCATTCCAGAGCTGCCACGCCTTCGAACTCGCCGAGCTCGGAGACGAACCGCGCCACGATCCAATCCGGATAGCTCAGACGGTCGGCGTCGTCAGACCAGATCATCGGCGTGTTGGCCACCTTGCGCAGCACGGCATTGACGAACCCACGTACTTTCGGATGGGCGAGCTCGACCGTTTCACCGACTGCAGCATGTGGTGCCACGCCGGCGAAGGCGAGCTGGTACGCACCGAGGGTCAGCAGCGTACGAACCTCAGGATCGGGCTCGGTGATCACGAACCGTTCGAACAACGCAGCGCACGCACGCCGCATGCGGGTCGTGCCGTAAACCAGTTCCGTGACGAATCGCCGGTCCTGATCACTCAGTGCACTGCGATCGAGCATCGACGCAAGCAGCAGATTCGCGTATGCACCGTCGTGCTCGATCCGGAGCAGAGCGTCGAAGGCAACCTGGCGAGCTGACGCGACGCGGCGGCCACGCGCATCGAACTGGTTCCCCTGTTGGCCGGTCCCCTGTCGCCCGGTGAGCTGCTGTGCCTTGGGCGAGTGCTGCGCCGCGGACGGCGCACGACGTTGTTGATTGGATTGTCGATGACTCACGAGATGTCCGCATCGGCACTCAGCGACTGACCGAACTGCTCACCCGGCAAAGGGTGGGCGCCGTTGGCCCAGGCCTGCGCCGCCATCACCGGCTTGCCTTCTGGCTGCACGCGGTCGAGAACGAGTGCGCCGTCCCAGCAACCAACGGTGAGCGGATCGAGGAGGGCACCTGCGGCACCGGTGCGCTCGTCGAGCTCGACGCCGAGCACCTTCAGCCGCTTACCCCGAAACATCGTCCACGCAACACCGAGTCGGACCAAGCGGTCGATCTCGATTGCTGGGCGACTCCAGTCGATCGCGAGTTCGGACGGATCGAGTTTGGCCGCATACGTGGCCTCGCCGATCTGTTCGACGCCGGGCCGTAGTCCACGCGTGAGATTGTCGACCAACTGGGTGGCGCCGACGTCGACCAGCCGGCGACGAAGATCGTTGATGGTGACCCGTGAACCGATCGGCACCTCGACGCGGTCGATGACATCACCGGTGTCGAGGCCGACATCCACCTGCATCAAGCAGACACCCGTGACTTCGTCGCCGGCGAGGAGCGCACGTTCGACCGGCGCCGCGCCGCGCCAACGGGGAAGCAACGAGAAGTGCAGATTGACCATCGGTAGCTGTTCGAGAACGTTCGGCCGGATCAACTGACCGAACGCGACGACGACACCGAGTTCAGCGCCGACTGTCAGCACATCGTCGACCTGGTGGCTGACCGCCAGACCGAGACGCTCGGCAGCAGCCTTGACAGGGCTGGCCGCCAGTTCGGCGCCCCGCCCACGACGTTTGTCGGCGCGTGAGACGACGAGTGCGACGTCGAATCCGTTGGCGACGAGCGCCTCGAGGCAGGGCACGGCCATCGCAGGCGTGCCGAGGAAGACGATGCGCTTCGGTGGTCCTTCGGGCAGCGGAGCCAGTTCTGTCACTTGAGCCGCAGCCGACGCGGCTTGGTGGCCTTGGCGTTGTCGTCGACGATCTGGCGGTACTCGGCGAGCGCGGATTTGCGCTGCTCTGGTTCCATCCGGTCGAACATCAGCACGCCATTCAGATGATCCAACTCGTGTTGGAACAAGCGCCCCATCAGCTCGCTGGCTTCGAGTTCGATCTCGTTGCCGTCCATGGTGCGACCGCGCATCAGCACGTGGTTCGGACGCATCATCTCGACGTACAGGCCGGGGATGCTGAGGCAGCCCTCGTCGTACACGTATTCGCCACTGCTCTCGACGATCTCGGGGTTGATGATCACCATCTGTTCGTCCTCGACCGCCCACACGAAGATCTGCTTCTGGACGCCGATCTGAGGAGCTGCAAGGCCGATTCCGCTGTCACTGGAGAACAGAGTGTCGAACATGTTGTCGACGAGCCTGGCGACTTTGCCGTCGATATCGGTCACAGCGGCCGCCGGAGTTTTCAGAACTGGATCACCGAAGGTGCGGATTTCGTACGCCACGCTGCAAGGCTACCGACCCCCGATCGAACGGCACCGAGGTGCTGTTCGGAGCAGCGAGACCGATGACCGACGAGCAGTACTTCACACCGAATCCTTCGACGGCGAGTCAACCGTTCGAACTCGAGATCGCGTTGCCGGACGGCACGATGCGCCTGATGACCGACCGCGGTGTGTTCAGCTATGGGGCACTCGACACGGGTACCCGGGTCCTGATCCTGAAGGCACCCCCGCTGGAGCCTGAAGCTCTCGAGTGGAACAGCAATCTCCTCGACCTCGGTTGCGGTGTGGGGCCGATCGCGATCACATTGGCGCGGCGGGCTCCGATGGCGACGGTCTATGCCGTCGACGTGAACAACCGCGCGCTCGGCCTGACCCTCGAGAACGCACGGGCCAACAAGATCACGACCATCAAGACCTGCACGCCCGAGCAGGTGGACGACTCGATTCGTTTCGAGCTGATCTGGAGCAATCCGCCGGTACACATCGGCAAGCCGGCGATGCACGAGTTGCTGCTGCAATGGCTGCCCCGACTGACGCCGAGCGGACAGGCGATCCTGGTGGTTCAGAAGCACCTCGGTTCCGATTCACTGCTCGACTGGCTGAACGCCGAAGGCTTCCCCACAGACCGGCTGAGCAGCGCCAAGGGATACCGGCTGCTTCGGGTTCGCCCACGCATCGAAACCTGACCGATGCGGCTGTCATACTCAGCCGATGGATCCAGAAGCAGCTGTCAACGAGTTCGTCCGTCGCGCCGTCGCCAAGGACCTCGACGGTCTGATCGAGTTGGTCAGCGACGACATCGAATACGACAACGTACCGATGGGCAAGAATCACGGCCCCGAGGAATTGCTCAACATGCTCGGCGCGATGGTCGGCCACTTCGACGAAATCGAATTCGTGATCCATCGCCAGACGTGCTCAGGCAACGTCGTCATGAACGAGCGAACCGATCGCTTCCGGATCGGTGAGAAGTGGATCGACCTGCCCGTTGCCGGCGTGTTCGAAGTGAACGACCACGGCAAGATCATGCTCTGGCGCGACTACTTCGACATGGCGATGATGACGTCGCAGATGAGCTGAGTGCGTCGCACCTGCGTCACAGGCGTGGCGGATCGACTTCGATCCGCAACCGGCTGCCCTTCGGGCGCGGCGTGGTCGCGATCGCGTCACCGAGGGTCTGCCAGTCGGCCGCGCGGATCAGCACATCTCCCGAAAGAGCGGCTGCCGACTGGACACCTCCGAGGCGCAGGCCCCTGGCATAGTTCGCAGCACCCACGCCGCTGATGACCGCCAACGCTGCCGACGGTGGAAACCCAAGAGCGCGCCGGCGACCGAGTTCCTTGGCCATCAGTCGACCGGGATCAGCATGCAGCACCGCGTCCAGTACTTCGTGCTGCGGCAGGAACGTCTGGACGAGGATCCGGCCACCGCTTGCCCGCCCGCCGACGAGTCGCGCAGCGCGAGCGAGCAGCGTCAGCGCCTGTTCTGTGGCCCGGTAGCGCGGAGCGAGCAACTCGGCGTCGAAGTCGACGAATGCAACTGTGTCGGCGCGCCGGACCCGGTGCAGCACGGCCTCGGTCCCGACGTACACCCCGGCTTCGGGCACTGGTTCGGTGTCACTGGACTTCCCCGTGATGGCGACGACCGGTCGCCCTGCTGCGGCCTCCAACTCATCGCGCAGCCGAGTCACACCGACCTTCAGCGCCGCGAATGCGCTTGCCCCGCACGCCTGGCACACCGGGGGGCGGGCGGTACCACAACGAGCGCACTCGAAATGAGAATCATCGCGCTGGTTGACCGCTGCCTCGCAGACCTCGCAGCGTTGAATCGCCTTGCATCGTCGACATGCGAGAATGCGCGCCCTTCCCGTCGAATTGAGTACGCAGACAACTTGGCGGTTCGGGTCACGCAATTGTCTGATCAACGCGGAAGTGGCCAGGCTGCGTTGCCACGGCTCTTCCCTCGTGCGGTCGACGATCTCGACGATCGGCCAGCCGGCCCGCTCGTCGTCGACCGAAGGACGGAAGAAATGTGCGTCATCGAACGCGGTGACGGCAGTCGCGCTCGGACACGGCGAAACGAGCAACAGCGGGACACCAGCACGGGACGCGCGCTCGATCGCCACGTCTCGGGCGTGCCATGTCGGCTGTCGTTGCTCCTGCAAGGACTCGTCGTGTTCGTCCAGTACGACGATGGAAGCGAGGCCCGGACACGGCGCCCAGATCGCGGCTCGCGCGCCGATGACCACGTCCACGCCCCCGGCTGCTGCGGCCCAATCGTGCGGCACGAGCGCGACGGACCGGCCCGCTCGGCGCAGGCGCGTCGCGAGCAGACGCGACCGTGAGGTGCTCGCGACGATCACGAGTGTCGGTCCACGGCGGCACGCAGCGAGCACGACCGGGACGTCGTCGGCCGATGGTGGACGCCGCAGCACTCCGCCGCCGATCGCCAGCAGACGCTCGGCGAGCGGATCGGTCGGTCCGGGCACCGGTCCACCGTGAGCGGCCGCCGGCACTCGATGAACAGCGCCGACGGGTGACGCCGCGATCAGAAAGGCGCGGGTGCGTCCCGCCCAGCGATGGGTGGCCCAAGCGGCGAGGTCGATGATGGACGGACTCGGACCGACGCCAGTGACCTTGGCGATCGGCAGCAAACGGTCGACCGGCAGATCGGCAGCAGGAGGACCGAGGGCGACGATCCAACCGCCGATCCGGCGGCCGTTCAGCGAGACGCGAACCAGCGAACCGATCTGCGCCGTGGCGCGCAGCGAGTCCGGAACGAGATAGTCGAAATGCCGGTCGAGACCGGTGAGGTCCGGAGCCACGCGCGCAACGAGCGCGGAGGATGCACTGACTGCATCCGTCACTGGTTCGGAAGCGCTCAGGCGCCGATCGCGGCCTTGAAGTCGGCCAGTCGGGTGACCTGCTCCCATGTGAACTCCGGCAGATTACGACCGAAGTGTCCGTACGCGGCGGTCTTGCGGAAGATCGGGCGCTTCAGATCGAGGTCACGAACGATCGCTCCTGGGCGGAGGTCGAAGACCTCGCGGACAGCGTGCTCGAGCAGCAGCGGATCGACGGTTTCGGTGCCGAATGTCTCGACGAGGATACTCATCGGATGCGCCATGCCGATCGCATAGGCCACTTGGACTTCGCAGCGCGTTGCTGCACCGGAAGCGACGACGTGCTTGGCCACCCAGCGGGCCGCGTAGGCCGCCGAACGGTCGACCTTGCTCGGGTCCTTGCCGCTGAATGCGCCGCCACCATGGCGACCCATGCCGCCGTAGGTGTCGACGATGATCTTGCGGCCGGTGAGACCTGTGTCGCCGTGGGGGCCGCCGACGACGAACTGGCCGGTCGGGTTGACGTAGACGTTGTAGTCGTTGTCGGCAAACGCAGCCGGAACGACGGGCCGGATGACCTGCTCGATCAGGTCGGGACGAATGACCGTGTCACGGTCGATCCCATCCTGGTGCTGCGAGCTGATCAGAACTGCCTTGAGCGCAACCGGCCTGCCGTGCTCGTAGTCGAAGGTGACCTGGGTCTTACCGTCCGGGCGCAGGTATGGAACGGCCCCTGACTTGCGCACCTCGGACAGGCGCTCGGCCAGGCGGTGAGCCAGCCAGATCGGCAAGGGCATCAGGTCAGGGGTGTCGTCGCAGGCATACCCGAACATCATTCCCTGATCGCCGGCGCCCTGCGCGTTGATCGTGTCTTCGCCGGCCTTACCGCCGCGCAGTTCCTCGCTCTTGTCCACGCCCTGGGCGATGTCGGGGGATTGCTCGTCGATGCTGACGATGACGCCGCACGTGTTGCCGTCGAATCCGTAGAGAGCATTGTCGTATCCGATCTCTTTGATCACCTCGCGTGCGATCTTGGGAATATCGACATACGCATCCGTCGTGATTTCACCGGCGACGACACACAGGCCCGTGGTCAACAGCGTCTCGCAGGCAACACGCCCGTGCGGATCCTCGGTGAGAATGGCATCGAGCACGGCGTCGCTGACCTGGTCGGCCATCTTGTCGGGGTGACCCTCGGTCACGCTCTCGCTGGTAAAGGTCCACTTGCTCACTGGATGCTCCGTTGTTGGTGTGACGGACGCCGTTCACGGCGAACGCTGATGGGACGGTTCAGGTACGACCCGAACGGATCTCGACGACGCAGTCGAGAACAGAACGAGCAATCGATTGCTTGTCGGTGAGACCGATGGTGACCATCGGGGCATCGGGCCGGAGCAAGCATACGGCGTTGGTATCGTGTTGAAAGCCGACCCCGACGGCGCTGACATCGTTGGCGACCATCAGATCGAGGTTCTTTCGACGCATCTTCGCATCCGCATTGGCGATCAGATCATCGGTCTCGGCGGCGAAGCCCACCAGGATCTGACCGGGCGGCTTGGCGCGCCCGAGTGCAAAGAGAATGTCCGGCGTGGCTTCGAGCACGATGTCGGGAACGCCCGTGTCCTTCTTGATCTTGTTCGACACTGTCGTGACTGGACGGAAGTCGGCGACCGCAGCGGCCATGACCACGACGTCGGCTGCCAGCGCCGCCGTTTCTACGGCCGCCTGCAACTCGGCGGCTGTTTCGACGCGGATCAGCGTCACATCGGCCGGAGTCGGCAAGCTCGCCGTGGAGATCAGCGTCACGGCGGCGCCTCTGGCACACGCATCGGCGGCGATTGCGTATCCCTGTTTGCCGCTGCTGCGATTGGCGATGACGCGCACGGCATCAATTGGTTCTCGGGTACCACCCGCCGTGACGACGACTGCGAGGCCGGCCAGATCCCGCGGTCCGAGAGCTCGTTCCACGGCAGCCATGATCCGGTCGGGATTGGCCAGGCGACCCTTGCCGCTGTCTCCTCCAGCGAGATGACCTTCGTCGGGCTCGACGATGACGACGCCACGCTCGCCGAGCCGCCGGATGTTGTCGCGGACGGCTGGGTGCTCCCACATCTCGGTGTGCATGGCAGGACAGATCACGACCGGGGCCCTGGTCGCGAGCAGTGTGTTGGTGAGCAGGTCGGTACTCAGTCCGGCTGCGTATGCGCCGATCAACCTTGCTGTTGCTGGAACAACGAGGATCAGATCAGCACCCTGCCCGAGTTGCGTGTGCGGTATCGGCGATGCTTCATCCCACAGGCTGGTCTGCACTGGCTCGCTGCACAACGCGGACAGTGTGGTGCGGCCGATGAAGTGCTCGGCACTCTCGGTCATCACCGGGATCACGTGGGCACCGGCGTCGACGAGGCGGCGACAGACTTCGACCGCCTTGTACGCGGCGATCCCGCCGGTCACACCGACGACGACAACTCGATTTCGCAACCTCATGTCACGCGACAGTGGTGACGAGCGGCGTCGATCGGATCAGCCTGCGACTGGCTCGTCGGTCTCGGCGGCGGCATCGACCGGAACTTCGATCGCGATCGGCATGATCTTGTCAGCGGCGATCTCTTCGAAGCCGATGCTCAATGGCTTGCGGGCCACGGAGGACACCTGCGGAGGAACCATGCCGCCGAGGCTGTCGCCGAGTTGGTTGAAGTAGGAGTTGATCTGCCGGGCGCGACGGGCGGCGAGTGTGACCAGACTGAACTTCGAGTCGACGCGACCGAGAAGCTCCTCGATCGGCGGATTCATCATCGTGTCATTGGTACGCGCCATGGCTGCATCTCCTGTGATGGGATTGCGGAAGGGTTGCCGGCCGATCGCGGCCGGCCATTCGGGGCCGGGCAATCCTAGCGCAAGCTGGCCCCGATCATCCGGATCACCGGTGCGCGGCCCTCTGAGGATCTGCCGAGCGGGTTCTCACGTGTAAAAGGCGCGCTCAGGGGGACGAAAGCGCTCGGAGAACTGGATTTCGGAAGTGGACATCAGTGGTGCTCGGAGTCGCGGCACGTGTCGATGATGGCCAGCATCTCGTCGATGGTGCGCTCGAGATCATCGTTGACCACGACGTAGTCGGCGAGGCGCATGCCGACTGGCTCTTCGTCTTCGGCCTTCTGCAGGCGTTCGGCCACTTTGTGGTCGGCGTCGCCGCGTTCGCGCAATCGACGCTCCTGCTCGGACCGTGACGGCGGCAGCACGAAGATCAGGATCGCGCCCGGTTGGACTGCCTTGACCTGTTGCGCTCCGTCCACCTCGATCTCGAGCACGACATCTCGTTCTGCCCTCGCCTGTGGATTCGGCGTACCGTAGTAGTTGCCGAGAAACTCTGTCCATTCCAGAAAACCGCCAGCCGCAATGCGCTTCTCGAACGCATCTCGGCTGGTGAACACATATGAATCGTCATCCTCGCCCGGTCGTTGGCCGCGCGTCGTCCAACTACGGCTCAGCCACAGACCAGGGTCACGCTCGACAAGCGCCTGGACGATGGTCCCCTTGCCGACGCCACCCGGACCGGAGACGACGATGATCAAAGGGTGACGAGGGGGCGGCTCGCCCTGCATTACGAGAGCGGCCGACGGATCACTTGCCGAGTTGCTCGAGGAGCGACTTCTTCTGCTGAGCACCGAGGCCCTGGACGCGACGGTTGTCGGCGATGCCGATCTCCTCCATCACCTTGCGGGCCTTGACCTTGCCGACACCGGGCAACGATTCGAGCAGCGAGACGACCTTCAACTTGCCGACGGTTG
>JAYTOM010000453.1:0-7147 GCA_043747765.1 Actinomycetota bacterium
ACCGTCAGCGAGGACGTTCCAGCGCTGCCATCCGCTTGAACAGTTCGACGACGCCGGGGCTCTCGTGCGTCGGATCGAGGCTGCGGTAGACGGTGTCCACGTTGACACTGATCCTGCCGACTTCGCCCCAACCGGAGAAACTGTCGAACCCCGTCACGTGGGCGATGTCACGCGCAGCATCCCATGCGTCCATTCCGGCGTGGTAGCGGCTGGTGGCCTCTGACTGAACAAACGACAGGTACTCGCGAACCTGTACGATCCCCGATTTGTCCGTCAGCGGGCCGTGACCCGGAACCACCGTGTCGATGTCCATTCCCAACATCAGATCGCAGGCGTCGATCCAGTTGCTCAACGGCCCGGCCCAGACAATGGGTGTACCGTCGATGAACAAGATGTCGCCGGTGTAGACCGTCCTCGCGTCCGGCACGTACGCGATGATGTCGCCCGCTGTGTGCGCCGGACCGACTTCGATCAACTCGATCGTTCGTCCGCCGACGTCGATGTCGAGGCGTCCTTCGAATGTACGCGTCGGCAACGTCGGCTCGATGCCCTCGAACTGGAACTCGCCGAAGAAACCACGAAACAGATCACCCAGTTCGCCGGGCGCCGCATTGAGCGCTGCCAGCATCGCCGGGGGCACGTCGGCCATCTCGTCGGCGGCTTTCTCACTGGCGATGATCTCGGCGCCGGCGACGAGCTGGTTGCCGTAGCAGTGATCGCCATTCGCGTGCGTGTTGACCACGGTCGCGATCGGCGCAGAACCGACACGTCCCTTCATCGACTCCAACATCTCGCCGGTCAACTTCAGGTCGAACAGCGTGTCGACCAGCAGCGAGACACCGTCGCCGACGATCAAGCCGGCGTTGCTCCAGCCCCATCCGCCGTTCGGCTGCAGGTAGGCAAAACACGCGTCGCCGAGTTCGTGCAGCCCCTTCGTGTACGGCGAACTCACGCCATGCACTCGGCGGGTGTGTTCATCGTCACACCCTCACTCTATGCTTCGCCCATGCGTCAACTGAGTGGAATCGATGTCAGCTTCCTCAACATGGAGACGCCGAGCACGTTCGGTCACGTCGCGTCGTTGAACATCTACGACCCATCTGGGGCACCCGGCGGCGCCGGCCTCGAGGCCACCAAACAGATCATCCTCGAACGGATCGACCTCCTCGCCCCCTTCCGCCGGCGACTCGTCGAGGTGCCGTTCGGGCTCGACCTGCCGTACTGGATCGAGGACCCCGACTTCGACATCGATTTTCACGTCCGCCATCACGCTGTTCCGCCGCCGGGCAACCAGGAGCAGCTCGCCGAGGTGATCAGCCGCATCGTCGCCCGGCCACTCGATCGCAGCCGTCCGTTGTGGGAGCTGTACGTCATCGAGGGCGTCGACAACGGGCGCCTGATCGCGCAGTTGACCAAGGTGCATCATGCCGCGATCGACGGCGCCGCCGGGGCATCGATGCTCGCTGCGATCCTCGACGAGAGCCCGGACTACCGACCGACGGGCAGCTCTGCGCCGTGGAAACCGGACATCGTGCCGACCGACGAGCACATGCTGCGTCTGACCGCTGTGGAATACCTTCGCCGCCCCGAGAAGATGATCCGGCTGTCGGTTCGGACCATCCGCGAATTGGCGGCGTCGTCGCAGAACGGTGGCCTCCGCGCCTTGGCTGATCTGATTGCGCAGCCAATGCCAGGTCCCATCGGCAAGGCGATGCGCGAGCGACTGCGCGGGGTCAACCACGACGTCGACAATCCGCCTGCCCTTCCGAACACCCGGGCCCCTTGCACCCCGTGGAACAGGCCGATCACGCCGCACCGTCGGTTCGCCAGCGCCACCATTCCGCTCGACGACGCGAAGCGCATCCGCCGACAATTCGGCTGCACGTTCAACGATGTCGTGATGGCGCTCTGTTCATCCACTCTTCGTCGCTATCTGATCTTGCACGACTGCCTGCCCGACGAGCCGCTGATTGCGATGGTTCCGATCAGCGTCCGCACAGGCAGCGAGGACGACGCCTACCAGAATCGTGTTTCTGCACTCCTCGCCGATCTCGCCACCAATGAACCAGATCCAGTCGCTCGGCTGAAGCGTGTGCGCAGCTCGATGACCGCCGCCAAGGAGAGCTTCGCGGCGATCCCTGCAGAGGCCCTGACCGACTTCACCCAGTTCGCCCCACCGGCCGTCGCAGCACGGGCGATGCGGATGTACAGCCGGCTCCGTATCGCCGACAGGATGAACCCGCCCTTCAACCTGGTCATCAGCAACGTCCCCGGGCCGAGTCACGCGCTGTACAGCGCGGGCGCGAAGTTGATGCACTTCTATCCGGTGTCCGCGCTCACCGACGGCCAGGGTTTGAACATGACCGTCCAGAGCTACAACGGGAACCTCGACTTCGGCTTCATCGCCTGCCGCGACCTCGTTCCGGATCTGTGGGTGATGACCGAACTGCTCAGAGAGAGCATGGCCGAACTCCTGGCCTACTGCGATTCGGACGAAACCATCGCAGCTCGGTCAACACCGACGATCTCGCCGCCGAAGGCAGTGGCCGCCAAGAGCCCCTCGGTGAGGAAAGCAATCGCGAAGAAGGCGATCCCGAAGAAAGCGAAACAGCACGCGAAGTCGGCGTGACCTTCGACGTCAGACGCCGGCGATGATCAGGTCGGCGATTCGTTCCGCAACGGCCATCGTGGGCAGGTGCAGGTTCGCATTCGGAATGTCGGGGAAGATGCTGGCATCACAGACCCGCAGGTTCGCGTAGCCATGGACCCGACCCGCCATGTCGACCACCCGCGACGGGTCGTCGACCGGCCCCATCCGACAGGTCGAACTGGCGTGGACATACGCCCCGACATTGTCGTGCAACCAGTCGTCGATGAATTCTTCGTCGTCCAACGCATCGAGCGGCGTGCCGATCCCGTCGATCAAGATCGCATCGGCCACCGCTTGGAACGGTTGCGAACGGGCAATCGATCCGAGGTGACGAGTGGCATCGCGGAGTCGGATGAGGTCGCGTTCGTCCTCCAGCATGCCGAACCGGATCACCGGCAGCCCGTCGACCAGTTCGAGCGTGCCGCTGGACTGAACTTCCATCAAACCGATCACCAGCGCTCCGTACTCGGCGACGCCGACATGGTTCATCGACAGCGCTTGCAGATCGCCGACGTGACCAGGCGATGACCACCGCAACAGCGCAGCAGCGGCAACCATGCTCGTGTCTGCCGGGTGGATACGACGCAAGGTCAGCGTTGCCGATGGATGATCCTTCAATCCAACGCCGATCCCGGACCTTTCGACATGACTGCGCAGGAGCAGCAGCGGGGAATGAATCGCTCCGGCGGACACGATCACCTCAGCGGCATCCACGACCTCGCCACCGACCAGCTCTACCCCAACGGCAGTCGTATCGGCGAGAAGAACTCGCGCAACGTCGCAGTCGGGCCGGATGGTCAGGTTGCTTCGTTCGCCGGCTTTGGCCAGATAGGTGTCGGCCGCAGTGACGCGCCGGCCGTTCCACCTCGTGAGCGCTGCTGGACCGACGCCGAGAACATCAGAGACGAACGGGTTCTTGCAGGTCGGGTGGCCGAACGACTTCGCTGCGGCGATCAGCGCGTGGTCGACGGAACCCACTGCCAGCCTGTCGAACTCGTGAGCCATCAATGACATCACCCCGAACTTGCCCGCCAGATCGCTGTACGACCATCCGACGCAACCCAGTTCGGTCTCCCACCGGTCGTAGCTGCGCTGACTGCCGATCGTGCCGATCATTCCGTTGATCGCCGACGATCCACCCATCCCCCGGCCGAGCAGATATGGCGTCAGCGCCGCTCCACGCGTTCGCTGCACCATCACCCCCGGATACGTTCGGCCGGAGTCGGCGATCGCATCGAAGAACGAATCGCTGCGCGTCGCCGGCGTCGAACCGCTCGGTCCGGCTTCGATCAACAAGACCGTGCGTCGTGGGTCGTCCGAGAGACGCCCGGCGAGGGCGCAGCCAGCGGAGCCGGCACCGACGATAACGACGTCGTAGCGCTGTCCCATGGCAGCAGGCTACGGCGATCACTCCTTGCGGTGTGTGTCCTCGACGAGCCCGCTGAGATGGGCATGATCGTTGTAGCGGTGGATCTTCCACCGACCCGGTCGGACGAGTTCCAACTCGGTGATCGACGTGTTCAGGGTCCAGACGTCGAAGCCACCGTTGGCCGGGGCGCGCAATGCTTGCCGCAGGGCAGCATCGATGACGCCACCGTGACACACGATCACAACGGTCTTGCCCTGGTGCAGATTGATCGTCCTGGAGATCGCTTCGCCGATCCGCAGGTGGAACGCCGCCAGAGTCTCGCCGCCGGGGAAACCAACAGCGTACGGGTCGCTCTCCCAGTCACGTTCGCCGTACCGCGCAACGAAGTCGGTGAACGTCATGCCGTCGCATTCCTCACCGGGATCGTGCTCACCGAAGCTGTCGACGGTTTCGACGGGGAGACCACCGAGCGCCGGTGCGATGATCGCTGCAGTCTCGCCGGCCCGGGGAAATTGGCTGGCGATCAGGATGTCGGCGTCGAATTCGGGATTGCTCAACCACCTGTCGCGCAGTCGCTCGGTCTGCAGTCGTCCCAATGGTGACAGCCCCGTGCACGTCCGAAACCCGCCGATGCGCCGCGCAACCGTCGTATTGGATTCGCCGTGGCGAACGAAGATCAGCCGGGTCACAGGCGTTCACAGTACGCCTCTGCCGGACCGACGCTGACTTTTCGTTCATTCGCGACACGCACCGAGGGTGCTGCACGTAGGGTCATCTTGCATTCATCTGATGCGCCAGAAGGAGGCCCTGATGCCCGACCCTTCAAACCCCCGGAACGATCGAGACACGTTTTTCGATCGGTTCGAAGCTCTCACATTCGACGATGTGGTCATTGTCCCGGGTTACAGCGAGGTCCTGCCGGACTCCGTCGACACGAGTGCCGTGTTCGCCCGCGACATCCACCTTGCGATCCCGCTCGTGTCGGCGGCGATGGACAAGGTCACCGAAGCGCCGATGGCCGTGGCAATGGCGCGTGAGGGTGGCATCGGCGTGATCCACCGTAATCTCTCGATCGAGGACCAAGCCGCTGAGGTGCAGAAGGTCAAGCGCAGCCAGAGCGGGATGATCACCGATCCCGTCACCTTGCCGCCGACGGCCACGCTGCACGAGGCCGAGACATTGATGAACCGGTTCAAGTTCAGCGGTGTCCCGATCGTCGACCCCGACGGCCGACTCGTCGGCATCCTCACCAATCGCGACATCCGCTTCTGCGACGGCGACGACTTCGACAAGCCGGTCACCGAGTTCATGACCGGCGACCGGCTGATCACCGGCGCTGTGGGCACCACCCTCGACCAGGCTCGGGCCACGTTGCAGAAGTACCGCATCGAGAAGCTGCCACTGGTGGACGCGGACGGTTTCCTGCGTGGTCTGATCACGGTCAAAGACATCCTCAAGCGCCAGGAGTTTCCGAATGGCACACGCGATCACAAGGGTCGCCTCGCGTGTGCGGCGGCAGTCGGCGTCGGCCCTGACGTCGAGGCACGCGCCGAGGCATTGGCCGCAATGGGCGTCGACGCACTGGTCATCGACACGGCGCACGGCCATTCCGCCGGGGTGATCAAAGCCATCGAACGGCTGCGTGCCGGTTGGCCGTCGGTCGCGATCGTGGCCGGCAACGTCGTCACCGAAGAGGGAGTCGAAGCGTTGGTCAAGGCCGGCGCCGATGCGATCAAGGTCGGTGTCGGAGCAGGATCGATCTGTACGACGCGGGTCGTTTCCGGAGCCGGGATGCCACAACTCTCGGCGATCTACTTCACCTGCAAGCGGGCCGCGCAGCTCGGTATCCCCATCATCGCCGATGGCGGTATCACGTACAGCGGCGATGTTGTCAAAGCGATTGCCGCCGGCGCCGAGACCATCATGCTCGGCTCGCTTCTGGCTGGAACCGAAGAGGCGCCTGGCGAGTTGGAACTGTTCGAAGGTCGTCGGTACAAGAGCTACCGCGGGATGGGTTCACTCGGGGCGATGCAGGGCCACGGCGCCGATCGCTACGCGAGCGGACAATCGCCGTCCGGCACCCGCAAGCTGGTCCCGGAAGGTATCGAGGGCCGAGTCCCTTTCGCCGGAGGCATCGGCGACGTGACCTATCAGCTGATCGGCGGCTTGCGCAGCGGAATGGGATACGCCGGTGCGGGCACGTTGCAAGCGCTGCGTGACGGAGCCAGGTTCATGAAGGTCACGACTGCCGGACGCGAGGAATCCCACCCGCACGACGTGACGATCACCAAGGAAGCCCCGAACTACCAGCGCAGCTGAAGCCCCTCAGCCCGGTTCGCCAGCCCCAGCCCCGCCCGGTTCGCCCGCCCCAGCCCCGCCCGGTTCGCGCACAATCGCCCCACGGGGTGCACTTGTGCGACCTGTCCGCCCAACGGCGCCCCGTGGGGCCGCTGTGAGCGGGATACGCGCCCTCGGCGCCCTCACCTCCGGCCCGAAATCTGCTGCTCGGCCGCTACGTTGCTGATGACCTCCCCGGCGAACAATTCCGTTGTCGAAGGGGGCTGTCATGGCCGAAGCATGGATACCGCAACTACAGATGTGGTTGCACGGACATTCCGGAATCGTGCCGATCCCGAACTTGATCGAATTCGGCTGCAGCAGGCGGGACGCGTACCGACTCGCCGAGACCGACAACTTCGAGATCATCATGCCTGGTGTCCTCCGCAGTACACACTGGCCATTCGGCACCGACCAGCTGATGATGGCTGCCTGTCTGCGCAGCTCGATCGCCGTGATTGCCAGAACAAACGCCGCCCAGATGTGGAACTTCAGGGGGCTGCCGAAGCCCGACGGCGAGGTCCGGGTCCTCATCCCCCATGGCCGTTCCGTGATCCTGCCCGGCGTGATTGTCGAGAAGTGTCGACAGATCGACGCCGTCGACATCGTCCAGCGCTCGGACGGCCTTCGTCTGACGAGCCCGTCGCGCACGCTGTTCGATTGCGCCGACATCCTCGGGACCAGACGCACAGGCTCGATCTTCGAACAATTGATCGACGAGAAGAAGGCGAGCTTCGTGACACAAGCAGCAACGGTCGCTCGACTCGCTAGGCCGGGCCGCCCCGGCACGC